>JBGSMY010000070.1:0-24705 GCA_041739975.1 Pirellulaceae bacterium
GGCAGCAAGGATTGCTGTATATGGGAAGTGTCTTGGCCATTTTGCTACTGCATGAATTGGGGCATTTTGTCGCCACGTTGATTTATCGGATCGAAGCTTCGATGCCGATTTTTTTGCCGTTTCCATTTAACCCTATTGGCACCTTGGGGGCTGTCATCGGTATGCAAGGAATGACAGCCAATCGACGGCAGATTTTTGACATCGGCATTGCTGGGCCCTTGGCAGGATTAGTGGTCGCCATCCCAATTGCGTGGATCGGGGTTCAACAACTCGATTTATCGCCTCCGCCTCAGGGGGGATTGGGTTTCAACTGCCCCCTGGCGCTTGATTGGATGATTCGGCTTAGTGGCGTCGAGGGATATCACGGCCAACCGATCTGGATTAATCAATTAAATCCCTTTTTTTCTGCGGCTTGGGTCGGATTTTTGGTGACCGGACTCAACATGATTCCGGTTGGACAACTTGATGGTGGACATATCACCTATACGTTGTTCGGTCGCCGCGCCCATTGGTTAGCTGAAGCAATCGTCATCGGTGCGATCGCCACCATGGTTTATTTGCAGAATTACATCTTGATCGTAATGGTTTTGCTGTTGCTTTTAGTCGGCACTCGGCATCCACCGACCCGCGATGATTCTGTGCCGTTAGGTGGGTTGCGATGGTGTTTGGGATTAATGTCGTTATCGATTCCCTTTCTGTGCTTCCCACCGATGATCTTCACCTTTGTGATCTAATCGTTGCCCGGACAATCTGATGCGCGTTGAAAAAATTGAATCCCAAGTTCCGCCTGCGCGGATTCGCGCAGCAAATGGCCAGCCGTTGAATCCTCAGGGTGACTTCGTTCTCTACTGGATGATTGCCAATCGTCGATTGCAATGGAATTTCAGTTTGCAGCGTGCCGTGGATTATTCGCGCGCTCTCGACAAACCCTTATTAGTCTTCGAAGCATTGCGCGCTGGATACCAATGGAATTGTCACCGCATCCATGCTTATGTGATTCAAGGGATGGCCGACAATGAGGTGCAGGCTCAAGCGATAGGACTGAGCTATTATCCCTATTTGGAACCGGCAGCCGGCGAAGGAGACGGAGCATTAGCCCGATTGGCTCAAGCAAGCTGTGTTGTCGTCAGCGATGATTTTCCTTGCTTCTTTTTGCCGCGCATGGTTCGATCGGCGGCAAAGCAAATTCCTGTTCAGTTCGAACTGATCGATTCGAATGGCTTGTGGCCAATGCACGCCACGGATCAAGTGTTTTCGCGAGCCTATGACTTCCGCAGGTTTCTGCAAAAAAACCTTCCCCCCCATCTAGACTACCTTCCGCAAGCGGACCCATTGGCTGAGCTGAAAAAACGAGATCCGGTTAAGCTGCCCCCGGAATTTGTCGAGCGATGGCCGCGTGCTGATGTTCAAAAGTTGTCTCGACAATTGGATGGTCTTCATGAATTTCCGATAGACGCGACCGTGGGGCCGATTGCCGAACGCGGCGGGGCAAGGGCTGCGGAAAAACAGCTGCAAGAATTCTTAGCGAATCGACTTGATCTGTATGGCGAACAAAGAAACGAACCAGAAACGCAGGCGGCCAGCGAGTTATCCGGCTATTTGCACTTTGGTCACCTCTCTGCCCATCAAATTTTTTCTACCCTAATGAAATCAAACGATTGGACCGTCAACCTATTACCAGCGAAAGCGACTGGCAGCTCTAGCGGTTGGTGGGGCGTTCCAGCCACCGTCGAATCGTTTCTAGACGAACTCATCACTTGGCGCGAGTTAGGTTTTAATTTTTGTAGCCACCGAACCGATTACGATCGTTATGAATCGCTGCCAGAATGGGCCCAGGCCACATTGGCAGAACATGCCTCGGATCCGCGGCCATTTGTCTACACTGGCGAGCAATTGGAAAATGCGCAAACCCATGATCCATTGTGGAATGCGGCACAGAATCAGTTAGTCCGCGAGGGTCGGATTCACAACTATTTACGAATGCTTTGGGGCAAAAAGGTGTTGGAATGGTCCCCCTCACCCAGAGTTGCACTCGAACACCTTATTCACTTGAACAACAAATACGCGATCGATGGGCGAAATCCAAATAGCTATAGCGGTATATTTTGGGTTCTCGGTCGATACGATCGACCGTGGGGGCCAGAACGTCCGATTTACGGCAAGATCCGCTATATGACTAGCGAGAATACCGCACGGAAAGTCTCCGTCAAAAACTACATTAAAAAATATGACGGTCAAATTGGCTTTAACGGTTCAACCGCCAAAAGCCAAGCCAAACTTTGGTAGCTCGATCGCTCGCAATCGATTCTCTTGCGCCGTCACCCATTAACGCCATCCGCCACAACTCAAGCGAAATACCTCGTTCCAGTGGCGACAAAAAATTCTCAATAGACTATCGTATACCCTTTAATCGTCCAAATACGCGGCGTCGATTCGATGCCGGTTTCCATACGTTTAACTTGTGATCCATGAGCAGCATTCTCGACCAGATAATCTCGACCAAGCGCGACGAAATCTCCAAGGCCCAATCGAAAGTTGCGATAGCCGAGATTCGCGCCCGCGCGCGCGACGTTGAGCCTCGCCGCGATTTTGCGGCTGCTATTCGCCATCAACCGAAAATCAGCTTAATCGCTGAGATCAAGCGATCAAGTCCGTCGCGAGGATTAATTCGAGCAGATTTCGAACCGACCCAAATAGCGCAAGCTTATTACGAAAATGGCGCAACTTGCCTAAGCGTTTTGACCGACGAATCCTATTTTGGAGGTCATCTCGACTATTTGGCGTCCGTTCGGCAAACCGTTCCGCTGCCATTGCTTCGTAAAGATTTCATCATTGACGACTATCAGCTCTATGAAGCGTTGGTGTTTGGCGCTGATGCCGTTTTGTTGATCGCTGAATGCCTATTGGATTCGCGACTAAAAGAACTCCATCAAAGAGCGTTGGAACTTCAATTGACACCGTTAGTCGAATTATATGACCCAAACCATCTCGCCCGCGTTTTAGATTGCCGACCCCAGCTGGTCGGTGTAAACAATCGAGATTTACATACTTTTGATTTGGACCTCGAGCGTTCATTGAGGTTGCGCGAACTGGTTCCGCCGGAGATTTTGTTTGTGAGCGAGAGCGGGATTGACACGGCGTCGGATGTTGGGCGACTGCAACGTGCGGGGGTCGACGCGATTTTGGTTGGCGAGTCGTTAATGAAACGCTCAGATATTGGACAAGCCGTTCGCGAGTTACTGCGAGACGTTTTTTAGTTTGTTTAATAAACTGCTTCTCATTGCCAAAAATTGCACCCCCTAGAGCGGTTTTCCTGCTTCGCCGATCGAGTTGGCTAATATCTGCCTACCTCCAAGTTATTCAGTTCTTTTTTTGCCGCTGGGAGTCCCGAATTCGCCAGAAAGCTGTTAGAATAGACACCGTTGCAATTCGGTAGACTGTTTTAAATTTATTGCGTACGTAAAAATAGGAATTTCCCCCGATGAACAATCGACGTGAGTGGATGGTCGGTACGTTGGCGGCCGGTGCGAGTTTGGCCCCCGCTGCCGGATTGTTGGCCAACGGGCAAACATTGGCAAGTTTGGACTCCATCGCTACTAGATCAGACCCGCTCCAAGACAAAGCGGCAGCACCCACCGGGTCAATAAAAAACCGAATTGCCGTATCGACGTATTCTTATTGGCGCTATCGCGACGACACCAAATTGACGATTCCCGAATGCATCGATTTGGCCGCTGAAATGGGATTTGATGGTGTGGAAATTCTACATCGACAAATGACCGACGAATCGCCAGGCGCTTTGCAACGCATCAAACAACAAGCTTTTAAACATGGCCTGGATCTTTGTGGTTTCTCAACCCATCAGGGTTTTGTCTCACCGGACGAAGCGATTCGTAAAAAGAATATCGACGATACCATTCACCAGATTGAATTGGCATATCAGATGGGTATTCCGACCATGCGCGTCAATACTGGGCGATGGGGAACTATTCCAGACTTTAATGAGTTGATGGCCAAAAAAGGCATCGAGCCAAAACTTGATGGTTACACCGAAGACCAAGGTTTTGCTTGGGTCATCGATAGCCTGGAAAAATGTTTGCCTGCTGCCGAAAAATGCGGCGTCACTTTGGGTCTTGAAAACCACTGGGGTTTGGGACGAACAGCGGAAGGTGTGATGCGAATTGTCGACGCAATTAATTCACCTTGGCTGCAGGTAACGCTGGATACCGGCAACTTCTTAGAACGCCCTATTGAACAATTTGAAATGATGGCACCAAAAACCGTTTATGTCCAAGCCAAAACCTATTTTGGAGGCGGCACTTGGTACACACTCGATATTGACTATCCTAAGGTCGTCGAGATCTTGCGACGCCATCAATTTCGCGGATACGTTTCGTTGGAATTCGAAGGCAAAGAAGAATTCGCCACGGCCGTACCCAAAAGCTTAGAGCTTTTGCGGTCCGTATTTGGCTAATTTGGCCGCAGATCCGATTATCGCTATTTCTATTACATCGTTGTTGAGCATTTCATGTCTGAAACAAATTCACCAAACCCAACCCCTTCGGAATTGGAAAACGCATCCCAAACGGAATCTCCAAAAGCAAAAATTGCAATTGGATCGCAGCGGGACGTCGTTAGTGCGAAATCGCTGGCCAAACCGGTTGCCGTGTCACGCGCCGAATCGAACCCGGTAAATATGCAATCCGCAAATGCTGCGGATGAACTCGTAGCGGAGCCTTCGGAACCTCTCGAAGCAAACGATTCAGTTTTGACTGCCACCCCGCCAGCGGCTCAAGTCGAATTGGGACTTGGCGATGACTTGGAAAGCGAAATTGCTGCAGCTCTCAGCGGTGTTTCAATGGACAATATCGTCAGCTCCGTCGATGCGGGCTCGACCGAATTGGAGACGCAATCCAGGCACAAGGCTATGGTGACCCGTATCGAAAATGACAACGTTTTCTTTTCGTTGAAAGGGCGTTATGAAGGTGTCGCCTCTCTACGTCAATTTAAAAAAGCTCCCGAATTGGGTGACTTGGTCGAAGTGATCGTTAAGTCGCACAATGAAGAAGATGGACTGTACGAAGTGGCTGTTCCTGGCGCCGCTACCGACTCAGGTGATTGGGAAACGTTATCCAAAGGCGATATCGTCGAAGCCCGTGTTACCGGCTCAAACACGGGTGGTTTAGAAGTAACGATCAATCAATTGCGAGGTTTTATACCCGCCAGCCAAATTTCTCGCGTTCGCGTCGAACAATTTGGCGACTATATCAACCAAAAATTAGCTTGTGTGGTCACCGAAATTAATCCCGCTCGGAAAAAATTGGTACTGAGTCATCGAGCAATACTCGATCGCGAATATGAAGAAACGCGGCGGCAAATGCTGGAGTCCATTCAGCCGGGCCAAGAATTTGACGGGTTAGTGACTCGACTGATGGATTTCGGCGCTTTTGTCGACATCGGCGGTATCGAAGGCTTGGTGCACATCAGCAAGTTAAGTTGGTCTCACATTAAACATCCTAAAGAAGTCGTTCAAGTTGGCCAAAAAATCAAAGTCAAGGTCGACAACGTCAACGGTGAAACTGGCAAAATTTCGCTGACCCATCGGGATACCGTGGAACATCCTTGGCATGATATCGATACTCGGTTTCCCGTTAACTCCGTTGTTCGCGGAACCGTGACACGCTTGGCCCAATTTGGTGCTTTTGTCAAAATCGACCACGGAATCGAAGGTTTGGTCCATATCTCAGAAGTTGCCCACCATCGCGTCATGGCGGTGAAAAACCATGTCAAACAAGGCGACGAAGTCGAAGTCAAGATTTTGAACGTGGATCGCGAGGCACAAAAAATTAGCCTGTCGATTAAGGCGACTCAAGCCGCACCTGAGCCCAAAAAACGAGACAAAGAAGAAACGGCAACTGAGCTGCCGTCACGCGAGGCCGTCGGGAAGAAGACGGATCAACCGCTAAAAGGCGGAACCGGACGTCGTTTTGGTGGGGACAGTTTTGGTTTGAATTTATGATTGGTACAAATGTAACATCCCGCCATCAACGTGTAATATTTGGCCGGTAACCCAAGAGTTATCACCGTCCAACAAATACATGGCGGCCAATGCAATATCGTCCGGTTTACCAATCCGTTTCATCGGATAGCGAGAATCCATCGTCTGACGTTTTTCTGGTGTGGCTACAAATCGTTGTGTCAGTCCAGTTTCCGTCAGCGCTGGCGCTATAGCATTCACTCGGATAAGCGGCGCCCATTCTGCCGCCAGCGTTCGAGTCAATCCTTCAATAGCCCCTTTGGAAGCCGCGATCGAAGCATGCAGTGCCATCCCCATTTGTACCGCCACGGTGCTGAATAATAGGACTCGACTGGGCCGTTGATCTGCACCGCGTTTGAGTCCCGGCAAACACGCTTGTAATGCTTTGATCGCGCCGAACAAATTAATTCCCAAGTCCTCGCGAAATTGATCTACACGCAGGTTTGCAAAACTTCGCAATTGGATCGATCCAGGACAATAGACAACGCCAGCCAGTGTATCTGGCAAATCGTCGATAGGAAAATCTGTAGCGGTGGCGTCCCAAACTCGATGCTTTAACATCGAATGATCTGCTAACTCGCCGCGAGAACGCGAGTAAACTAGCACAGAATTTTGCGTCGCTAACAGTCGTTCAACGATCGCAGCGCCAATTCCCTTACTACCGCCAACTACTACAAAATTTTCTGGTGTCATATTGAAGGCAATGCCTTTACGGTTTCGCTATTGGTATCGATAGAAATTAAACGTCGTTGAATTGTTGTCAAAAAATCCGCACCTAAGCGGTATAGTTTCCGTAATTACCCACTGGTCATCACGAGTCAGGTTACATACGCTCACACATCACGGTTTCGACACTATACTGGATCACGATTCAATTAATAACTAAAGATGCGCCGCCAAATTGCAATTATCGGAGCTGGGATCGCTGGTCTAAACGCTGCTCGTGAGTTAGCGCTCGCAGGGTTCGACCTGACCCTATTTGAAAAAAGTCGGGGTGTCGGCGGCCGGATGGCGACTCGCCGCGACGGTGATGGCTTGACATTTGATCATGGGGCACAGTATTTCACGGCCCGCGATCCGCAGTTTCGAGAAACTGTAAAAAATTGGCAACAACAGCAATGGATCACGACCTGGCCCCAACATGGCTTTGCTATTTGTCGCCAAGGTCAATTCACTCTCGAAACTTCGCCGCCACCGCGTTTTGTTGGAATTCCCGGCATGACGTCAATCGCCAAAAATTTGGCGGCCAAACTCGCGGAGCAGAATATTGGAGTCAAACTCAACACGCGAATTTGTCGAATTGATACCCAAACGGACCGCTTTGAATTGACGTCCGAACTAGGTGATTCTCTAGGCAATTTTTCGGCTGTTTTGCTGGCGATCCCAGCCGAACAAGCGGCCGATTTGTTGGATTCTAACGATCCATTTTCGAGCAAGCTACGCCGACAGTTGATGCAACCATGCTGGGCAACCATGGCCAGATTGCAACGCGATTTGCCAGTCGATTGGGAAGGTTGTTTTGTTCATGGTTCTTCGATCCGATGGGTCGCCCGGAACCACACCAAGCCCGGTCGTGCTAAATCGCCTCCGACAATTGTCCTGCATGCAGAGCCTGAATGGACGGCGCGACATTGGGAAGTTCCAGCGGCGCAAATCGCAGGGCAAATGTTGGCGGAGTTTTGGCGGGCGACTGGACTCGAACCGATTGAATCGTCAATGTCCACCGCGCACCGTTGGAAGTACGCAATCTCGGCGAGTGCGTCCGACAAATCCGATGGTTCACTTGTCGACGCCGATGACGACAATCAAAAAGCCGCGGCCACCGCGCATCCTTCCGAAACCTCAACGTCCCAATGGCCGTGGCATCACGACCATCTTCCACTGGTAGCTTGCGGGGATTGGGCTATGTCCGGCCGTATCGAAGGGGCTTATTTGAGTGGCAGGTCCGCAGCCGACTGGTTAAAAGACCGACTGGCGTAATTAATTTATTACTCAGTTGTTTCCGCAATGCGCCTGCCCCGTAGCGTCACGACTTTACCGCAACCGCAATAAAACATTCCGCCAAATGATGGTTGTCATCGGTTGTTGTCACAATCCCGCTGGGCTGCTCTCGATTGTAGGCAAACGAAGAACCGGAGTTTTGGTTGTAAAGTGTTTGCACCGTGAATTGTTGGCCCAATAGCTGGCAAAACGAGTGGCGGTTGTATTCGCGCGTGTGGAATGGTGCGATTTCCAACGGCCATTCGTTGGGCGTCGAACATATCAATAGCCCGCCTGGCTTAAGCACCCGCGCATATTCGGCGACGACCTGGCTCTCATTAGTAACGTGTTCAATCGTTTCAAACGAAACCACAACATCGATTGTTTCCGATTCAAGGGGCAGCGAGGCAACGTCACCGACTGCGAACTCAACGCCCGCAGCCGAATGTTTGGCTCGTGCATATTCAATAGCTTGCGGACATAAATCGACTCCAATTACTCGGACGGCGCGGCCCGATTGTTTCATTAGCTGCGCTCCGTAACCGGTGCCACAAGCCACGTCACAGACAATTTTGTCGGCCACAAAACTAAGCGCGAATTGATAGCGAAATAAATGAAATGCCGCTCGTTCAGGGTCGAAGATCGGCACGGTAGGGTCCATTCGCTCGGCGCGATTTCGGTATAGCCAAAGCCCCCAGTCGTCGGCCAAGACCACATCCAACACCGATTCAACGCGCAAAAGTCGATCGCGAATTGCCTGTAATTGTTGTCGTTGGTTGTTAATATGTTTCAGTGCGTCGTTTAGTTTTTGTTGAATTGGATCCGTCGACATGAGGATGACCGCCCTGTTCATTGACTCTAGAACGAAACAAAGTCCGGCACTATCATAGAGAACATATCATTTGTTTCCATTCCCCGCATAAGAAGTCATGACTAATACGCTTGATTGTTTAGTAATCGCACCTCATCCAGATGACGCCGAACTTGGTATGGGCGGAACCATTGGAAAAATGATTCACCAAGGCCGTCGGGTGGGAGTACTGGATTTAACCGATGGCGAGCCGACACCGTTTGGCTCTCCGGAAATTCGCGCCGTGGAAACCTCGGCGGCTAGCAAAATATTGAATATTACATGGCGACAAAATTTAGGTTTGATCAACCGCAAATTACAAGCCGATTTGGAATCGCGAGCCGCCCTAGCGACAGTATTGAGGCAGACGCGGCCGCGTTGGATCTTTGCGCCTTATTGGGTCGATGCCCATCCCGATCATGTTGCGGCGACCGAGTTGATTGAAGCGGCCCGATTTTGGTCGAAACTAACGAAAACGGATTTGCCTGGAACGCCTTACCTCCCTGAACGAATCTATTATTACTACTGTGTTCATCTCAAGATGCATCCGGTTCCAGCATTTGTCGTTGATATCAGCGATCAATGGATACAAAAGCGTGACTCAATTGCCAGCTACGCCAGCCAATTTATCGTCGGCCGCGAAATCGACTCGCCGAATTTTTTGGAACGCATGGAGGCACAAGCCAGCTATTGGGGCCAAATGATTGGCGTCCGCTATGGCGAACCATTTGCATCTCGTGAACCAATCGGGCTTATCAATCTTGATAGCCTGAAATAATGAAACGCAGCCACTCAGGTTGCAAACCGGAAGTCCGCGGCGAGGTGTCTAGATGATCGATAAGCAGAGAAGAGCAGCGATGAATTCACTTGAACGACGACGAACCCTAAGATTTCAAAATTTTTCCGAAAGCGTCGCCGATGCGCGCGATTTACTTGCCCGCGGCTACTTGCAGTTGGGAAAATGGAATCTATCGCAAACGCTTGGCCATTTGTCGGATTGGTTGCGATTTCCGGTGGAGGGTTATCCATCAGCGCCATTTCCGCTTAATTTTGTGCTTTGGGGAATGAAGATCACAATTGGACCGGGGATGCGTCGCAAGATTATCCGCAATCAGGAATTTTCCTCCGGCAAACCAACCATGCCCAGCACCGTGAAAGCGGCCGACCAGCAAACAGACGCCCAGGCGATGGCTGAGTTCGAGCGGGTCGTTGCGCAATTTGAATCTCACTCTGGTAGTTGGCATGCATCGCCGTTATTTGGCAACATGACAAGAAATGAGCACCGCGAGTTGCAATTGTTACACGTCGCTCATCATTTAAGTTTCTTGATACCAAAGAGGGAGCCGTCGTGAAATTTAATAACGCCGCTAGGGTCGCTCCCTGGCCAGCGTGCTCGCAGAGGCGAAAGGGTTTGGTCAGCTACGGTAGGTCAGCTACGGTAGGTCTGCTTGTCCTCAAGCTGACAATCGACGACTAATTACTGGCAACTAAAACAAAGAAAGCTGTCTATTCCGCCGCTGAGGACAGCGGACGGCTACTGTTCAGCGGACGGCTACTGTAGGTCAGCTTGTCCTCAAGCTGACAATCGACGACTAATTACTGGCAACTATAGCAAAGAGAGCTTTCTATTCCGCCGCTGAGGACAGCGGACGGCTACGGTAGGTCAGCCTATCCTCACCCTGACAATCGACGACAAAATAATTGCAATTGACCCATTTTCCGCTTGTGTTGTAAACTTCACGCAATATGAAAAAGGGTTTGCATCCAATTTGCGACTGAAATAGTCACGGACGATTGCCAGGAGGCCAAAAATGAAACGATCAGGACAATTCGTCGTGATCTTGCCCTATTATTGCCAAGCCGAAATTGACCGGTATCTGTTGACCGCTAAATGGTTGCGAGAAAACCGTTCCGATCTGGAAGGCGTGACGTTTGTTTTGGCGGCAAGTCCAAAAGCTCAGCTCAGCCAATCACTTCAACTTGAGTTCGCAAAACTGGCACCCACTCGTTCATTTCAGTGTCCAACTCAAGTATTTGGATATCCGGCTGGTCCCACGGCAATGTTTTGGGACGCTATGGACTTTGTCGCCGACCATTTCTCCGGCAACGGCTTCAGTTTATGGCTCGAATCGGATATGGCATTCGTCAAGCCTGATTGGCTACAGCGCTTGCGGCTTGAGTGGGAATCGGAATCACCGCAACCACTATTAATGGGTTGCTTTGTCCCGCGCGTTTACAAATTTCGATGGTTGCGACAACGCAAATTGATTCTGGAACAACACATCAACGGTGGGGCCTGTTATGCGTTGGATTTTGCCACACGCATGCCGGTTGCCGCCCGTGATGGTGTTTTTGACATGAGTGTCTATCAACATGGCCAAAATGTTGGTCGGATTTTGACCACTAAACAAATTGCATTCTCGAGCGTGCCTCGCGCGCGTCGCGATGTGTTGGATCCCAACAAAGTCATCTTGCATGGATTCATGGAAGACAAAGACGCTTTTATTCACCGCTGTGTTGCTCCGGTGACGGCCCAAGAAATCCGCAATCAGTTTTGGTCGCCTTGGCAAGACCGTTGGGAACAACTGCAGCGGCAACTGAGAGTTTTATTTGTACGGCGAGGTCATCGTGCCATGATGGAAAATATGTTGCTCACTAAGAATCGCATGGAAGCAAAATTGCCGTAGCGACAACCGCCAATTGAACTTGAGTCGATTGCGACGCCTGATGGTCGCCGTTGAAAATGGGGAATGCCATGAATTTGGTAAATCACTACTGTACCTATCCCCATGGCGGAGCTGCCACGGCCGCTCTGCGACTGCATCGGACACTCCTGCACCAGCGTCAAGATTCAAAGTTCTTTTACTTGCTTAGCGAGCGCGGTCAGCCGCGCGACTTGGAATGTTATCCACTGACATTGGCCGACACGTCGGCATCGTATCGAATCCCCGGCGTCTCAAACTATTTGGCCAAACGTCAACTGCGTCAAACCTATCGACTTTACAACGAACATCTGGCTGATCGCCCCAGCCACCTTGAATCATTTTCGATGGCTAAATTGCCACATGCCACTTATCTCGATTGGGACAAACAGTCCAGCAACATCGTGCATTTGCACTGGATTGCTCATTTAGCAGACTACCCCACGTTTTTTCAGTCGATTCCGGAGTCAACGCCGATTGTCTGGACGCTGCATGACATGAATCCGTTGACGGGTGGCTGTCATTTCAGTGGCGGTTGTGAACGGTTCACTGGGCGGTGCGGAAATTGCCCGCAAGTCAACCAGCCTCATGCGGACGACGTCTCGCGAGCGTCGTGGCTGGTTAAGCAACAATCATTGCGCCGCCGCAACTTACATGTCGTGGCACCAAGTCGCTGGTTATTAAATTTGGCGCAGCGCAGCCCGATTTGGCCACAAAGCACTGTTTTCAGCTGGATACCTTATGGCCTTGATTTGCATGGATTTGCACCGCACGAACAACGTATTGCCCAACGAAATCTTAACCTCGACCCCGCCAAAACTACCATCGGATTTGTTGCCGACGATATTGCCAATCCTCGTAAAGGAATGAGTTGGCTGTGGCAAGGACTCATGCAACGGCAAACGAACCAGCCGGTCCAGCTTGTAACCATGGGCGCCGGGCGACTTCCCAGCCAACCGCCACCAATGGCCAGTGTTCATCCATTGGGTTTTGTTGACTCTGTCGAGAAGCAGTCCGAGGCCTTTAGCGCCTGTGATTTTGTGATCGTTCCGTCGCTTGAAGACAATTTGCCGCAAGTAGCCATGGAAGCCATGGCCTGCGGCACGCCCGTCGTGGGTTTTGACGTGGGCGGATTGCCCGAACTAATCGAAGATCGCATTGACGGGTTACTCGTTTCACGCGGCAATGGTGAACAATTGGCCGCCGCATTCGATTGGCTAATTGCCAATCCCGACAGTTGTCGACACATGGGTCGTCGCGCGAGACTGAAAATGGAACGAAACTACGCCCAAGAACTCCAAGCTGAACGGTACAGCGAAATCTATCGTCAGCGTCTGTCGGAAACTCGTGGTCGCCGACGCGCCGGCTAATCCCGCCGTCTGGTCAATGTTTACTGAGGCCAGGCTGACTTACCAGCAATTTTAGCTCGCGCTGCCTCTTGGAAAGCCATTCTGGATCAACCATCAGTTTTGAATTCGTTTGCCCCGTAGAGCCAATCGTGCCAACTGACTTGCAACCAATTTTTTCCCGTTAAAACGCCAAAGCGGGGTTGCTTGCGGATGATGGGTTGATTGACCATAATCAGAGAAATCAGTTGCGAAACATAAGGAAAATCTGATGAGCGAAATAGCTTCTATCCCAACCCAGAACGGTCAATTGACTTATTATGTCAACTCCGAAGCGCAACAAACAAGGTGGTTTAATCCCACCCGCAAAGTGATATTCATCAACGGCATGATGAACTCTGGGATCGACCATCGCGACTCGGCGTTGGCGCTTTCGCTCCTACAAATGTGTCCTGTACACGGAGTATTTAATCAGTCTGGCGGTTTCTTTAAGGACCTGGGGCAATGCATTGCCGACAAATATCAATTTGACGGTCCGATTGCTCGATCTCCTTCAGAAGCTTTGGATCGAGCCGAAGAGAAACAAAAAAAAGCTCTGGGTCCCAAGAGAACGCGAGCTCAATTAATGGAGGACGTCTTGGCTCGTAACCCTGCGGCCTTGGCGGTTTTTCGTCTATTGCGCCGCTCGGAAATGCGAAACGCACCGGTTTTTGCCCATAGCCAAGGCAACTTGATTTTGGCCAACGTTTTATCGGCAATTTTAGCGGTTGACGGCTCCTCCGGATTGTCGGGGCGAATTGTCTATACCTTTGGGTCACCAACGGTAAATTGGCCGGCGGGCTTCAAACCAATCGAGTGCGGATTTACATTCGATCCGATAACTTGGTTGGCCGGATTCGACACGTCGTTTTCAATTTCAAAACTCGGCATGCCCAATGGAGCAATTAATCCGATCACGCATGGATTTTTAGAATACCTCAAACACGATCCGGCGTTTGTGGTAAATCGGTTTCGGTGGGGCAGTTTGGGTGTTACGGCCTCAATGGACGAAGAAGGCTTGGCCGAAGCGATGGTCGCTATGGACACCAACATTCCCCGCGTTCAAGCGATCTTGGAACATTTAGACAAAAAGCACAATTCTGACGCGGATGACGTAGCTTTGCTGTACGTCCAAAAATTGCAGAAAGCCGGGAACAAAACGCAAATTGCTCATGCGATTCGATCGACGCCCGCGTTTCGACAATTGCTGACTCGTGTCATGGATGAAGGTTGGACCAGCAGCGAAGAAAAATCGGCGATTGCCTTTATCAATTCACTTTAGGCCTACCAACTTCACCATCACACAAGGAATGGGCCGTGTCGCAATCATCTCGCTGGCTTAGGCAATCGCGTGGATTTTCACTGGTAGAAGTCTTAGTCGTTTTGTTTATCATTTCGGTATTACTGGGCATGTTGATGCCGGCCATCCAAATGGCCCGCGAATCCGCTCGATCGACCGACTGCAAAAATCGCCTCAAACAAATCGGTCTGGTTCTCAATGGTTCATCGGCAGAGCAGGGGATGGTAATCCCCGGTTATTCCAACGCTCCTGTCGATCTGGGCAGCCCCTTCCAAAACCAGTATTTATCGGTTTGCCCCTCAGCCAATGTCGAGCCATATATCGATTTTCCTGTCGATGGGTTGCGCTATTGGACACTGACTTACCTGGGAGTGTTCAGTGGCACGGCAGTGTCGGAAACTAATTTTGTTCCCGATGGATTCTATTCAACCCGAGATTTTCGCTTAGTTCATGACGGTACTTCCCATACGGCGGCGGTTGCCGATGCCCTATTCGATTTGTCGGTTAAGGGCCCTAATGGCGATGTGGTCGATCATTGGACAAATCCAATTACGGAACTGTCGCATTGGTTAGGATCCACCGGCGTACCCATCAATGCACTGAAACGGCCGGGTTCGACGTTTGATGAACAGGAAATTTCTTTTGGCAGTCGTCATCCTGGCGGAATTAATGTTGTCTTTGTTGACGGACATGTAACGATGATTCGAGATACGATTGGTCGCGATGTTTGGAGCGCGGTGGGAACTCAAGCTGGCGGGGATTCCCCCTATTTGGACTAATATCGCCGAGGTTCCGCGATCGATGATAAAGTAAACTGGGTTTATGTGATTTTGCACGAAGGAAGCAATCGTTGGGGCGCAAGCATTATCAAAGCAGTAATCGCCGTATTCTGGCAATGACCGAACAAGAATTACTGGACACACGAATTTGTGACTTGGACCTGTCAATCGAGGGTTCTTGGGTGGCGCCACAAGTCGAACGGTTGTACGAGGAACTCGAAGCGCGCGACCTGCAATTGCGTCCACATTGCTGGTTTAGCGATGAGTGGTTTAGTCCCGATGGAATTCCAGGAATTGCAATACCGTTTTATTTGGCCCACGAGCGGCTGATGCGGTTAGAACGCAAACAAATGATCGAGGTCGAGGGCGGAACCCGCCCTTGGCTCATGAGGATTTTGCGGCACGAGGCTGGCCATGCGCTCGACACGGCGTTTCGTCTCCACCGACGACGCAGTTATCGCGAGATTTTTGGCAACTATTTCTCACCCTACCCGGACTCCTATCGCCCCCGGCCGCGCAGCCGTTCGTTTGTTCGGCACCTCGATCCTTGGTATGCCCAAAGTCACCCTGCCGAAGATTTTGCCGAAACGTTCGCGGTCTGGCTGGCGCCCGGTTCTCGTTGGAAACAGACTTACCAAGGTTGGCGCGCTTTGGCCAAGCTCGAATACGTCGAATCGCTCATGCAAGAAATTGCCGACAGTCCCCCCAAAGTAAAATCGCGAATTCGAATCGAACCAACCAGCCGCATTCGTCGGACGTTGCGTGAACACTACCGGGCCTTGCATGAAAAATTCCAAATCGACTATTCCGATGTCAACCTGGACAGTTCGTTGCAAAAAGTTTTTGTTAAAAAAGCACGAGAGGATACCGATATACCGGCTGAGCGATTTTTAGCCCGCTGGCGAAATGAGTTGTGTCAAATCGTCCACCAATTCACGGGCGACAACCCTTACAATGTCAACCAGCTAATCATCCAATTGGCGGGCCGGGCCGCCACGTTAAAACTGTTCGCACACGGAGATACTCAAGTCTTACAACAACGCCTCGTCGCCATGTTAACTTCATTGACTATGAATTTTTTACATAGCCAGCAACATCGAGTCGCCTTATGAAACGACTACGAATCCTGGTATTGATGCACGAATCGCTGGTCCCTCCCGACTCGATTGAAGGATTGAGTGATGCTCAAATTCAAGAATTCAAATCGGAATATGACGTTCTGGCCACTTTGCAGAACATGGGACACGATGCGCGGCCACTAGGGATTTTTGATGACCTCGGCAATATTCGCCGCAACATTCGCGAATGGAATCCTAATGTCGCCTTTAATCTGATGGAGGAATTTAATGGCGTGGGCGTCTACGATCAACACGTCGTCAGCTTTTTAGAACTAATGCAACAACCTTATACCGGATGCAACCCGCGAGGATTGTTGCTGGCACACGATAAAAGCCTTGCCAAAAAAATCTTGACGTTTCACCGCATTCGCACACCTAACTTTATGGTGGTACAGCGTGGACGACAGACGAAGCGGCCGAAAGCGTTGCCATTTCCTCTGCTGGTCAAAAGCGTATCCGAAGAAGCGTCGGTGGGGATCACAGCATCATCGATTGTCCATGACGACCAGAACTTGCAGAAACAAGTCGAATACGTTCACCAGGAAATCGCAACGGATGCCTTGGTCGAATCTTATATCGAAGGCCGGGAACTGTACGTCGGCGTTATGGGGAACCAGAGATTGACGACGTTTCCGATTTGGGAACTGCGGTTTACTAAAGCTCCCGCCGGTATGCCACAAATCGCCACATCTCGCGTTAAGTGGGATTACCGATATCAAGAAAAACTGGGGGTCGTGACCGCCGAGGCTGTCGATCTCGATGCGGCAACTCAGCGCACCATCCTGCAGACTTGTAAGCGTGTTTATCACGCCCTTTCGCTTTCTGGATACGCGCGGATGGATTTGCGATTGTCGCCCGAGGGAAAAGTTTATGTGTTAGAAGCCAATCCCAATCCCAATTTAGCTTATGGAGAGGACTTTGCCGAATCTGCCTCTAAGGCCGGTCTCAATTATGAACAATTGCTGCAACGAATAATTAATCTAGGGATTTCTTATCAAGCCGAGTGGCGGATGACGCGTTAAGTAAATTTCCCGCCCCCAAAGTATTTGTGCCTCGCTACACCTTCCATTTCCTTCAAAACTTCCAAAAAACTGCAAAAAATGCTCTATGTTCCCCTTCCGCCATTTGCTACAAGCCTACCTCAGTTGCAAATTACAGCGCGGTGCTACGGCACCCAAATGAGAATTTTTGTTCTCTCACATAGGAAATCATGTCTATGTCGCGAATCGCCTTATTTTTTTTGGTATTGGCCTTAATCCCTACATCGTTAACTTCGGCACAAAATCCTTTTTCAGGAGCAGGAATTGCCAACGTGCCATTTAGCGGCGCGTCGCAAGGAATGAAAAAGAGTTCCAACAACTCGCAATCGACAACTTTTGGTCGAAAAGTCGAGGCTGAATCGGAGACCAAGTCGTGGTTACCTTGGGGACGAGGTGACAGGGCGGCTAAAAAATCGTCTAACAGCAAGTTCGCCGAACGCCCCAGCTGGTTGCCCGAGCCTCAAAGTGGCAAAGAAGATTTGGATATTCTCGATCGTGCCATCAAAAAACCAGAAAAAAGTATGTGGGCTCGTACTGGCGAAAATATGCAACAGTGGGCCCACAAGACCGGCGAGTCATTTCGCGGCGCCAATCAACGACTGAAAGAATCAACCATGAACACTTGGGAAAATCTCACTTCAAAATTGCCGCCGCCACCTTGGGCCGCCGGTAATAAAAGCGATCAACCCAGCGCAAAACCACCGCAACGTTCTGCTAGTGATTGGATCAATCAACCCAAACAAAAATTTTAACCAATGACCTGAACTCTTCGCCCATCGGCATGCTTAAAATCCGCGCATACCGAATCAGTCGGCAAGTCGTTGCAAACAAAAGCCCACAGTCGTCCGAAAGCCGGTTGGAAAAATCCAGCCGGCTTTTTTTATTCTTCTGAAATCATATTCCGAGCATTAGGTTAGGATTTTTTTGTAGTGCACATCCAAGCATTGCCGGACAAAAATTTAGATGCCTCTCCACGGGCAGATTCAGACGATTTTACGACCAATACCCATTTTTTCTTTTCAAAACATCGTTCGCATATCTTTACCTCGCCCTTAACTCGGTCAAGTTGATGTTAAACTAGAATGGCGCGACAACGATGGACCGCGCTATTCCGACTCAATATCAATCATAGACTGGCCATTGTGATGATGCCGAACAGTTTTAAATTTTCAACGCACAAGGACTCGACCGCAGAATGACGTCGACCAAACCATCAGCACCGACCAATCTGGAACCAGGATGCCAAGCAGAAACCGGGCTATTTTGCGCTCGCAAACATTGGTCGGTTTATTGGATCATAATCGCGTTGACGTTGGTTACTTTGACCGCTCGGGTCATGCACGTTCAAAACTTTGGGTCGCGGGGAGACACGCCTTTTTTTAGTGCCAACGACCGCAGTCGTTGGTGCACTGTACACTCCTTGGTGGACTATGGCACTTATGAAATCGATCGGGTGATCAATCGAACGGCTGACATTCACTGGGACACAATCGACAAAGTTCGCCATGTCGGCGCCGATGGGCAATTTCACTACTACAGCAGCAAACCCCCGTTTTTAGCCACGGTCGTCGCCGGACAATATTACCTGTTACAGAAGTTAACTGGTTGGCGAATCGACCAAGAGACAATACCAATCGTCCGCGTGTTGTTGTGGTTTAATATGGTATTGCCTTTTGGACTTTTCTTGTGGAGTCTGGCTCGGGTCTTGGATCGTATGATTGTTGCCGATTGGACTCGATATTACGTTCTCGCCGTGGGCGGTTGCGGAACTTTCCTTTCGACGTTTTCCATCACACTTAACAATCATGTTCCGGCAGCGGTTGTCACGATGCTAGTTATCGACGGTATGGACCTGATGATGCGCGGGCGGGCCACCTCGAGGACTTTTGTGATCGTCGGCATTTGTGCCGCATTGTCGTTTACATTTGAACTGCCCGCGCTTTCGCTGTTGACGATGGCGGTGTTAGTTAGTGTGATTAGCAATTGGCGCAAGTCGCTGATATTACTGTTGCCTCCGGCAGTGGTAATCGTAGTGGCAAATTTTTTCATGAACTTTTTGGCTCACGGCGAATTGGGGTTGGCCTATTCTCACCGCCATGATGGCCCTGAAATCACACAATTAAATGGCAATTTCGAACAAACGTTACTATCTGGACAATTGCCCATTGAGCTAAAGCAAGCGATTCTCAATTCGGCTCATGCCGGCACGATTCAATCCATGTCCGAGCCTTACGTCGAACAAGGTAGTTGGATGGGCGCAGAATCAGCCGAGGAAAAACGATGGGTCGTCCGCGACCGAGTGTCAACAGGGCAATTTGCAATACTTCAACTGCCGGGAAATGTTTACGTTGTGAAATCGTGGTCGAACTGGTATGACTTTCCAGGCAGTTATTGGGCTGCCAACAACCCAAAACGCTCAACGGTCGATCGCGGCACGCGGCAGATTCCTAAATATCTATTTCACTGCCTATTTGGTCACCATGGCATTTTATCACTTACACCACTTTGGGTGTTGTCGGCCGCGGGACTCTTAGTACTGTTGCGCGACCGCTGGATGGGTCTACGGTTTATTTCCGGCGGCGGACTGGTATTAACGCTTGTAATCCTGGTTTTCTATTTGCAACAACCCGAGCACGATCGCAATTATGGTGGGCAAACGAGCGGTCTGCGATGGACTTTTTGGCTCATCCCGTTTTGGCTATTGGGACTTGTTCCTATCGTGCAGCGAATGGCCGCGAAACCATGGCAACGCTTGACGTTACTGGTGCTACTAATCATCTCTGCATTAAGCGCGGCGTATTCGTGGCCGAATCCTTGGGTTCATCCATGGCTTTACGAAGTCTGGCCTAACTGGCTGTTTCCTGCTTGACGTCAGAAATTGAACCTAAAAATTGCCGGCACGATTCCATCCGGTTGTCAGGTAAGATTTCCAAACACCGCTGAACGGCCCGCGCCAGTTTAGCATTCAAATCGGGTCGCAACTTAAGAATATCAATCGCCTTTTTTTGATCATGAGCCAATGCGGCCAAGCCCGTGGTTTGGGTGGTTCCCCAGGGATGTTCCCCTGTTAACAGTCGAAACGCTGTAATTCCAAACGCAAATACATCCACTTTATGATCTGTTGGTCGGCGGCGGACAATTTCGGGCGCCATGTATTGTGGCGTGCCCGTGCGATTGCCCGGCAAACGGTAGGGCGGTTCATTGGGTACAGTCAGACCAAAATCAATGAGTTTTAGCCACTCCACGTCTTGATTGCAAATGAAATTGCGAGGACAAATGTCGCGGTGGATAAATCCAGCGTCATGGACGGCCTGAATGGCTTCCGCCATTTGCTTAATGAGCAGCAACCGATTCGTTGCCAAACGTGGATCGTTGTCGCGCAGTAAAGTGTTGACACCGGGGCCGTCTACATATTCCATCAAAATATATTCAATGCCGGTTGTGGTCTTTCCATATTCAAAGGTTTGAGCCACACGTGGATGGTTGATCTTCATGCCAATTTCGCCTTCTTCGGGCCGTTTAAGCCCTTTGAAACGATCGCGAAATTGTTGCAGCTTCTCGGAGTCGAGTAGTTTGATCCCGTAGACCTTGCCTGTTTTGATTTCACGGGCGACGTGAAACTTAGACATGGTGCCTGTAAACGGATGCCGGTCCAATTGAAAACGAGCCGATACATCGAGCGGCAAGACCGCTTGTTTGCGCGCGAAAAGCTTTTTAAATGAATCGAACAAACTCATGGGTCGAAATCTTTGAATCCAAGTAGCCCTTTGGTCGGCCGCCAACAGGGCGTCGGACTTCGCCCTTATCTATTCTACTTTCCACAATAGTCGATCGCGCGCGCAATTTCTGGCTTTAATCGTTCGCGGGGGACAATTCGGTCGATATAACCGTGTTTCAATAAGAATTCACTGGTTTGAAAGCCCTCGGGTAACTCGATGCGTATCGTCGCCTTGATGGTGCGAGGTCCAGCAAATCCAATCAAGGCTTTGGGTTCCGCAAAGATCAAATCGCCCAACGAAGCAAAACTGGCTGCCACTCCACCCATGGTCGGGTTGGTTAACACTGATATATAGAGCTGACCGGCGGCATTGTGCCGCGCCAAAGCAGCCGACACTTTAGCCATCTGCATCAACGACAAAATTCCTTCGTGCATTCGAGCTCCGCCGCCCGAGCCACTAATAATTATTACCGGCAACTTTTCTTCTGTGGCCCGTTCCACCAACCGCGTCAATCGCTCGCCCACGACCGATCCCATACTGCCCATGATGAAGGCAGAATCCGTAACGCCAAAAGCAACCCGTCTGGCACGAATCATTCCACCGCCCGTTAAAGCCGCGTCACGAAGCCCAGTTTTCTTTTGCTCCAAAACCAATCGCTCGGCATAAGTCTTGCTGTCCTTAAAACCCAGCGGATCGACCGGCATCAGTTCATGATCCCACTCCTCAAAAGTTCCTTCATCGAGTACCTGAGCGACGCGTTCATGTGCCGACACATATAGATGATACTGGCACTCAGGGCATACATTCAGTCGTTTCTCGACCTCTTTGCGGAAAATAGCTGCTTTGCATCCCGGGCACTGAATCCAAGTCCCCTCCGGTACACCGCGCTTTTTCCGTGGCACTACACTCGGGGCCGGCTCCATCGATTCCGACGCCGGTAAATCGGCTTTATCAATTGACATGGATTCAACTCCGCCAGTTCAATTTTTGCTCAGTTCATCGTCCGCATTGATCAACGTTCGTTCAGTCGCCATGGCGCTGACGCAGTTTTGGCGATGTTCGCAATATCAAAGCGGCGCGTTCCAACTCATTGAGCCATTCGGCTATGACCACGCGATAAGACTCGTCGCCAGGAATTACAATTCCAGTAGCACACGACGCACCGGACACTTTTTCTGCAAGGTTGCGATACTGCGATAAAGTCCGATCTCCAAACCGATGTACAGGCTCTCCATCTTCGCTGAGAAACACGACTTGCGGTACGCGTGGAGCCCCACAGATTCGCAATTCAGCAGCAAGCGCGGGATCGTGATCTCGATCGACAAACCGTAGCTGCAAATTGGGACAAACTTCAGCAAACCGCTGCAATATTGGACATTGACGCACGCAATCGCCGCACCAAGTGCCGGCCATACACAACAACCGAACTTCTCGCGAGATCGACTGCAAAATCGACTGTTGATCGCTCGTCAAGCTTACAGCGTCGTAAACCGCTTGCCAGCGTGTGTGGTCGCGTTCGTTGGCATAGCGTTCAATGAATTGCTGATAAGGCAATCCGACCAGAAATCGGCTTTGAAAATCAAAACCAGTTACAGACAAAGCGGGATTTATCGCCAAAGGTGTTATGGGCGTCGATGTCATATTAGGTACTTGAGCTAATTGCCTTATTTCTTATTGCTGGTGGTTTTCACCGTTCGCATGGCCTTGGCTGATTTGCCAGTTGCAACCTTTGCCTTGGTTGACGTTTTGCTCGTCTGAATTTTACTCGCTTGAACTTTACTAGTTTGAGCTTTGCTGTTTTGAGCTTTCCTAGCTAGAGCTTTGCTCGCTGATGGCTTGGGATTGGCCACGGATTTGTGGCTTACAGACTTGGCCGCCGACTTACTTCCAAATGCCGTAGACCAATTGGATGAATACTTTTGCGTTGAACCAACTCTAACTATGGACATGCTCTAATATCTCCCACACCAAACACTTTCGGACCCCATTGGTCCGGATTTCGAAAAGTCAGTTTGGCAGATTTCGAGGAAATTGTCAAAAGGAACCTGAAGTTTGTCTCGCCCAAACTTACCGGAGTTTTCGCACCAAACTTCCCGCAACGGCGGTGAATATGTTATAATTGGCGTTGAAGTGACGGTCTGCCAACCCGCGAGATATCGCGCTTAACAGATTCCGGTTAATCTTAAAGGTGAATCATGTGGGTTAGATTTTTGGCATTAGTGCTGTTTACTCTTCTTTTTGTCGTGGGATGTAATCCCCAAACCTCCACTTCGACGACCAACCAAAACACGACCAACGCAAATTCGGGACAATCTAGCCCTGGCAAATCCGCTTCGATACCGGATCGACCTCTCAGTGAACTCGATGCCAAGTCACAAGAAACTGTACTATGGGCCGAAAAAAGTCTGCGAGAATCCAAAATGCCCCTTGAGGGATTGGCGATGCTCAAAGAAGTTGTCGACAAATATCGCGATTGCAGTCGAGCCATCAACGCTTATGGCGAAGCCCTGACGATGTGGGGCGATTCAGATGCTATTGCTAATTTGTTTCTCAGCTTGCCTCCCACTCGCGATCGGGCTTTAATCGCCGCACGCGCGTTGTCCCGATCGCGACGTTTTGAGGAGGCCGTGGCAGTAATCAAAACCATTTTGACAGCCACTCCGGATGACGCCGATATTAATTCGTTCCTCGGGTATGTCCATTTTCACAATGGCCAATTGCCGGAAGCAGCTGCCGTGATCGACAAGTACCTTGATAAAATGAGCGAAACGGAATGGATTGATAGTCAAACCATTCGTGGCCAGATTTGGTTGCACGATGGTGATGCCAATAAAGCTTATGAATGCCTCAAGTCGGCATTAGCCAAATCACCCGAACACTTGCAAGCATTGACGGCAATGGTTCGTGTTCGCCATGCCCAAGGCGAGACTCGAAGTGCCGAGTTCTACGAACAAGCGGCTCAAAAAGTGCGTAATAAAAAAAGCCTCGACTATCAAACGGAAGTTCGCACGAACATTATTCGTCATGAAATCCGCGACATGATGAAAAAGAAAAACTACCCCGAGGCCAAGCGATTAATTAATTTACTGATGCCAGACGCGGACGATAAAACTAAAGCCGAACTGCAACAACTGCTGAAAGAAATCGACATGACGTTGGATTAATTAATGGCCAAACCCGCTCCAGCTTTTTTTACTTTTGTCTCATTTGCCAATTTGTCCCAACTGCCACAGCGTATGCGATTCGAAAAGTTTCACGGATCCTTATCTCCATCAAATTTCAGCCCCCCCGTTGGGCAACGGCGGGTGGAAAGACTGCACAGCCCTTTTCGTCGCCGACAACCACGGCAACGCGGCACGCTAATGTTCGGCTGCCGCTATCGCTCCGGAAAAATCCCAATTACCGTGATCGTAGCGATCGCGGCGGCGTTGATTGTTGGCGGAATCATCATCTGGCAGATCATCTCCGACACCTCCTCAAACGAACAGCCGCAAAACGATAATTCATTGACAACCGGAAAAACGCTGCAACAAGTCTTGGCTGATCAATTGGCCCAATCGCCCCCGGGCGCGACACCTGCGGCCAGCAAGATTGAATTCGTTGACGCTACACAAGAGTCAGGCGTACTATTTCGCCACGAAACCGATTACACGGCCGAGAAATACATTCCAGAAGTTATTAGTGGCGGCGTCCTCGTCGGAGATTTCAACAACGATGGCGCGCCTGACATAGTAGCGATCAATGGTGGAACCGCTTTAGACCGCACTCTACGGACTGCCGGTCGACATGATCGGT
>JBGSMY010000102.1:0-8308 GCA_041739975.1 Pirellulaceae bacterium
TGGCTGACAATAACTGCAGCAATCCCACAACGGCGGGTGTACTCAAACTAATCTCCTTAATGGTAAACTACATTCCGTTAACTTCAGACAGCCATTATACGAATCAAATCCGCGCAGGTTCAATTAATGATTAGCCCTGCGCCCCTCAGACCTCGGATTGACGTCGTTTAATAATTTTGCCATGGCCCCCGACTGTTCGGAGATCGTCTGCCAAACGGTTTCTGGTAAGTCACTATCGATTGCCAAATCGGGCAACCAACCGACCACATCGATCAGTTCGTCCCAGGCCGTCGTCGGCAGTTTTTCTAATTCCGTGAGACTGACGTGCGGATCGCGTCGAGCAACGTCTCGCCAATTCGGAATCGTGCCATTGTCGGAAATCAATGTGGTGAGTTGTTCGATTCGATGCCAAGCGGCGCCGAGATCGGCCGGTCGATGGGGCGGGATGAAATGGCCAACATGCGATTCGACCTTCACTTCCGAATCACGACATCCGAGTAAACAAAATACGAATGAGAAAACAAACAGACCCCACGCGAGCAGTTGACGATAATCGTGGCATCGAGCTGATTGCGATTCTAGATTGTTACGCGAATAGGTTGCGATCGGCATGATCATTCCACCGTACTTTGCCTTTTTAGAATGGATTTAAATCGAAATTAATCCGCGGGGTGTTGCCGCGGATCGGTTTACAACAAAGGCACACGAATTTCATGGAGTGCTTTGTTTATCACTTCATCGGGTTGGTCGAATTCGCCAACGATTCGTACGCCGATGGTGGCCAAAGCCACCTCTCGAACGTCATCCGGCGTGACAAAATCGCGTCCTAGTAAACAGGCCCAGCCTTGAGCAACGCGTTGCCAAATGATTAGCCCGCGGGGACTAATGCCCAATCTCACCACTGGATGTTTGCGAATAAACGTGGCGAGATCAACGATATACTGACGAACGGGCTTGCTGACTTGAATGCCCGCAACTTGGTCTTGAATGGCCGCTAACAACTCTGGATTCACAATGGGTTGATCAAGGGTTGCCGTTCGCGGGATGGCGCCGATATTGGCTTCGAGCAAATCGACTTCGTTGTCGCGATCCGGATACCCGATTCGCAATTTCATCGAGAACCGGTCAAGTTGCGCCTCTGGTAATGGGTAAGCGCCCAGGCTTTCCACCGGGTTTTGTGTGGCAATAACGAAAAAACTCCGGGAGAGTTGTCGCGATACCGTATCGATCGTTACTTGACGTTCGGCCATGGCCTCAAATAGTGAGCTTTGAGTGCGCGGAGTGGCCCTATTGATTTCATCTGCTAACAACACATCAGCGAACACGGGGCCTGGAACAAATTGAAACTCGCGGACTTGTTGGTTGAAAATATTGAAACCGGTAACGTCGGTTGGCAACAAATCCGGCGTGCATTGGACTCGCGAGAATTTCCCGCCAACCGCATTGGCGATCGCTTTGGCCAAAGTCGTTTTTCCTAATCCCGGCAAATCGTCAAACAGCAAATGCCCGCGCGCCAACAAACATGCCAAAACCAACTCAATCACTTCGGGTTTCCCCAACAAAATTGAATTAAGGCGCAACCGCAATTTTGCAGTTAATTCAGCGATAGACCCAATATCCATTGGGACCGCCATTGATACTGTATTCATTCAAAAACTCATTGATTTAGAGAAATGTGACGACGACCTTTGCCAGGAAAGGTTTGGGACAATGCCAGCTGGCAAACTTGGTGAACGCGCTGTCGATCGATGGGGCAAATCTCTTGATTGCCGTGGTAGAGAATTTGATCGAGCCAAGCAAATGCTTGATAGGTTGCGGGAGCTGTAATTTCGGATTGTTGTGGATCCAGACGCGGCAAAATCGACTGGCGATACCACGTGCGCCAAGTTTCTGTATGACGACGCCCGAGACCGGCCAAGCGAGCGCGGCGCTGCAACAGCCACACAAATAATCGTACTTGCACTGATACCGGCAACCAACCCAAAAATCGCCAACTCCATTGGGTGCCACGATCCAGGATTAGGGAGCGAAAACTCCACAATACAATCGCCATAAGTGCCACAGTACTCCAGGCAAACCAGGACCGTTGCATGTGCGCAACGAAGGACTGTAAGAGCAACGACAACCACTGCCCTCGAGTCAACTCACGACGAGGCAGTGAATATCCTGGCGTTGGCTCGACCGGTAACCAGTTGACGCCATCCAAACATACTTCGCACCAAGTGTGAACATTGTCGGGCCATACGATCGTCTTTTTCGATTTTGTATCATACTCGGCAGGATCCGCATAAAATCCCTGGACTAAGCGGGCCGATATTCCGAGTTCGCGCAACCAACATACGGCTGCCGATGCAAACAGAAAGTCCGGGCCACCACGTTGTTGCCAAAAAAAGTCGATGGTATCGATCGTTGCTTCTGGGATGGCAATATCATCACGATGTTCAAACTGCGTTCGCAGGAATTGTTCTACCTGCTCTACTTGCTGCCAAGTAGATCCAGTGAACTGTTGATGCAACTGGTTTTTAGCTAAGTAGCCGCTTGGGTTAACTGGAGTTGATTGACTGTCTTTGCGGTTAAATTGCAACAGTTCAAATCGATTTGGTACACGCGAGATCAAATCAACCGGCGTTAGTACAGGAATTCGTTCACGCCCTGTCATCTCGGGGGAATCGCCCGTAGTCCAACCAAAGAAACTCGGCGCGTTGACCTTGGGGACATGCCATTCGGCCAACAAATGTGCGTGGGGAATAATCTTAGTTTGCAAATTAACCACACACAGGCTGTGCCATTGAAAGCCTGGCGTCAGGTCATTTGATTGCGGTCGCTGATACCGCATCCAATGCTTTTTGTTTCGTTCAACCATCTCCAGTTGAGGCGTTTGCATCGTGGTAACTGGTTGCCAGTTGACCCCATCAAATTGGTCAAACGCTTGTAGCCGAATGTGCAGGGGGACTGGGCCTTGAACAAACAGCAAAGCCGGTGAATTGCGTCGGTCTAGTTTTACTTTTTCGCGACGAGAGCTTCGCGAGGTTGAAAACTCCTTGCTGGCAGTGGTTTCTTGCATTTTTTCGTGGCCATGCTCGGTAATTTCTTGACCGGAGACATCCACGCGGCGCTCTTGGTTTTTGTTCGGTTTTCCGTACACCATGCTGATCATGTCGTACAGACTCGGCTGCTGAGAACTGAGGTAAACCTCAGAATCGACCGGGCCAATGGTGTCGGCTTGATCAGTGGCCCCCGTAAGGATTTCGCCGTTTCCGAGTCCGCTGCGGGCAAATTCATCCCCCCACCATTCTCCGCCAGATGTCGGCATAAAACCTTGCAATAGGATCAACGCCCGATGGGGCAACAGAGGAGTGATTACCAACAACACCACCGCCAATAAACCAGCCGTTGAAATCAGGACGCGTCCGCGAATGGGGATGTGACGTTCCATGCGACTGGCTTGGTGACTCTCAATCTGACTCCAATAGTTGCCCATCAGCCACCAGAGCACGACGAAGGTCCCAACCCCGGCCAAGGTAAAAGTCAAGGGACCGGCGAAGGCAAAGCCTACAAACAACAATTGAAAGCTGCTCAGCAAGATTGAAATCAACATGGGTCGATGTTGACTGCTGATGGCAATCGTTGCCAAAGCCCCATTTTGTAACATCGTCAACATTACGACTTCCGCGGGGTCGCCCATACCAAACGGCCGGGCTAAAGCTTGCACAATCACGGGAAATACAGCGGTGACAATAAACAAAACACTGGAGACAACGGTGCAGCGACTCCACACGCGATTTCGGGAAAATCCAAAGTATCCGTCGCCGCTTCGCAGTAAGTAAATGATCACTAATAAAATCGCGGTGAGCGACACTTCGGCCCACACTAACCAGGGATCCCATTGACAACTGAGGCGAAATGCCTGCGTTCCAATTGCGGCAAGGCCACCCATCAACAGGGGACCGAATTTCAATTCGCGATCATAGCTGGGTTTCATAGCTGCCCTCCATGATCGGGTTACTTTTGAAAGTGACAAACGGACCTTGCACCGCATGTTTTCTCGTCATTACCCGAAACACACTCGGCAAATGCAAATTCCAGTCTTGGCTAGAATCGAGTTGAGCCAGTTCTTGCGTGTCGATGACGATCCAACCTGGCTGAGTTGTTTTATTTGGGGAGTCGATATTTGCTCCCGCCAGTTGATTGCGGTCTGTCGTGACAAAAAAAACACTGCGATCAACACTAGAGACACAGATGGGTAAACTATTGGTAAGCACAATTGCCACTGAGGATTCTAAGGGCAGTTCAAACTTGGCCATACGATCCAAAATCGGTTTGATACCCGATGTTTGCACTGGCGCTAGAATCGATTCATTCGACAAACGACATTCCACTTGGAACCCTTGAGTGTGAAACGCCTGGCACAAGCTGCCAGCGATTCGAAAGGACCATTCCAAACTTGAGTGCCCAGCGGTACCCAAGTGGTGTCGGGCGGTCGTGTCGACAATAATTTGGATCTCACGACGTCGGTTTGATTGCCGTTCGCGAACCACCATTTCACCTTGCCGGGCTGTTTGGGGCCAGTGAATCGATTTCATCGAGTCACCTCGGCGATAGGGACGCAAGCCCAAGACTTCGCCTTCGGTGCCCGCCGTTTGTGCCAATGCCCCGAGCAACGATTGCACATTACCGACCACATTTGGCAATGCGGCCAGCGCCCAAGTCTTTGGCCAAACCAGCAATCGTCCAACAACGGCAATGGGTCGGTTACAACTCCATAAACCAAACGGAAAACCGTTGCCTAAAATTGGAGTGACGGTCGGGTATTCACCCCTCAACCGCGGCTGAAATTGCCATTCGAATTCGGTTTCACTCCAAGGTGCGACGCAACGCAAACCCATAAAGGTACTTACTGAGTTTGTTGAAGTCGTTGCAACATCGTTCAATCGATCCATGCCACGACTGACCGTCAGGCCCCACACGGGAAACACAGATCGGTTGATAACTTTCAAAATGACAGTTGCCGATTCACCTTCGGTTACTCGACCGCGATCAAATCGCAGCTCACATTGAATCCCTCGCATTGCGATCCAAGGCCAGACGACTCCTAAAACCATCACGGCCACAATTGCTGCAAAAAAAACATATCCCTGAGGACCCAAAAAAAGACCAACTAGCAGCGAACACGCCGCCGCAATGACAAACCAACCAATTGGTTGTTTCAACCAATAAACGTAATGATTGGCCCACGGGCAAAAATCATAGTTGCCGATTTCTGTCAAACGTTGCCATAGGCCAGTTTTGGTTTTGGCCTTCGTTTTGTCCTCAGAACTAAAGCGAGACTGCTTGATCATCCGCGCACAAACCCTTTTCTCAAACCTGTAACTGCAATTAATCAGCGAAACACGGTTTGCCAAGAGCGAGAGATTTCGATTGGGGCTGGTATCAGCAATTTTGAAATTTTTTGAGCGGCTGGTAAACCGGTACATTGATCCGGATTGAACATCCGAAAGATTCAATCTTGAAACGCAACGTCGCGTAGTGTCATTTCAAGGCGGCCGCCGACCGTGCTGTAATAGTGACGTATCCCGTCAATCGAAAGTTAGACTCGCCATTAGCAGCAAGATTGAGCTGGCGGGCCACGTGAAGAGATGGTTTTCAGAGTTCCCAACGAATAGCGTTGGCTTTTTATTTCTTGAGATACGATCAAGTTAATCGACTCAAGAATCGCATGGGTCACAAAATCGTGTAAGCCTTGTTGGCTCGTAATCCGCACAAAGCGGCATTCACTAGAGAAGCACAAATGATGATCCAGCGGTGCATTCCACGATTTTGACGAGCGTTGACTACTAGTTTCCGGTTGGTTGGTGGATTTCGAAGGTGAGGGATTGGTTCCCGATTTTGTAAACCCATTTACGGGAGCAGTATAGGAATTTGTTTCTTTGACGCTTTGTGAAACATGGCAACAACATCCGTCTTCGTGATTGTTGCCCGCCGCATCGTCGTGCGCGTGTCCGCTATGAATGTTTCCGCCATGAATTTTGTCATGTGCGGCAGCAATCTGATGGTTAAGGCTGTGCAGTAAATCGCCACCGACCGCAAAACCCAATTGAGTTACGGCTAAAATCCAAGCCATCCAGATTTGAGAAACGCGGCGCGTCATCGGCCAAAATGCCATCCTGACCTAGGTTCCTCGCATCAGCTTTGCAAAACAATCCGCAAAGCTTGCGGGCACTTTCATAATCGCAGCGCACTTGGCGCCAGTCAATAGATTGAATCGCCGAAAAATGTAAATCGCCTCGTTTTACCACCAGGGAGGCCTAACAGTTGCGGGTGGGTTAGTCTTCGTTGACCTGAGTTTCCAGGAAACGGGCCAACCGATGAAAGTCGCTGCCCGACTTGATATAACGGACTTTTGTGACCAACGTTTCTGGATCGACTAACTTTTCAAAGGGTTCGTAATGAAGATCCAATTGTCCGGAAACTGACACCATAACTCCGTTCAAACGTTGTTCGGCTAGTGCTCGGAAAGCACCTACCCCTAATTGGCTGCCCAGCATTACGTCAAAGGCATGTGGCTTGGCACATCGCGATTCATAACCCAACTGAAGCCCTTTGATTCGGCGTTTTTTACCCGAAGCCGCCTGGTACGCCCTGCTCACGGAATCGGCAAAAACTTCATACAGGTCGACTTCTGAAATTGAAATATGACCATGGTCATCGCGTTTCACACCTTCTAAATATCGGTAAGGCAAGTATTCGGCCAGTCCTTCGGCCAATACGATAACTCCATATTCCTTGCCATCGCGTTCACGCGCTAACATGGTCTTAACAATTCGATTGACGATTCGTTGGACATCCATGATCGGCCGAGTTTCGACTTGGCCATCGGGTTTAGTTATTGTTTCTTCAGTTCGATACTCACCAACAATATCTTCGACACTCACAACAAAACTAGCTTCACCGGCAATCGCGGCTCCATATGCAAGCCACCCAGCGCTGCGGCCCATCGTTTCAGCAATGAAATACGACCGAGTTACTTCAGCATCGTAAATCAGGTTGCGTAGTTCCGCTGCCAGAAAGTCGACCGCAGTGAAAAAACCGAAAGTAAAGTCGATGCCGTGATAGTCGTTGTCAATCGTCTTAGGTAAGTGCACGACCGGGATCTTTTTGTCCGATAGCAAATTTAAATCCTGGTACAATTTGAATTTGTTAGCGGTTTTTAGTGTGTCATCGCCACCGATCGAGATCAATGCATCGACGCGAATCGACCGCAATGCTTCGTACACTCGACGCATCGGTTCGGACTTGACCGGATCCCGCAGATCGTCGGGACTCTGGATAAACTTACCCGGATTGGAGCGCGCTGTACCAATCATAATTCCTTGGGAATTGCGCGTTCGGCTGAGCATTTTATGAGTCAAATGCAGATAGTCACGGCCCTCGACCAAAGGGCGATCGACCCCATATTCAATGAGGCTGGAATAGCCATGACGAATGCCAATGGCCTGGACACCGGCCCGTAGGAAACTGGTTGCCGCTGCGGAAATTACGGCATTCGCCGCTGGCGCCGGACCACCGGCAAACAATATTCCCACGCGTTCAAACAGAATGTCAGGCCTTTGAGGATAGGATAAAGAATTCGACACCGCTTCCTGCCGTTCTATTAAAGTTGCGCAAACTACGATTGTTTCATCTCGCACAAACCGAAACGGTTCGCGCGCTCTTACGCTCATTGCGAGTCAGGATTTTAAGCCCAGTGAAAGTGAATTCCAAGTTGCGAGGCGCGATGAGTTTTGAGAACAATCGACTGTCGATCAGACGAGTGCCGTTATCTCTAACGATAGGGCGGATTGAATGCCGCTGGCGCAAAATTTTTTTTTCGCGGGCAACTGGGGTATCGCTGGATATTCGACAAGTTCATTGTCTGCTGGCGGTTTCTGCAACATCCAAAGCTTCCAAGCGCCACTCAGTACCGTTATCGACGGCTACGCTAGGGACAGCTGTTGCTCCATTGCTGTAGGTCGGCCTAACGTTTTTCTTAGTGCTTTCCTTTAAGGCTCTTCGAGGAATTCAGTAGTAAAAAGGAACTAACCACGAAAGACACGAAAAACACGAACGAATGAATTTCGCTACACCGAGCGTGCCACAATCTTCTCACCGCGCTGCGCCTTGCGAATACCCCATGGGCTTGTCCCGGGGATCGTTTAGTTTTTCACTACATGCGTCGTGCCACAATTTTCTCACCGCACCGCGCCTTGCGAATACCCCATGGGCTTGTCCCGGGGATCGTTTTGTTTTTCACTACATGCGTCGTGCCACA
>JBGSMY010000103.1:0-6151 GCA_041739975.1 Pirellulaceae bacterium
CGGTTTCACCGCGTTGCCGGTTGGAGTGGCTTTCACCGCGTTGCCGGTAGTGTTGTTTTCACCGCGTTGCCGGTAGTGTTGTTTTCACCGCGTTGCTGGTGGAGTGGTTTTCACCGCGTTCACTATTATTTTTTATGATCCGTAAAAGACCGCAGGTTGAAAACCGGCGGCCACGAAAACCGCAGGTTGAAAACCGGCGGCCACCCACGTGGCAACGCGGTTTCACCGCGTTGCTGCTGGAGTGGTTTTCACCGCATTGATAGGAGGGTGGCTTTCACCCCTTTGCTGGTAGCATGGCTTTCACCGCGTTCACTATTATTTTTTGTGATTCATAAAAGAACCGCAGGTTGAAAACCTGCGGCCACGCACGTGGCAACGCGGTTTCACCGCGTTGCTGCCAGAGTCGTTTTCACCGCGTTGCTAGTAGAGTCGGTTTCACCGCGTTGCTGGTAGAGTCGGTTTTACCGCATTCACTATTATTTTTTTAGAATCGTGAAAATCCACAGGTTGAAAACCTGCGGCCACGACAACCGCAGGTTGAAAACCTGCGGCCACGTGCGGGCCCTATTCCACTCTTATCCAAACTGCTTGCAAGTATTCCGTTTCTGGACAATGAGTAGCGACCGGATGGTCCGGGGCGGCTCCAGATTTGAAGAGAATGCGAAGATTGCGAGATTGCCGTTGCACTTGGCCCGTCTCGTCGGTCGTATTCAAAGCATTACGGCCCGCGGCGGCAATCACCTCGAGAAATTTGTCGAGCGGCAATAATCCCGCACAAGTACAACTCAACAAAATCCCACCGGGTTTAACCAATTGAATCGCCAACCGATTTAAATCGTAGTGTTTCCGAGTGCCTTCTTCGATCTCAGCCCTTGATCGAATCAGTTTGGGTGGGTCGAGGACCACCACATCATATTGGTGCCCACCGCGAATCCGATCTCGCATATAAGGAAACACGTCGGCTTGCACAAACTTCACGCGGACTTGGTTGAGGTTCGCGTTTTCGCGCGCAGTTGCCAACGGGTTTTCATCCAGATCGACACCGGTTACTTCCGCCGCACCACCCAGCCGTTTGGCTTGTACCGAGAACCCACCGCTATAACAACACAAATCCAACACTGATTTATCGCGACAAAAATCGGCCAAGCGTCGACGGTTGTCGCGCTGGTCGCAGAAGAACCCAGTCTTGTGACTCGACTCATGCATGCGAACCCGAAATCGCGTGCCGTATTCTTGAACAACGACAGCAGCTGGCAACTCGTCACTTTGTTGTTCGGGTCGCTCAAAGCCTTCTTGGGCCAAAAAGTGGGGCGACGTGCGGACCAAATAATGTTTGGCACCACAACGCGGACCAAGCCGCCGCAGGATCTCCATCGCCCGCGTATACATGCCATAACAAAACACTTCGGCACTCAAAACATCGCCGTATTTGTCGACCATTAGACCGGGAAAGCCATCCGATTCGGCATGAATTAACCGGTAAGTATCGGTCACCGTATCGAGTTGCAACGTGTCGCGGCGCAGACTCACCGCTTGGTCAAGCAACTGATCCCAAAATGTTTCATCTGGTAAAGCTTCGCCGAACCGCATCATTCGCAGCGCGATTTCGGCGCGAGGATTATAAAGTCCGTAACCTAACAAAACGGGCTGCCGATAAGCCTCTTGTGGCGCGATCAACGATTCCGAGTCGCCGTTGGAGTCTACCGGTTTGGGATCGGCATATACGGCGACCCAATCGCCAGGACGCACGCCCGGCTCGACATCGCGAATTCGTTTGCGGTACACCAATGGCTGACGCACCAATGACCGCAACCACAATTGCCCAATGCCCACCGTCGGGTCAGGTGTTAGAGGTTGTTGCATCGGCAATGGCTCTGAACCACGATGTTGGTGGGCTGTTGGTTTTTTTGGGCGATGTGGTTTTCGTCCGCGAGCTGTCATCGATTCTGTTATTTCTCAAGTCAAATTTGAACAATTGATTCACCCATTGTAATGCCGCCCCCACCAGTTTACCTGACAGAACAAAGAATTTGACGGCGAAAATCGACGTTTTTATATTGGTCTGCCGAGTTTTAGTTCCAAGCAGACACGCTGTATTTGGGACTAGTAAAATAATGACTTGCAGATTGAATGGGTGGGGGAAATATTTTCGGCGCGTTAGGATCCGGCAAAGCGGATACGGTTGGGGAAGTGGCAGGGTCAAACGGTAGAGCTTTGCCGCCACGGGCTTTGCCGCCACGGGCTTTACCACCACGGTGAGGGATCCGGCAAAGCTGATACGGTTGGCGAAGTGGCAGGGTCAAACGGTAGAGCTTTGCCGCCACGGCACAGGTTTTAAAGCCGGCCGTCGACTTGATCGACGGGCAAAATGGATTTGATATCGTAAATCACACACTCGCGGCGTCCGAATTTTTTGATGGCGACGATTCCCAGTTCCTTAAATTGTTGATGAGCAACCGCCAACACGATCGCATCGTACTTGCCGGTCGCCGGGTGCTCGATCGGGGTAATACAGTATTCATGCTCTGCTTCGGCTGATTTTACCCAAGGATCAAATACATCGACATTGGCGCCGTAGTCTTTAAACTCATTTACGATATCAATCACGCGAGTGTTGCGGATGTCAGGACAGTTTTCTTTGAACGTCAAACCCAGAACCAACACATTTGCGTCTTCAATATGAATGCGTTTTTTGAGCATTCGTTTGACAACTTGAGAAACGACATATTGCCCCATACTGTCGTTGATGCGGCGGCCGGCCAAGATCACTTCGGGCGTGTGCCCTAACTCTTGAGCTTTATGTGTTAAATAATACGGATCGACGCCGATACAGTGGCCGCCGACCAAGCCCGGCCGAAACGGCAAAAAATTCCATTTGGTGCCAGCCGCTTCCAAGACTTCTTGGGTGTCGATCCCCATGCGATTGAAGATCAATGCCAATTCGTTGATCAAAGCAATATTGAGGTCGCGCTGAGTATTCTCGATTACCTTGGCCGCTTCAGCCACACGAATGGAACTGGCGCGATGCGTGCCAGCCGTAACGATCGATCGATAAAGTTGATCGACGAACTCAGCGGTTTCCGGCGTCGACCCCGAAGTGACTTTGACGATTGTGGTCAGCCGATGCAGTTTGTCGCCTGGATTGATTCGTTCTGGGCTATAACCGGCAAAGAAATCGACATTGAATTCTAATCCCGATTCGCGAGCGATAATCGGCACACAGTCTTCTTCGGTGGGGCCGGGATACACGGTCGATTCAAAGATTACGATGTCGCCTTTTTTGATTACTTTGCCGAGCATCAAACTGGCTTTGAGCAGCGGTGTCAAATCAGGCCGCTTGTGGCGATCAATCGGTGTGGGCACGGTCACGATGTAAACGTTGGCCGGGCGAATTGCGTCCAGATCCGCTGCGAACACCAAATGGGCGGCCGAGCGAAGCTCGTCGGCATCAACTTCCAAAGTACTATCTCGCCCGGCGGTGAGTTCGGCAACGCGGTGTTGGTTGATATCGAAACCCACCGTGCGATATTTTTTTCCGAATTCAACGGCCAAAGGCAAACCGACGTAGCCCAAGCCGATAACGGCAATGGCGACTTGGGAAAGATCCAGTTGATTGTTAGACACGATGGTCGAATCTCCGAACGAAACGGGACGACTTGTAAGCTTTGTTAAATTGAGTCCTACGGGAAGTCGGCGAGCACCGCGGGATGCTTTCAGTTTAATCCGAAATCAGGAAAAGTCAGTAGCCCGCAGTGACAAATTGTGGGGCCAAACAAGCGGTTACCTAAGTTTCGCAGTCGATTTTCTTAAGAAATCGCGATCGATTGAGAAATCGTTTTGCCTGGTCGCTGCGACTTATGCAACTGTCGCGCTGGGATTAATCGTTAAGCGTCTTGTGATTCCCCACACGAGTTTTGCCACAGCAGTGGCGATACGATTGACACAACCAATGCAATCGGATGACTTGGACTCGTGCGACCCACGATTTAAACTGGCCACAGAACTAAAATGAGTTTGTCCGCCGCGGTGACAAGGCCGATAATTTGAGATAGAGGGGAAGCGTCGAGCAGGTTGAAGGTGTGTGACGATTGCTTAGAGCGAGAGGCTGCACACAAGTGATTTGCCGTTTCAAGCAATTGATTGGGATACGCCGCAGCAAAAATTCGCTTCCGCACGAAGGAGTCTGGAATCGAAGGAGAGCGCATCATGATGTTTCGATGGCTCAAAGGATTCTTCGTTAGCAAGCAAACGCGCGGTGCCAAGAGCAGGGATGACGCGATGAAGACCGTCACTGAAACCGAAACGGCAACTAATGATTTAGGAGATCACCGGCGAACGGAATTAATTCGAGCTTTATCTCAACCGCATACCTTGGCCGAGCGACAAAAAGCAATTGCGGCAGCCATGAAAGCCGGAATGTCATTTCGCGAAATAGAGCAAGTGCTGGATTGGTTGGATCAGTAGGAAACACTGGACTACTGCCCTCAAGTCAACCTCCCGATGCTTCTGTTTAGACGACCTTCGAGTCCATCGAGTCAATGCAAGAGTTTTACCAATTAGAAAAGGCTGCGGACCCGTTGAGAGTCCACAGCCTTTTTTGTTTAAATTGTTGCCAAACGCATCAATCGTTTGGAAACTATCGAATGCTATGACTAAGCATTAGGCGCGACGTCGTCGGCCAAGAGCCAAACCCGAAACGGACAAGCTCAGAGCACCCCAAACCAACAATGAACCTGGTTCTGGAATGATCGTTAGTTGATCTTGACGATTGTAATATCGTTGACCATTAGCATCAGTTTGGTCGCCATTCACGTTATATTCGCGAACATTCATAACGCGGACATATCCGAATGCATCACTGCTGAAAGCAAAGCTAAAAACATTAGCTGCTGCGACCCAATTTTGTGCCTTTGTGTCACCATTGTATTCGGTTTGCAATGATGAACCCCAAGACGATGACCAGCCCATTGTGTGCCACAATGCTAACTGCAATGACCGTCCATCGGCTCCTTGTTGTGCTCCGCCACCCAGATCATAAGACTGTCCCAAGATTGTTCCTGTTGCTTGACGAAATCCCAGGTAAAGAGCTGCAGCACCAGTCGAGAGGGCTTTGTTACTCATTACAGTTGCGGTTGTAATACCACCAACTGTGTAATGTGTTCCAAAGTTAATAGTTTCAGTCAGTTCCACACAGAAAGTGCGGAAAATATTGTTTTGAGCGTTTGGGCTAATACGGTTTACACGAAACTCCCCACCATTGCCAATGCGATAGCTTGGCGATGAAAAACTGATCGTGTCGCCTACGTTTACCACTGAAGCCGAAAGATTCAGATTTGCCGACAACGTCATGACCGTTGCCAGTGCGACCATAAGCAATTTTACTTTTTTCATTGATTAAAAACCTTGTTTAAGAATCCAATTTGAAGATAGCTAAGACACGTTGAACATGTTAAGCAATTGGAACCTTGAGCAGGGGAAAAACAGGGGGTGCAGGAAAATGCAAACGATCGATCAAATAATACTTTTGGGATTGTCGTAATTCTAGGCACCACCCAGTCGACCACGAATCCGTCGATAAAAACGTTTGTCCAATTCCTCCACCGAATATGCTGGTACTACCGCCATTGATACCCTGTTCAGACGTGCCTTGTTGTAATTCTGTCTGCTCAAAGAAAGGAATAGCGGTCGGAATTGAAGCCGATGTTTGACAACGACTTGAATTTTCGACCAATCGATCAAGTTTAGATTCAATCGTGTTGTGATTGGAATTGCCGAAAAAGCTTTCGGGTAGTTGTTGCAAGGGCAGAATACTAGCTTCGCAAAGGTTTGCGCAGGCTAAGAGCCAGCAAACTCCTGCGATCAAACTTAGTACTCTGCGTCGCTCGAACACAACTCGGCTCTTTAATCTATATTTGTTAGTCTGTAATTTAACGACACGCCAACTAAGTCGCTGACAGTCACCCCTCATTGTAGCGAACGCAAATATCGGTTCAATAGACTTCGTTGTAAAATCAGGGCTAATCATTAATTGAACCTGCGCGGATTTGATTCGTATAATGGCTGTCTGAAGTTAACGGAATGTAGTTTACCATTAAGGAGATTAGTTTGAGTACACCCGCCGTTGTGGGATTGCTGCAGTTATTGTCAGCCA
>JBGSMY010000104.1:0-16052 GCA_041739975.1 Pirellulaceae bacterium
TGGCTGACAATAACTGCAGCAATCCCACAACGGCGGGTGTACTCAAACTAATCTCCTTAATGGTAAACTACATTCCGTTAACTTCAGACAGCCATTATACGAATCAAATCCGCGCAGGTTCAATTAATGATTAGCCCTGAGCCAGAATCTAAGTCGCTGGCGGCGTCCAGCTTGAAAATCAAGCGAACCGCGTGCTTCTATCGGGTTTTTTTAGGCACCAAAATGCTGAGAGTGCCGAAAATGACGGTTGTATGGACAGTAAAAATTACAAGTTTCTAAGCCGGTTTTTTTCATTTCGAGTTGGTCAACTTACAACCGTCGTCAGACAACATGGGTTGCCCCGCGAATCAGACAACGTCAAAATGAGGCAACGTCAAAATGAGCAATCGGTTGGAACGATTAGTTTTGCAAATATAGATTTTGCCAAGAGCAGTGTTTGGCGTTTTCGTTTGTTTGCTGCGCAATTTACCTCATTGCTGGCGTTCTTCATCCGGCCTGACAACGTGTTAACCAAGAGGTCCGCAGATGTCGATCCATGGCAAAAAAAAACTTTTCGCCAACGCGTTGATGTTGGTATTTTTTGTCCTGTTTGCAATACAGTTACCCGCCGCCGTTCAGGATGAACCTACTCGAGTCGACTACTTGGGTGACCCGTTGCCGACCGGCGCTTTATTGAGACTAGGCACCAAACGGTTTAGTCCAGGCAGTACCTATTTTAATAGCTTGTCCGCTGATGACCGTGTGATTGTCAGTTTGGGTGAAGGCATGTACGGGTGGGACGCTGCCACAGGCAGGCCGTTATGGCGAATTAAGGCCACTGCAGACAATTTCCCGGCAGCTTTTATGACTTCTGCCGCAGCTTATGGTTTTCGACCGATGATTAGTTTGCCTCGAACTAATCGCCTACTATTGCCAATAGGAAAGGGAAAACTTGGAATTCTGGACTTCGCCGCCGGAAACACCACGCCGCTGATTGACCTTAAAAATAGCGAGCAAACATGTGCAATAGATGTGAACCCCAACGAAAGCCTGATTGCGGTCGGAACTCCTAGTAAATTGATCGTCTGCGACTTTGCAGGAAATGTCAAATTCGAGATCGACAACAAACCGCAAGGTTCGATTGAAAAATTAACATCCCAACAAGATCGACTAGCATTTGGGGGCGAGTTTAGCTTTCCTACGTTTTCTCCCGATGGACAATTGCTGGTATTAGTTAATAGCGAAAAACCCACGAGCCTCCAAGTTTTAAATTCCATCTCTGGCGAATTTGTCAAAACGATAGAATCGCGCGCTCGGATCGTACGGGTGGCCTTTTCACCGGATGGCCAGCGACTAGCAACCACTGAACGCGATATCTCAGCTCGAAATTACAAAGTAGAAAATGGTGAACTCGTATGGGAGCGAATTTTTTCACCCGACGGACCCGACGAACGTTACACGACTGACCTGCAGTTTTCGCCCGACGACAACGTATTGGCCGTGGGCACTGCTATCGGCGAAGACAATCGAATTCATTTGTTAAACCCTCAGTCCGGCGAAACGGTCGGTACTTTGGAAGGACATACTTGGAAACCTTGGTGTCTCAGTTTTCAACGGGATGGAAAAAAACTCTTTTCCACCGGATGGGATGGAGTGGTGCGTGTCTGGGATGTCGAAAAAAGAGAACAAATTCGAATCGAGAATTCCGAACGAGCAAGTTCTGTTTGCACGCTCACTCAGGACGGTCGGAAATTAGCGTATTGCGATGATACTGGCAATTTGCATGTGGTCGATTCGAAAACAGGAGCCAAACTTAAGTCGCGACAGTTGCCTGGAACGAAATTTTCACAGTTGGCTTTTTCCGCAGACGGCACAAAATTGGCGGCCGGGGGATCGAGTTTAGCACAGATTTCTGTTGCTGTCTGGAATTTGGATGAAGAAGAACCGGAACATCTGTGGTCCTGGGGAAAAGGGCGAGATGTTCACTCAAGTGTCGACTCATTGAGCTTTACACCCGACGGTCGACGTTTGGCCGTCGCGGTATTCCGACAATCCACATGTTTTGTTTTTGACTTGCCAACAAACACGAAGCTTCACGAATTTAAACACCCACAAATTTACGGTTTAGGTTTACATCCCGACGGCGAAAAATTAGTGACAGCCGGTTGGGACAGTAAAGTACGATTGTGGAATCTCACGAATGGCGAATTGGATCTGGAACAAGCGATTACCTTAGACAATAATCGCGATGCTCGAATGTATGGTGTCAAATTCTCTCCAAACCGACAGCGAATAGCGACTTTGCAGATGTCATCCGCACTAATCGTATTGGATGACACATTGCAAAAACTCCGAGAAATCGAGTTGCCAAACCGACCAGTTTATGATTGTTTCAATTTTTCCAAAAACGGCTTATGGATTGCAGTAGGCCATATGGGCGGCGACGTCAATTTGGTTGATGTTTCAACCGGCGAATTGATTTGGAATCAAAAGTGCCATGACAACCACGTCTACAACATTGAATTTGGGCCTGACGATCGAACGATGCTAACCGGTGGGGAAGATGGGGTAAATTATTTATGGGATTTGGCCGGAACCAAGCTGCCGGCTCCAGATGCTATTGAAGAACTGGCCGCTGACTTGTTCCGTGAAGACGCTAAAAAGGGCTTCGAAGCCTTTCAGTCGTTGGCTCAAGCCGCTGAAATCGCTTTGCCAGCTATTGCGCTACGTGTCGATAAACTGCTGCAAAGTTTTCAGTCGCTGGACCAACCCGCGGTGACGGCGAGTGTTGAACTGATGCTGACCATGGGTGAGAGTCCAAAAAAGCAAGTTGATCCAATTATCCAATCGATACTAGACTCAGGTCTTGGACATGCCATGGAGGTTGAACGGGTGTTGAGCGATAAAATGGTCGATGTGCAAGAAGATGACCTTAAGATCAGGCCGTTGGTTGATTTGCGGGCTGGAATCGAAGGACGTCTGCACGGATTGTCTCGAGCTCTACACCTTATTGCCATCCTGGACCTTCCGGAAGCGGGTACGAAACTGGACGCTTGGTTTTCTCAAAGCTCGAACGTTAAAGCGAAAAAAGCAATTTTCATTGCCAAAAAATATCGAGAACAGTGGCATCGACGACTGAATGGCGATTAATGGTACGCAGCGAGGGTTATAGGATTAGATCGTGACGCCGGTTGAAGACCGGGCTCCACGCGCGGCCACCACTTTTAGAAAATCGGCTAGTGACGCCGGTTGAAAACCGGCGTCCACGCGCGGCGGCCACTTTTAGGAAATCGGATCGTGACGCCGGTTGAAAACCGGCGTCCACCTGCCAACTTGCTGCCAGGAGCGAAAGTTTGTTAACGATCGCCGCGCTCCATGTAACTAGCAATGTCGCCATGAACCTAGAGGAAAATGTGGCGACGCAATGCGACAGGTCTGACAGTAAATATGAATTGATTGAGAAGTTTGGCCCGTGAATTGCCCAACATGAAGAACTTGATCTCTCTTTTGCTCCAGTCCATCGACCATTCAAACCATGACGTCTATTCGGATCTGAAAAACGAGTCGGATCTGAAAAATACAACGGACTAACACACAGCCACGCCTCATTGACCCAAAACCGACGCAACAGCCCCGAAAACAATTTTTCACAACGAGCCGAAGGAATGCAGACAAAATTTAGTTCAATTCGATCAAGCCGCGATGAAGTTTCAAGAATAGCGACGCAAGGTTACTGGAAACGCAAGTCAAAAAATCCAGGGCGTTTGATACAAGTCTTTGTTGTGTTGATTGTGGCGTCGCTAACGCAATGGAGTTTTGCCGATGACATTTCGTGGAACGGCAATCCGGGCAACGGTTTGTTTTTTGATGGAAACAACTGGACGCCATTTGGCGCACCTCAAGAATCAGACGTTATTCGAATAGGCAATCTTGCAGGGACTGCGGGAACGACTGTGATGATGGGCACCGATTGGGGAATTATTCACTCCGGGTTGTATCTGTCGAACGGTGTTACGTTAGACATGAACGGCAGCGAGCTATTGGCGTTTGACCCCGTAGTGATCACCGGAGAAAACACTCGATTGATTGCTCGTCCCGCACCCTTTCTAAATATGAACGACTTTGTTGGGCATCTACAGCTTGGCTCAGGTGCCTACTTTGAATTGCGAGACGATGTCGGAGTAACTTTATTGCAGTCATCGTTTTCGTCGGGCACGATTTTGGGTCGCGGCACATTATTTACGAGCGACTTCAATAACAACGGAATCATTCGACCCGACAATAATGGCGGGCTAAACTTGTTTGCTGGTAGTTCCATGCCAGATCAATTAGTCGACTTGGACGGCAGCTTGGGAACCGGCAATTTACAACTTACGACCTTATTTAGTCAGTTGCAAGTCAACGCCTTGGGTTTGACCGATAGCTTTAGCGGCAATATCTCGATGGCTCCCGGAGCCCTTCTTGAGATGAATATCGCTGATGGTTGGATCGCCGATTCGCTTAGCGAGATCAACGTTATCGGTTTCACAAATCCTGCAGCGTCGCAAATTTCAGGCTCTCATTTTTCATTTGGCGGAACGATAAACGTCAGTCTGGCCCAGGGCAAACTGCACATCTTAGCGCCAATGACTATTCAAGCGACGGCTAACGTCAATGTTGGACACACCGATCAATTGGCTTTTAATGGTGCGACGATTGTAAACGGCGGGACTTTTAACCTAGGCCAATTCGGGCAACTTGAATTCAATGGGCCGACCACCTTAAGTGGCGGCGAGTTTCATAGTTTTGCTAACAACTTTAACGATGGGACAATTGCCTTCAATGGCGCCACGACTTGGAACGGAGTTGTGACGCTCAATGGTGCGGCTCGACAACAAGGCACAGCAACTGTATCGGGCGTGTTTGGCGCAACGATCAACGCAGATCGATTTGATATGGACGGCTTGTCAGGAAATACAACCTGGAACATTAACTCGGGATTGACGGTCAACGCAGAAATGATTTCCACCACCAATGCCAATCGATTTGGTGGGACTATGAATATTGGCGGAGGATTCGCGCCCCGAGTCAACATTAACTTGCAAGATCCAAACGCATCTTGGGTATTGGGTGGTACCATGAACCTCTCCGGCCTAACTCATCTGTTGGAAGCAAAAATCGACGGCTCGGATTTAGTCGTCGAAGGGGACTTAAACGTGGCGGCTGGACGAGTTCGCGTTAACGCCAATACACACTTTGTTGATTTCGGATTTGCTGGCCCAGCCGCAGTTACCATTGCGGCAAACGCCGAACTGCACCTAACTGGATTGACCGAAATCGATGGTGGCGTTCAGTTCGCCGGCTCGGGTACATTGGTTAACAGCGACACGGGTACCATGTACCTGACCGATCAATTGGCTCTTGATGATGTTGGATTGATAAATGAAGGTCGGTTGAACCTGGACGCGGCGGCTGGAATCGTATCGGTTGATCGTTTTACAAATACCGGAATTTGGCAAATCGATATTGGGGGGCTACTGGCAGGTGCCGAACACGACATGTTGTTAGTAACCGGTGGACCAGCCGAACTAGGCGGGATTTTAGATGTGCGACTGATGGAATTTGTAGGACCGGATTTTTTTCCAGAAATAGGCGACGAGTTTACAATCTTGTCGGCACTTGGTGGAATTAACGGTGAATTTGCATCCGACCCAATTTCTTTGCTGCAAGGCAAAAGCTATTTTTGGACCGTGCTGTACAATCCAAACGATGTCACGCTTCGATTGTCGTCCATCTCGGTACCAGAACCGACATTGAGCGCCGTGTTATTGGTGGCTGGAGTTGTCTTAGCGCTGCGTCGCTCTCGTCGCAATCCCTCTCTCGGTGATTGTCCACAGAGACCGAAATTGGCCAACGACGTTTTGGGATGGTATGGTAGGATAAAGTTGCACGATCAAAAGCGATCCCCTGCCCTTCCCGCAATCGTTGGAATTTTTTGTGGTTCGGTGCTAATCCAACTTTTAATATCCGATGCTCGCGCACAACAGGTTGACTGGAATGCAGGTGTAGGCGTTTGGTCCAACGGCAACAATTGGACGCCCGTTGGTGTACCGGTAGCGATCGACAACGTAGCCATCGGCAACGGCAGTGAGGCGATGGTCAATCTCAATCAGGCTGCTGAAATCGCCAGTCTCACAATCCTATCGGGAAGTGCGCTGAACACTCAATCCAGTTTGCTGACAGTCAACGGCGATACGTTGGTTCAAGGGTTTGGCGGGTTTGCAGGATTAACACCATCGCGGTTAATTGTTGGCCCGCGTGATGGCCTATCGATTCGCACGGATAAGTTAACTATCGAAAATGGAGCCCTGGTCGAGTTTACCGGTGGCATCGCGAATATTCACGATCGACTTAGCATCGACGATTCATCGGAATTGATTGGTCTAGGGATCATCAATTTATATCGCACAGGGACATCGTTAGTAAATAACGGCAGGATCGAAGCCGGAACAAACTATGGACTCATCGTGCAACAAATCAATGGTGGAGGTTTTGACCTCGATGGAACTAGCGGCGAAGGTAGACTGAGGATCACCGACTACGACGACGTCAACGATTGGGGAGCCCAAATGCGTTTTGAAGGTTCCCATTTGACCGATAGCTTTAGCGGTCAATTGACGATCGGCTCGGGCGGACAATTGGCAATGAATTTAAGCGACGGTTGGGTGGTCGACTCCAGCGGCGAGTTTTTGGTGGGCTGGAGTTCGCAAACAGTGACTCCCGCCCGAATCACCGGTGGGCCACTCGATTTCTCGGGTGAAATCTACATGTTGGGAACTGACGGAATTGTCGCTTCGGATCTGCAACTGCGTTCCGAACAAATTCGTTTTCGCAACGCCGCCCGTATCGACACCAGTACCAATAACGTTTTGACCATCGGGGGCGAGCAGACCTCTCTCGTTCAAGTGGATGGCGGTGAATTTGGCATTGGCCAAGGAAGCAGTCTCGAGTTTTCAGCGCCAACAGTAATCAGCGGCGGTGAATTCCAAACCCATAGCGATCAGTTCTCCGACGGCTCTGTCGAATTTCATGGCCCAACCACTTGGAACGGAACGACGCATTTTCAAGGTGCGGTGCGCCAAAACGGTACGGCCACTGTCAATGGATTGGGCGCCACAATTAACGCTGAGAGATTTGATATCGATGGCTTCAACGGTTCAACGACTTGGAATATAAACTCGTCATTAGTGATCAACGCAATAGCAGTGGAATCAACGTCATCAAATCGCTTTGATGGAACAATGAATATCGCCGGTGGGGTTTTACCGCGGCTGACGCTAAATTTAACTTCGCCAGCTGACTCTTGGACTATGGCTGGCGAGATGAACCTAAGCGGCCTGACTCAGTTTTTCGAAACGCGACTCGCTGGAGCAGCCGTGATTTACGAAGGCCAATTGAATGTAATTGGCGGACGAGTGCGCGTAAACTCAGACGCGCACTTCACCGGTTCCCAGGCTGCAGGGCCAGCTCAGGTATCCATCGCCACGGGCGCAGTCCTACGAATGGAGGGAAATACGCTCGTGGAAGGCGGAGTAGAATTTTCGGGCGATGGAACACTGCTCAATGCCGAATTGGGCGTAATGCGGTTTAACGACGAAGTCGCACTCAATGACGTTGGATTTGAAAATCAGGGGCATTTTGAAATTGGCGCGCAATTTGGTGTCGTTTCGGTGGATCGATTTGTAAACAGTGGCACTTGGCGAGTTGACATTGGAGGCTTTTTGGCGGGAGCCCAACATGATCTGCTGCTTGTCGGTGGCGACACCCAACTAGGCGGTTTCCTCGATGTCCAATTGTTCGACGCCTTCGATTCAAACTTCTTGCCCGCGATTGGCGACGAATTTACTATCCTGTATGCTGCAGGTGACTTGGTTGGAGAGTTTCTTGACGATCCCATTAGCAACTATGCCGGTCAGCAGTTTCACTGGTCGGTTTTGTATCATCCCCACGATGTAACTCTGCGACTCGACTCTATTAGCTCGATACCAGAACCGACATTTGGAATTTTACTTTTGGTCCTTGGAATGTGCCTCGTTGGCTTTCGCGATCGTCGAAAATAGAATTTAGATCAGGAGATTTGAAATGCGACCAACACGCCTAAACGCTCAGGTTAAATTGATTCTAGCTCGGCTACGTTACCGGGATCGACCATCGATTCGCGATTGGAAGCGGCATGGTGGCTATTCCATTTTGTGTGCCTTGGCGGCATTGAGCGTCGTGTTATCGATGGCTGGTTGTAAGCCGCCGAAAAATTCGGGAAACGTCACAGGCGAGACTGTAAATTCGGCGACCAACGATGACAAGAACAACAACACCGCCACAGCGTCGGCAACTTTGCCCCCCAATGCCACGCCAACGGATGTTGCGCGCGCAGCGCTTCAAGCAATTTCGGCCAAGGACCAAGCGGCTTTAAAATCGCTGGTGGCGGCGAAAAAAGTTCGGCAAGATTTGGAAGCGATCACGCGTGGCCGCGCATCGTTTCAAGGACTGGTTGATAATGGCGTTGACACCGCCGTAAAGGCTATCATGACCGAAATCAATTGGCTCGACGTTGACGGGCGCGAAATAGACCAAGAGCTAATTACTGGAGCGACGGCTTTAGTAACCGTTAAAGGAACCCGCTCCAGCCAATCAATGACACGGCGAATTTTTTTGGTCCTAGAAGACAATCAGTGGCGGTTGGTGCCAAGCCATCGTTAGGTGCAGCCTAAAAAAGCGCCGCAGGTTAGCAATTTTGCGAATCTCCAACCTGCCATGTTCAAACTGGCGAGACCAACGAGTTGCGCGCTATACCCATAGAAACGAATGCCGCCGACTTTGCTAAACGTGTTCAGGACCTTGGACTCGATGTTTTTGATAAGATGTTTCGGGCCGTGGAACTGGTGCAAGAACGATCGAATCGCGCCTGTGAAGCGTTGCGACAGGCCAACGTCCCGTATGCGGTTGTCGAAGGCAATGTTATAGGCTGCATGGGTCGCAACGATCGATGACGGCGCTGTTCGCAATACATGTGAGGTGGACCTGTTGCCGGCCGAAGCGGACTTTTCTCATGCCACTTTTGTACTTCGTTAAGAAGGATATGTCCGCGATGAGGTCATGGTCACCCGTGTTTTCCTGGACAGCACCCCAACGCAAACCGAGCCAAGGCCTGCGCATCTGGCACGCCGATCGAAAGTAAAAATCCGATTACACCGGACTAACGCCACAAATTGAACATATCGTCGAGATCAATAACAAACGCATTGTTGAATGGTCGGCATTTGTCGAAATGAAGCTCAACAGTTTTCGCCGCCAAGACCAGACACATCTGTTAAATATGATTCAAATTGGCTTGATCGATGAGTCTTGGCCAAGCCGATTTCCCGAAGTACTCGGCCAAAGACTCAAAACATTACTGGATGATCTGGAGGGTTAAGTTCGATTTTGACAGGCTCCCATCGCTGGCCACATTTAAGGGACCAAACTACTGTTTGTATCATCCATTCGAAAATCTGAAGTCAAATTCTCTCGAACTTTGACTATACGCTGACTTTTCGAAAACTTTCCACAACCCGGGGAAATTAACTGGGTAACCTCGTTTGAATTACTACTAAAAGGAAAACAGATTCCAAACACGCCGAGTTTCAACGGCATTTTTTAAATCGCTAGGGAGATTCTTATGGTAAATCGTTTCATTGTCGTTACCTTGGCTCTGCTTTTGAATCACTCCATGTTTGCCCAAACGCCGAATCCAAAAGCTGAATCGGTGAAGACCTTGAAGGCTTTTGTCCAATTGCTCGAACGCCAAAGCATTGACTTAGAATCGGAGGCCAAAAATGTTTTGGCTGCGAATAATCTCCCAGCGCTAAAACAAAAAGTGAAGGATATCCGCGATAAATTGAATGGAAACGGAGCATTTGATGTAATGTAAGAAAGCGAAAACGCGGGACGAATAGAAGTCGGCATCCCCGGCGAAATCCTAAATATTCGATTTAAGATGTCAGTCGACGCTCCAGTCCGAATCACCGAGATACAAGTTGAAATTAAAGCCAATCAGCCCGATGGCCCTCCGTTGACTTTCGATGGATTAGAAACAGCCATGGATCTGGCGGTCAAAGACGGCTTTGAAGGGGCGTTGTTAGTTACCCAGGGCGGGGAAATTGTGTTTGCCAAAGGTTTTGGATTTGCCAATCGCGAACTGATGTTAAAAAACAACATCGATACGGTGTTTGGTATCGGTTCACAACCAATTGACTTTACCCATGTGGCAATTCTGCAACTTAAGGACCAAGGAAAACTACAGCTTTCGGACCTGATTTCTAAATTCTTCTCCGACGTTCCGGACGACAAAAAAACGATAACGATCGAACATTTAATGAATGGGCAATCCGGATTTCCCGATTTTCATGACCTACCAACCGATCAAAATAAAGACCATTCTTGGATAGATCGAGACGAAGCGATTCGCCGGATGTTTGATCACAAATTGTTATTTGCCCCAGGGAAGGGCGAAGCGCATTCGCATTCGGCTTGGGGCATGCTGGCGGCTATCGTTGAAATTGCCAGTGGTCAAACCTACCAAAATTACACGACGCAAAACCTATTTAAACCGGCTGGCATGGTCGATACGGGCTTTTATGGCGACGATGTCTCGGAAAATCGTGTCGCAGTTGGCTATGGAGCGCTTAAATCCAGCGAACCGAATTCGCCGCCCCATTGGGGTAAAACTTCTTGGCTAGTGATGGGAAGTGGCGGGCAAGTATCGACTCTGCCGGACCTGTTACGCTGGGAACAAGCGGTCCACGACGGGAAGCTTCTTTCGGCAGAATCGACTCAATACTTTTTGCGACGCCACAAAGGCTTGGCCCTAGATGGGTCGATGTTTGGATTCGAATTCATGCATTCTTATGACCCTAACTCTTTATTCATGCTAATCTCCAATGCGGTTGAGACCAAAGAAAAACGACAACGATTCAAAGAACTTGGACAACGATTACATCAATTGATTGCAGGGCGTTCGACAACTGGCGGGGCAGCGCCTGAACCGCGAACCGTACAATCCAAATTCTCACTTGGCATTTTACTTGAAGAAACGAGCAGTGGTGTGCCTGTTATTTCGCAAGTGGTCCCGGGAAGTGCGGCAGAACGAGATGGGCTAAAAGTAGGCGACAAATTGATCTCCGCCAATGGACGCTTATTTGAAGACGACCCAGTGAGGTTGTTGCAGTCCGTTTTGAGTGAAGGCAAGCAGATTTCTTTCGAAATTGAACGCAGCGGAAAATCGATAGAACTCAGGGTTACTCCTAACCCCAGATAGTCGCCTCATCACGATTTGCAAAAAATATATTCTTTCAGTCTGGTTCCAATTAGAATATTGATCTGGCATATTTGAAACAAATATACATTTTTTTGGCTCGGAATCGCTGACGACTAAGTTGGCGGTTCTACGTCGAAATTTAAATCTTTTTTGTGCGCTGAAATTGAAAACACATGGATACTCAAATGCGAATAATTAAGACAACTGTTGTCTTGCTTGGAATGGTATTGAATACGGCATTGCTCAACGCAAATGATTCTGCCCTGTGGATACGATACCCTGCAATTTCTCCAGATGGAAAACAAATCGCTTTTTCCTTCCAAGGAGACATTTGGTTAGTAAGCTCCGCGGGTGGTGACGCTCGGGCTGTAACGACCCACAGCGGCTACGAACGCTCTCCAGTTTGGTCACCAGATAGCAAGTCGCTGGCTTTTATGGCTGATTGGCATGGAAATGTAGATGTGTTCCTTGTCCGTCTTCCCGGTGGCGAACCAGTTCGTCTCACCTTTTATTCGGCCGACGACGAACCAACTTCGTTCTCGCGAGACGGCCAAAAAGTGTTGTTCACCAGTCGTCGTCTGGATGCCCCCCAAGCGGTCATCGGCACAACGGGTATGAGCGAGTTGTATGAAGTGTCGACCGCCGGTGGTCGTCCAAGACAAATCATGACCACTTCTGCCGACAATGCGAGTTTCAACTCCGCCGGCGATAAAATCGTGTTTCAAGACTATAAAGGCTTTGAGGACACCTGGAGAAAGCATCACACGTCAAGTGTAACGCGCGATATCTGGACGTTGGAACCGAGTTCCGGCAACTATACAAAGCTGTCGTTTTTTGCTGGTGAAGACCGCAATCCTGTGTGGTCACCTGACGGTAAACATGTCTATTGGTTGAGCGAACAAAAGGAACCGTCCGCAGTAGATAAAACTGGCACCGTCGAAAAGAAATTTGATGATCCTAATAAACGCGGCAAAGTAATCCCGCAACTTGATAGCTCGTTCAATGTATGGCGGATGGATGTTGCCGACACGAAACAGCAAGTGCAAGTTACTCACCATACAGTTCACCCTGTTCGTTTCCTGAGCATCGCCGATAACGGCTCGTTATGTTACGGATTCAATGGCCAACTTTGGATTAAGCCCAGCGACGGCGAGTCCAAACAAGTTGCTGTCCAAATTGTCTCCGGCCCACGCTACAACGATGTCGCACTGGAATCATTGCGCGGTGGCGCGACGGAGTTCGAGGTATCACCGAACGAAGAAGAAGTGGCATTTATCGTCCGCGGCGAAATTTTTGTCGCCAATGTCGAATTCGGCACTACCAAACGAATTACCCACACGGCCGAACAGGAACGCAGTGTAACGTGGGGCGCCGATAATCGGACTTTGTACTACGCCGGCGAACGAAACCAATCTTGGAATCTGTACCAATGCCAAGTAACTCGTGAAGACGAAGACGGGTTTGCCAATGCGACAATTCTTACGGAAGAGCCATTGTTAGTATCCGACGATGAAACCTTTCAACCGCTGGCTTCGCCGGACGGCAAAAAACTGGCTTACTTAAAAAATCGCACGGAACTTATGGTCCTCGATTTGGAAACCAAGAAGTCGAGCACTTTGTTATCACCTAAGAGCAATTTCTCGTACACCGACGGCGATATTCAATACCGCTGGTCACCCGATAGTCGCTGGTTGGTCACTACCTACTACGGTCGTGAGTCTTGGACTGGTGAAATCGGCGCGATTAATTTAGCGACGGGCGAAATTACTAATTTGGCAAATAGCGGTTATTCCGAAGGCAGCCCCATGTTCGCCTCCAACGGCACAGCAGTCCTGTACTCATCGGATCGATTTGGCGAAAAGAGCCACGGCAGCTGGGGCGGTGAACAGGACGTGATGGCTTTGTATGTCAACCAAGCCGCTTACGACGAAGCAAATTTAAGCAAAGAAGAACTGGCGCTGGCCAAGAAACGCCGCGAGAAAAAAGACGGCGACAAAAAGTTCATTCCCGAAGATCAAAAAGCTGGTGAACCGACGGCAGATAAATCGGCTGACGACAAAGATACTGGCAATAAGGCCGACAAAGAAGTCAAACCCATCGAATTTGATTTGACCGACTTAGAATTGAGAACTCGCCGATTGACATTGCATTCTTCAGCACTCGGTTCCTTTGATCTATCGCCCGACGGCGAGCATTTACTTTACACGGCCCAGGTCGACGACAAATGGGGCGTATGGCTATCGAAAGTTCGCGACCGTTCGACGTCCAATATCTTTGCCATCAGTTCCTCAGGCGAACCGGGCCAAGGTGGTGGTGGGGGCGGTGGCGGTGCTGCGGCCCAGTTTTCCAAAGACGGCAAAAGTGCATTCTTGTTTCAAGCCGGCGGACGAGTTTCTAAATTGAACTTGTCGGCCGCCTTGGCCGGTGGAGGAAAAGCTACTCCGGAACCCATCAATTACTCGGCAGAAATGACCGTTCAAGGTATGGCCGAACGGGCCTATATTTTTGAACACGCTTGGCGTCAAGTCAAACGTAAATTTTATGACCCCAATTTGCACGGCGTGAACTGGGATGCAATGAAAGCCAACTACGCTACGTTTTTGCCGACGATCAACAACAGCTATGACTTCGCAGAATTGTTGAGCGAAATGTTGGGTGAACTAAATGCCTCTCATACGGGTGGGCGATATCGTCCGACTCGTCGCGATGGCGACTCGACCGCTTCGTTTGGTTTACTTTACGATGTAAACCACGATGGAGTAGGTCTAAAAATTGCCGAGGTTATCGACCGTGGGCCATGTGATGCGGCTGATTGCAAAATCAAGCTGGGAATTATCATTACCCATATCAACGGTGAGCGATTGACGCCCGATGTGAATCCTTGGAAATTGCTCAATCGGATGAACGATAAACCAGTGCGGTTGACATTATCCAATCCGGCCGACCAATCGGAATGGGAAGAGACAATTCGTCCAATTTCGCTGGGTGAAGAATCGAATCTGCTTTACGAGCGTTGGATTGCGACACGTCGCAAACAGTGTGAAGAGCTCTCGGGTGGCAAGGTCGGTTATGTCCATGTTCGCGGAATGAACGATGATAGTTTCCGCCGAGTGTACAGCGAGGTGTTGGGAATCAACAACGAGAAACAAGCGCTGGTTGTCGACACTCGATTCAATGGTGGCGGTTGGTTGCATGAAGATTTGGCGACATTTCTCAGCGGTAAACGTTATGTCGAATTTGCCCCGCGTGGTCATGAGAATGGCGGTTTAGGTGGAGAACCTATCAATAAATGGACCAAGCCCGTCGCGGTGTTACAGAGCGAGAGCAACTACAGCGACGCGCACTTCTTCCCGTGGGCCTTTAAAGAAAAAGGCGTGGGCAAATTGATTGGCGCCCCGGTTCCGGGCACTGCGACAGCTGTTTGGTGGGAGAACCAAATCGATTCATCGATTGTTTTTGGCATTCCTCAGGTGGGCATGATCACCATGCAAGGTGAGTATTTGGAAAACAATCAGTTGGAGCCTGATATTTTAGTGCTCAACGATCCTCAATCATTATCTCGCGGCGAGGATCCGCAGTTGAAAGCAGCGATCGAGGAATTGCTTAAAGAGAGCAAATAGACTCAGGCTTTGCCCTGGACAAACAGGGAACCGCGATGAAACCGACAATCGATTAAAAAACAGTCTGGTCCCCTGTCAAGGCAGGGGATTTTAACTTTTTTGAGTCGCGATTTCCGGCTGTTTCGGCTTTTCACTATACACTCCGTCCAACTATTTCTAATATTAACGTGTTGTTAGGATATCCGTGTAAAGATTTCTAACGATCAATGTTGACCTTAAAATAGGGTATGCGTAACCAACGGTAATCTAAGCAGCGCCCTGCACTGAGCTTTTCGGCGATCCAGTGCTTGTCAATATTCAAGGAGTCGCAATCAGTGTCCGACGTTGATGAAAACCCTTACAAGTTTCCGTTGATAAGCGCGGAAAGCAGTCGATCCCATTCACCTGTGCAGTTGCGTTATTTTACTCGGCAACGAGTGATGTTTTGGGGCGTTTCTTTATTTGTGATCGCGGTCGTAATCGGAATGTTGATTCCTGCTCGGCGCGGCGTCTCGGGGGCGGCGAGACGCACGGATTGCGTGAACAAAATGCGTCAGTTGGGGCTCGCGCTACACGCCTATGCCAACCATCACGGCAGTCTGCCGCCCGCTTATACTACCGACGAACACGGGAATCCATTACACAGCTGGCGGGTCTTAATTCTGCCATATATTGAGCAAATGGAACTTTACAAATCGATCGATCTGACGAAACCTTGGGATGACCCGGTTAACGCCCCTGCCCGCCAACGAGCCCCGGTGGAATTTTTCTGTAGGTCAAGCCAATGTCCGCCCGGCCATACAACGTATTTGGCAAACGCATGGGCTGAGGGCGCTCTCTTGCCGGGTCAACACAAATCGCTGACCGATTTCAGCGATAGTACCCGTGATACGATTATGATATTTGAAGTTACCGCTGAGCAATCCGTAGAATGGATGTCGCCTCACGACGGTGACTGCCAAACTTTCCTTAGCACCATGGCCTCAATCCCTAAACCACACAACCGTTTGGCGAATGTCGTTTTCGCCGATGGTTCAGCAAAATCAGTCTCGCCAGACAATTTTCAAAGTGCAGATGAAATTCAAGCACTCTTTACCAGTTCGGCTGGCGATTAAGCTCGACGGTTTTAACATCTCGGG
>JBGSMY010000141.1:0-10269 GCA_041739975.1 Pirellulaceae bacterium
AAAAAATCCCGCTGATGCGCGCTGTTCTTTTGGTACTTGGGCATACAGCGGTTTTATGGTTTCTAAATAAAAACGACTATGCTCAACTATTTACTTAGTCGGCATTAGTCATCCCGAAAGATTGATACAACGGGTTCGGTACCGATGATGTATCGAATGGTTTTTTGGCGCTTTTCGCCAGTAGATGTTTCTAGATTGAGCTGAACATCCAACAATAAATTTGTACCGTCGTCCTCACCATCGCTAGGGATCGTGAACGACAATAACTTGACACCTTTAGACCAGTCTGCGTCTTTCCCCACAATCGAGGGCGTACGATCCTTTAAAACCGCGAGCGAGCCATTGTCGCGCCACGTCTCTAGAAATAGTTTCATGGAATCGAAAGCCACAGTGCGATCGAGCTTATAAGGACTGCCGGATTTAGGCCCGCAGCCTGACATAGCAGTTAGGATTGTCAAAACAATCAGCGCGATCGATCGAATGTGTGGGAAATGGCAAACTTTAGAACTCGACGTTCGTAACGTTGCCATCATTGCGAGACCCAATATTTCGCCAAAGTTGCATGTCAATCGTCTGCGGAACATACCGCACCGATCCGTCCACGGACGACATTTGTATGCCGCCTGGATGATAACTACTGGCGGTCGTCATAATGCGTCCTGGAGGAAACATCGCTGAGCGACCATTCGGCGTGTTGACGTGCCAATAACGCGTTGTGGAGTGATATGACCGAATCCATGGTGCCCCCACATCGGATACCCTTTGAAACGATAAATCTGTCACATCGATCGCATTGGCCTGTGCCAGGGCTTAATCAGGTGTAGTTGGATATGTGCCCGGTTCATAAGTATCAGATTTCGGTGTGCTGACGCTATTGCTGCCGTCGCCAGTTATGCGTTCGCTAAACATCGCGGTGTTTGATGTCCCGTCAATAATGTCGCGAACTTTGATTTTGCTATCGTTAAAAAAAATCCCATCGCTGGGGGGCATACCGTAGTTGGTATCGCCTGGGTTAGCGCCGGGAATACCGGAAAAAATTATTTGCACACCTGCATTGCAATAATAGTTGTTTCTTCCACCTAATGTCGACGGCAACTGATCGAGATTACTGGGACACAGAAACGTTGAAACTTGTTGTTGCTCCGCGGCATCGTTGTTCGGGTCATTGTAACCCACCTTGAAATCGACTGTGTCATACAAGTTTGTCTGTTCAATAAATGGCAACAGGAACGCATGGGTTGAAATCCCAGTGTTGGCACCATTAAACGAACCGGCTCCCGGCGGATAACACTTAAATGCACTTTCATAATTGTGACAGGCAAGCGTTAACTGTCGCATTTTGTTCGAACATTCCGTTCGTCGTGCGGCTTCCCGCACTTGTTGCACTGCAGGCAATAACATGCCCACTAACACGCCAATAATGGCGATGACCACAAGCAGTTCAATCAGTGTGAACGCTTGCCGATGGTGGTTTCTCATAACCAACCTCCTAGAATAAGGAATGAATAATAGCCGCGCGAACCACAGCAATCGCCGTGACAGTTCAACACGCTATGAGTCATAATAGCACGTTAACGCGACTTGAACATCTACTTTTTCTGCATTGATCCGCAAAATCTCCAAACGTGTTTTCGATAAATCCTGCCAACTGGCTCGGGTTTGGGCGATGTTTTGCATCTAAACTGCCAGCTCTCGGTCGCTTAAGTCGAGTTAGCGAGTTGGACCGACGAGTCAAAGGCGATGGACCCGCACCGGATTTGATTGGTGGCGAACGGCGGCCGGCTTGATTTTCCAAAAATCGAAGGCCACGGGCAGTTAAAGGTGGCGGGCGGTTATAGTTTACGGGGCCATATGGAGAATCTCGGACGGCGGTAGGCGTCCAATGCTTGAAATCGGTAACCGGTTGTAACGATTGCAATTGGCGTACTAGGCGACCCAGAGAATGCTCGACGATTTAGGGAACAAGATTTTGGGGTTTTCCAAATCCTGGCTATGCTTAAGCATACAGGCTTATTTGGGTTGCCGATCCCTGGAAAAGTTATTCACACCTGGCAACCCCTGCGGTCAACCAAAAAGCGATCTATGAATTCCGGCGTTTCCAATGTTGCGTCGTCCTCTCCAACTACCATTGACCGTTTTTTGCCTTGGGCATTGCTACTGTTTATCGGCAGTGGTGCCGCGGCGCTGATTTATGAAGTGATTTGGTTTCAGTTACTTCAGTTGGTAATCGGCTCGTCGAATTTGTCGATGGGCGTGTTATTGGCGACTTTTATGGGCGGGATGGGGCTGGGCAGTTGGTGGTTTGGTCGCATTGTCTCTCGAGGATTTCATCCCCTGATTGTCTATGCCGTCTTAGAGTTATTAATCGGTGCCTGTGGCATCGCAATTATGTTTGGCTTGCCTGCCGCTGCCAGCAATTATTTTTCCTGGGCTTCGTCGGGCGGATCGGACCTTTGGCGACGGTGTTTGCTCGCCAGCATTTGTTTATTGCCACCAACGATGGCGATGGGCGCCACACTGCCAGCGATTGCCAGGTGGATGGAGACGACACCCGCCGGTATATCGCGAATGGGTTTGTTTTATGCGTTCAATATTATGGGCGCAGTGATTGGCAGTTTAACTGCTGGATTCTACTTGTTACGGAATTTCAGTTTAGAGTTTGCAACCTTGGTGGCGTTGGTCATCAACATTGCGGTCGCCTTGATTGCCGTCGGCATGGCTAGGTTTTGTCGATACGCGCCACCTGTTATCGAAATTACCAATGTGTCGCGAGCGGATCGGCTGCCTCGCCCCTGGAGTATTTACATTGCTATTGGATTGTCAGGCTTGACGGCGTTGGGTGCCGAAGTTGTCTGGGCGCGGTTGTTGTCGTTGATGCTGGGCGCGACGGTCTACACGTTTTCAATTATCCTTGCCGTGTTTTTAGTGGGACTAGGATTGGGCAGTCAATTTGGATCGTGGTGGGCGGGAAGTATTCGACATCCGCGCAGTCTTTTTGGCTTGATGCAACTGCTGTTGGTCGCTGGGATTGCTTGGGCCGCTTGGGCCGTTACGGTCTGGTTGCCGATTTGGCCGGTCGATGTTTCTCTCGGTTCGTCGCACTGGATCAATGTGCAGATGGACATTTGTCGCGCGGCATTTGCCATGTTGCCGGCAGCCTGTTGTTGGGGTGCCAGTTTTCCATTGGCGATCGCCTGCGCTTCGCGGTATACCTCGGACCCCGGTCGATTGGTCGGCGGTATCTCGGCGGCGAATACTCTGGGGGCCATTGCGGGTGCATTGTTATTTAGTGCTTGGATCGTGCCGACATGGGGCACGCAGGGTGCACATCAATTGTTAATCGGTTTAGCGGCCATTTCCAGTATCATTCTACTGACCAGTGTCTTGGTAGGGTGGGAACGCAGCGACCGACAGCCTGCGGTTGAACCCGACGGTTTATGGGCGGCGTTAATGCTGGTCACCGTTTTGGGCGGCGCTGTGTGGTTAGGAAGTCAAGTTCCCCAAGTTCCTGCTGGCTTGATCGGCTACGGTCGATTCCTGCCAACTTATCCCGAGTTACCAAATTTTTTGATGGCCAAAGAAGGATCCAGTGCGTCGATTGCAGTGTCTGAAGAACCCGATGGCACTCGCAATTTTCACGTTAGCGGCAAAGTGGTTGCGTCGAGCAATGCGTTTGATATGAGTTTACAGCGGATGTTGAGTTTGCTGCCCGGCCTAGTCCAGTCGCAACCAAAAACCGTTTTGGTCGTTGGTTGCGGTGCAGGCGTAACCGCAGGGACGTTCTTGACCTTCCCTTCAATAGAACGCATTGTGATTTGTGAAATCGAATCGAATATTCCTCGTGCCGCTGGCGACTTTTTCGCAACCGAGAATTATGGAGTGATTGATGATCCACGTGTGACCGTCGTCTTCGATGACGCGCGGCACTTTGTGGCAACTACCAAGGAGAAGTTTGATATCATCACATCCGACCCGATTCATCCATGGGTCAAGGGAGCCGCTACGCTCTACTCCAAAGAATACTTTGACTTGTGCAAACAGAAACTCAATCCGGGCGGCGTCGTCACGCAGTGGGTTCCGCTTTATGAAAACAGTCCCGAAGCGGCCAATAGTCAAATTGGGACTTTTATGCAGTCATTTCCTCATGGTTCCATCTGGGGAAATCTCGTCGAGGGAGCGGGTTACGATTTGGTATTAATGGCACAGCTTGAACCTATGGTAATCGATATTGCGAAGTGGCAAACTCGGCTCGATCAACCCGACCATCAACCGGTTAAATTCGCACTGCAGACCGTAGGGTTTGCCGATGCTTTTGAATTGGTGCGAACCTACTCGGGTCAAGCATCCGATTTAGGGGAGTGGATCAACGAGAAATATTTAAACGAAGACCACAATTTGCGTTTGCAATATTTGGCTGGGGCCAGTCTCAATTCTTATCGCGAAGACGAGATCTATCGCGAACTGGTAGCGCACCGCAAATTTCCGGACAAGCTAATACGTACCGATAGTGACACTGAATTTCAGTTGCGACGGGCATGGAGCCTCAACGCACCCCGCGATATTCAGCCGACGGACAGGCAATCGTTGAAATAAATTCCATTTGACAGCAAGTCAGAGCGAAATTTGCCACGTTCAACTTTTTACGATTGTCGGCGCAAGTCGCGCAGTCGCTTAAGGGCAAGTCAGAGCGAAATTTGCGGCCTGCAATATAACTACTTATAACGACCCACAACGCAAATTTCGCGGCGGCGACGGCGTTGCTGTTTTGATCACAACGTACTTGAGAGGCGATTTACTTGAGAGGCGAAATCGGCGTTGCTGACTATGGTCGCGGCGATGGCGATCGGAGCATTGGCGCAGACCGGACCCGCGGATAGCAGCGCGTCAAGTCAAAGCTAAATTCGAGCCAGTCTTATCTGTCCGCCAAGGGTTCTTTGCGTTCGGTAATACTGGGGCACTGCGGGGCCATGGTGGCGTTTAGTTGGATGTATTCCTTCATTTCTTCGGGCACATCGTCTTCGTGATAGATGGCTTCTACCGGGCATTCTGGAACGCAAGCTTCACAGTCAATGCACTCATCGGGATTGATATACAACATGGTTTGACCTTCGTAGAAGCATTCGACGGGGCAAACCACAACACAATCGGTATATCGACAACCGTCACAAGCTTTTGTCACTACGTGGGTCATGAACTAACTCCTGAACAAATAAATCCCAAGGTCCCGGCAAATCCTCGTTCCCGCTAACTTTTGGGTAAGCAATCAAACCTACCTCGGAAATCTTAATCCGCCCAGCCTGGACGTCAAGATATTGGCTGATTCGGCAAGTCGGTTGGCTGGAATTTACCGAAACAGGCCCAAGACCGTTGGAATCGGAAAAATCGGCTCGAAATAATGCTCCAGGACGAAATGGATTCGTTCCATACCATTAATAATCGTGCTAACGGACAATTGCCAGTTTGAATTGTAAGGACACCCGATCGCTCGCCAAAACTTAGCACTTCGTTTGGTACCGAAACTGCCGTCGATGTTTGATGCATAGAAATGAGTTACAATCAGCTGATAAGGCCAGCGAATGTCGCAAATTACGCTGCAGGAGAACGACAATGAAATCGTGGTTTCGCAACGTTTTTTTGATGATTGGATTCGGGTTGTTAATCCTTGCCGGTTGGCAAATGTACCGCGAAGCAAACTTTCATCCGGATCAACATGTTGTCATTAAATTGCCACAACTTGATACGTGCCAACCTGGGGAAACGCTCGAATTTCCGATAGAAATTCAAAATCTTTCCGCAAACGATTTGCGAATGGTGGGACTGAATTGGTGTTGAGGCGGCAATTGTGGATTTCAGTTGAAATCTCCCCTGCCCTGGACGCTGAAGGCAAATTCCCAAGCGCCCATCAAATTAATATTGTCGACCGGCAAGCCAGGAAGTTTTGGTCAAACATTTTATTTTTACGTTGATATTGAAGGCGTTTTGGTCGAAAAACAGATTTCATTCGAGGGAACAATCCAAGCACCTGCAGTCGTTCCCGAGTTGCCATAAGCATTCCAATCACGCGATCGTCAGTTTCAATTTCGTAGAATTTTGAGGAACCCCTTTGAGCACATCATTGACCGCTCGGCCATGGCGATTGAGCGAATTGAATTACGGTCAACTAAAACAACGAACCTGGCAAGTGGCGATACTGCCACTAGGTGCAACCGAGCCGCATAACTTGCATTTGCCTTATGGTACCGATCAATTCGAAGCCGAATTGATCGGCGATCGCAGTTGTGAAATTGCGACAGCGGCTGGCGCTTCTGTCGTGTTGCTGCCCAGTATCCCCTTTGGCACCGAAACAAATTTGCGTCAATTTCCGTTGGCGATTAATCTTAACCCTTCAACGTTGCATCGCGTGATCCAGGATATTGTCGCTTCGTTAGTACAAAGCGGAATTTACAAAATCGTGTTGCTGAACAGTCACGGCGGTAACGATTTCAAACCATTGCTGCGCGAGATGTACGGAACAACGCCTGCCCATTTATTTTTGTACAATTGGTATCAGGCAATTAGCGACGTGGCGGCTGGATTATTAACCAATCCCGACGATCACGCCGGCGAGATGGAAACCAGTATCGGATTGGCTTATTTCGAATCGTTAGTAGGTAAACAGACCAACGGCAGTTTAGCCGCCGATGAAGGTTGCAAACGGCCCAGTCGATTTGCAGCGATCAATCGAGGGTGGATTTCGATCTCACGACCTTGGCATTTACTAACCACCAATTCCGGGGCGGGAAATCCTCATCAAGCGACCCGCGCCAAAGGTGAGAAAATCGTTGAAGAAGCCAGCCAACGTCTGGGTCAGTTTCTTGTCGAATTGGCTGCCGCACCGCTCGATGAGCAATTTCCCTTTTGATCGTTTGTCGACCTTGGGCATCGCAGTTAGCTGCTGGCACTGCGGTAGCTAAGCAAGGCGCGGAAAAATACCCAGCGACTGATAATCAGGCTGACGATCGCAGCGAAGACCGCAAATCCAGCCAATAACCACTCCCACATTTGCCACGGCGTGCCTAAAGGTTGTGCCAGGACGCGAGCCGGAACATTGGAAACTACCAGGATAGGAATAACAAACGTAAACGTACCCCACAACGCCCAGCCAATTCCATTGCGTTGATAGATCTCCATCGGATAACGATAGAAATTGGTCAGGTAGAACCAAAAGTCGTACAAATTTTGATTGCGTCCCAACCAAATGCTGGTGGAAGCCAGTGCCAGCATAACACTGTACATGATCACAACTCCGCAGCCTATAAATCCCAAATAGCCGATGATTGTGAAAATCGAAAAGGACAAATGTTTGTCGGGATCGTGCAAAAGCGCATTCGTCGAATAAACGACCAAAGCGACGCCTAGTCCACCGTTGGACAATTGGGACCAGTTGATCCGCGGGAAAGAAATCAAGAATTGGGTATCTATCGGTTTTAGTAGTGCAAAATCCAACCCGCCCGTGCGAATCAGATCGCTAAACTCATCAAAATTGCCCATAAATAAAGTCTGAATCAAACTGTTAATGATCCAAATGGTTCCCAAGAACAGAAAAAATTCTTGCTCGTGCCAGCCACTATCGCGTCCGATCGAATCGGTGAACTGATAGATGATCTTGAACAATGCAAAATTCATTAGCGCCCAGGCAATGGATGTAATCGATTGCAAAATGAAGTCGGCGCGAAATGACATATCGCGAATCAGCGAGTTGCGGGCGAAGATCCAAAGTACGCGGCCATAAGTAGCTAGTGAAACACGATTGCTCGCAATTGCCGCCCGCGTTATTTCAGCCCGCTTCCTATCAGCCCGCAGGTTTGAATCTGGCGGGTTTGTATCCGGCGGTGGCGGCGGCTTTGGAATTAAATCCATCAATGACTCGGCGGTTAAAACAATTTACTTTTGCGGTTTTTGTGGCGTGGCAATTCCATCGGCGATCCCCAGCGAGCCAACAAACAACCCTTGAATGACCCGGGTCATGTGAGGAATATCTAGTTTTTCCCATTCATCAGTTACTTGATGATAGTCGCCGTGTAGCGAACCAGCGGAAAAACTATGGGCAATTACACCCTGTTGAACAAACGACCAGTTATCGCTGGAGCGATACAACATCGCGCTGAACTGTGGATGTTGGAAAATCTCGACGCCGATCTTTTTCGATTCTTGATTCATTAATTCGCCCAGATTCGATTCGCTCCAACCGGTTACCCAGACTTTTTCCTGAGCACCGGGTTCCGGGCGACCGATCATTTCAATGTTGACGTTAGCTACGATTTTTTTTAACGGCCACGTGGAGTCTTTGGCGTACTGCGCCGAACCCAACAGTCCGTTTTCTTCACCCCAAAAACAAATAAATAGAATCGAACGTTTGGGGCGGGCTGGCAGCGCCGCAAATGCATCGGCCAGCGAAACGACCGCCGTGCAGCCTGTTGCATTGTCGTCAGCGCCATTGAAAATTTGATCGCCGCGCATTTGTGGGTTGCGACCCAGGTGATCCAAATGGGCGGAAAAGATCAACGCCTCTTGATTCAGGGTCTCGTCGGAGCCTCGCAGTAAACCGATTACGTTGCGCACGACGACTTCTTCTACCTCATGAGCCGGAAGTTTTAGTTTTACGGCTTGAGGTGCCGCTGCGATTTGCCCAACAACCAATAAGACCGGGATGCCGAAACGCAAATTAGGACTGTCGGGCCGGGCCTTTTGCTGAAATTGTTGAGCTTGATCCAGCAGTGGATTTTCTGCATCGACAAAGGCGATTACGGCCGTAGCTCCGGCCTGTCGCAAACGATTAACCGCGCGAATTACTTGGGAAACGGCACGGTTGCCGCGAATATTGGCTTCTAAGTTCACTTGGACTGCTACCGGTCCCGCAAATGACTTTTCTGGCCATTCGCCAGCCCAATCCACAACCGGAACATTGCCCGTAAACTCAACCCCTTCGGCCGCAGCCCCGAGCAGTCCGCCATGCAGTAAAGGTTGTCCATGGGCATCTTGAAACGTGACTCCGGTGGCAGGTGTCTTAATCGATTTGATTGTCGAATTTTGATAAAAAGTACCTTCAGTACCACCTGGCTCTAGACCGGCACCACGAAATCGTGCGGCGACATAAGCGCTGGCAATTAAATATTCAGGTGAAGGTGTCCCGCGACCGGCCATTTCGTCGCTGGCAAGAAAAGTAATCGTCGATGTTACCGATTTCTCGTTGATTTGGTCTAATCCTTTGCGCCAATCCTCGGCGGCACCCGTTTGGTCGGCCGCCAATGTGGCGGTTTGCGCTGAGAGTTCAAACGCACAGGTCGCTAAAATCAACGAGCAACTTGCCGCGCACAAAATTCGTAACATAACTTTGCCTTTAAGAAAATTTCAAACAGAACCAAGCAACCCGATAAGGGGAGTTTAGGATTGACCCGCACGGCGATTGAACTCGTAAACAACCACCGGTTGCAACAGTACAATCAGAGCATAGATCCCTAAGGCCAACGAAGTTAGCCCGCAATAACACGTTAACGCTGACCCAAAGCCAATCGAATTAGCGACGATCGCCAATATTCGATTGCGATAATTCATCACACGAAATCCCGCAAAAAAACGAAGCGCGGCTACGCCCAATAAGGCAATACCCAACCCGCCATACATGACCATCATCATAACCTCAGCCCCCGGCGGCATCCCGGCAGCGCCCGGCCGACCTTCTTGAGCTTCCATCATTCGAATAAACGTGGGCATCCCAAAACCCAGAGCAATCAGACCTAAACTCGCAATCAGTTCCAACCCGGCTTGAACCATCATCAAGATGCCAATGATTGGAACTTGTTTCACATAAGAATCTTGACCTGCACCAGGCGGGTATTGCCCTCCACCTGGTGGCCCATAAGGATTGTATTTGGAAGGATCGGGTTGAATGGGCGACGAGTACGGGTTAGCCACACGAGCCTCCTGCAATGAAACGCGAATTAATCTTGGTGCTTAAGTGTTGCTTGCCGGAACGCTATTATTTTTGCGAAGTTTCACTAATGCAAAAATTCCAATTCCTGCGACAGCCAGCAATGTAATTCCCAGAACTGGTCGCACCGCAATCCAAGCAACCGCAATCGTAATACTGGCCACCACTACTGCCAAGAGCAGCGACACCAATCCGACTAGCCAGCGAGTAAGTTTTCCAAAAAAAGGAATGATCGAAGCAATCGTCGATAACGGACCGAGAATGAGGCTAAATCCTACACCACATAAAATAAACCCACC
>JBGSMY010000110.1:0-12970 GCA_041739975.1 Pirellulaceae bacterium
TCGCCCGCACCGTTCCCAAGACCCCAGTCGGATTGTGAAAAAAGTCACGCTCTAAATCCGGAATTAATGCCGACGCATCCGAAAAGTAATGATCAAAAAAAGCTCGTACCGCAACCGGACTCGTCAACTGAGCAAAACTAATCGATCCCTGTTTCTGCAAAAACAAGGTCACCGTGAAACTCCCATCCAAATTCGGCAAAGCAATCAACATGAACCCTTTGCGGGGCCAAATATGCAACGCTTCCCGCACCATCTGGAATTCACCCTTGACTCCGGCCGGTATCGAGAGTTCTTTGTAATCGTGATCAAGCCACTCGGTCTGATGACTGCCGCCACCGACATAAACAACCGAGTCTCGCGTCACCGAATTCGCACCATCAGTCCCTATCAACCACTCAACTCCAATATCCCGGAGCTCACCTGATGACGTATGTTGAAACCGAACTTCACCCTTGGACAAATCGCACTGTATACATTCTTGATCAAAAAATAACTCAACCCCCGGAGACTGCTCAGCCGCCGTCAATAACACTTGATTCAACAACAGCCGCGATACACTATAAATGACTTCATGAGGCCGCTGTCCATACGACGAAAACTCGGTCTTGCCGTTTATTAAATGCAACATACGTCCACGCATGGGTATCAATAGCGGTTCGACCTCATCCATGATCCCAGCTTGCTCCAGCGCCCGCATTCCTCGCGCTGCCAAGGCCAAATTGATGGAGCGACCGGCACTTATTTTCACCTGACGCATGTCAGGACGTTTTTCAAAAACAACAATTGGGTAGCCACGTCGCGCCAAGATAATGGCCAGCAACGAGCCCACTAATCCACCACCAACAATCGTCACTTGGGGTTTCATCACAAAGCACTTTGTTCCAGGATCCGACGCAAATGAAAAACGAAATAATCGATATCCGCAAATCGATTGTAAAGTGGCACGGGAGCCGCTCGTATCACATCCGGCTCCCGCCAATCAGTCTCAATACCCGCAAGATCCAGCTCCCGCTTCACACGTTTGCCCCACCCAGTCGGTCCCTCAACCCGCAATGACAATTGGCATCCACCGCCAATTGGCGTTAAGATCTTGATTCGACCAGCGCAGTGCTGCTGCAATTGTTCCCGGAAGTACTGATTCATCCGCCGCGATTTTTCCACCAAAGGCTTCAAACCTCCGGCTCTTTGGAAAATATCCAGCGATGAGCGAATCGCGGCCAGTGACAAAATCGGTGGATTGCTCAATTGCCAACCTTCGGCTGTTGCAATCGGCCGAAATTCAGTGCCCATTAAAAATCGAGTCGTTTTGTCATGACCCCACCAACCGGCCAATCGAGGCAATTCTTGATTGGCGGCATGTCGCTCGTGCACATAAAATCCCGCCACACTGCCCGGACCACTATTCAGATATTTGTAAGTACACCAAACCGCAAAGTCGACATCCCAGTCGTGCAGACGTAGTTCAAGATTGCCGGCGGCATGTGCCAAATCAATCCCAACAATAATTCCCCAACGATGAGCGTGTTTAACAATTTCAGCAATCGGAAACACTTGCCCCGTGTAGTACTGAACCCCAGGTAGCACGAGCACCGACAACGTTTCGCGATTCTCCTCAATTAAATCAAACAGCTTTCCAATATCAAATTGCCCCGAGCTCGGATCCGCTTTGGCGATAATCAGCGATTTCGCCGGGTCCAAGTCGTGCCAACGAATTTGCGACTCGACAGCATAATGATCGGATGGAAACGCATGATCTTCGATCAAGATTTGATGCCGATTATCAACCGGGCGATAAAAGGTCGCCAACGCCAAATGCAAATTGGCAGTCAACGAATTCATCATGACCACTTCGCTGGGCAAAGCACCGACTAGAGCTGCCATTGGTTCGGTCAAAAACTCGTGATAAGGCATCCAAGGGTGCTTGCCTGAAAAATGCGCGGCAACTGCCTCTCGACGCCAAGCTTCTAGTTCAGCGTTCACGAAATCAGCCGTCTGTTTAGGCATTAACCCCAAACTATTGCCGACCAAATAACAAATCTCCTGGCCGGCCGCGCCGCCCTCAGAATCCTGGCAGCGAGGAATCCAGAACTGATCGCGAAAATCGCGCAACGGATCGCGATCGTCATTGGACCTAGCGTGATCGCTCAAAAAAGCTTGATCAACCATGCTTACAACATCCTGTTACAACAACCAACCATCCTGTTTGTCATCCTGAATTTGGGTTCGCCGAATTCGGGTCTCCATCCGTCACCGTCACCCTACTTTTGTGAATCAGCCTCGCGCAGTTGTTGATATTTTTGCTGATATTTTTCGTAAAGTCGAGTGTGGCGATTGGACAAGTCGACATGCCGTCCTTGAATATAAGCAGACAAAATTTGCGTCTTGGCATTCAAAGGCGTACCATCGGTTACAATCAACGTTGCATCTTTTCCAACCGCAATCGAACCAACCCGATCGGCCACGCCTAAGATTTCTGCGGGCGATAAGGTAACCGAGCGAATGGCTTCTGATTCCGACAGCCCAAATGCGACGGCAGTTCCAGCGTGGAAGGGTAACGTTCGCACGTTCCAAGACTCCGAGCGATCTGTTCCGGAAATGCAAAACTTAATCCCGGCATCGGCAAGTCGTTTCGGCAATGAATATGCATGATCGTAAGGATCATTCGAACGCAGCGGCGTTCGATATACGGCCGATACGATCACCGGCACATCGTGCTTTTTCAGCAGGTCCGCACATAAAGGTGCATCGTAACCCCCCAAGATTATCAGCTTTAAATTCTGTTCAGCCGCAAAGGATATTACGGATTGAATCTCAGCGAGTCGATCGGCACGAACCAAAATTGGCAAGCGACCCTCAACCACATCAATCATTCCCTCAAGTCGCAAATCAAATGGCTGGTCGAGTGGTTGCGATTGCCGCATTTGTGCATAGGCTTTGGTTTGCTGAATCAAATCCCGATAACCTTGAAGCTGCCGTTCGGCTTGCGAAGCCATGTTGCCCTCACCACCGCCCGGCGCGCCGCCGCCACCACCGCCACGTCGTCCGCGGCCGCCAGCAGAAAATTGCGGCCAAGAAATATGCATCGCCGCGGTTGCTTTGAGCGTTAAGTCTTCATAGGTCCAACCATCCATTTGCAGCACTACCGATTTGCCAGCGATATTGCCCCCACTGGGAACAGACAATGCCAACAACACACCACCAGCGCGCGTTACCGGGATCAATTCGCTATCGGGATTAATGGCTACTTGGGCCTTGACGTTGGCGTTGTTGTCACCCGTTTCAGCGAAGTCGTTGGTCGCCGAAATCGAAGCGATTTCGGTGAGTCCAATTTGTGAATGCGATTCAAACATACCGGGATAAATGTGCTTGCCCGATAAATCAACTTTCTCGGCATCAGCCGGAAGGCTGGTCGAGTCGCCGACATAGGTAATTTTTCCTTTATCGAACAACACGGTTCCGTTGGCGATAATATCGCCGGAGACCGTATGGATCGTTGCGCCAACGAGCGCAATGGGTTTCTTTTGAGCAGGAGCCGGCACAGTATCGTGTGCCAATACATCGGTAGCTAGAATTCCGCAAACCACTACAGCAGCCACGGACAAAATCGTTAGGTTTTTTTTCATGGCGAATTACTCTTTAATTTGATGTGCGTGGACGCGGTTGTTGTGTTGATGACCCAAGATTTGACAATCGCCAAATAGGCAAGCCCAGTCATCATCCTCAGCGGCTTGGCAAACTTGGCAACCATCGCATCCTGCACAATCTTGCATGCGAGTACGGTGATATTGGGCCATGCAATACTCATCGTAGCGGGGCCAAGACAAACTGGGGTCTTGGCGTTCTTCACCCGGACGACTCATCGATTCGCCAGAAGCAAGAACACGTTGAACCAACGCAGCGCGCATTTTAGCTTGTTCCGCAACCAACGCACGATCTTCAACAAAATCAAAATATTTGCGGCCATCGATCCAGGTTTGATCGCAGCGCGATGTCGTTTCCAAGGGATGACCATTCCACAAAACAATGTCAGCGTGTTTTCCAGGCTCCAAACTGCCCACGTACTGATCGATACGAAGCTGTTTGGCTGGGTTCAGAGTTACGAATTTCAGGGCTTCCTCTTCTGAAACACCGCCAAATCGCATGGCTTTGGCCGCCTCATGGTTCATATGGCGTGCCAACTCGCCGTCATCCGAATTAAATGACACTACGATACCCTGTTCATGCATAATCGAACCGGCATAAGGTATGGCGTCTTGAACCTCAACTTTATAAGCCCACCAATCTGAGAATGCGCTCGCCATCGCTCCATGTTTGGCCATGGCTTCGGCGACTTTATAGCCCTCTAAGATATGCTGGAAAGTCCCAATTCGGATTCCGTATTGATCGAGGACACGAATCAGCGCCAAGATCTCGTCTTGTCGATAACTGTGACAGTGAATCCATCGTTTGCCTTGAACGATTTCAGAAATCGCTTCAAGTTCCAAATCGACACGAGGTGGCAAACCCTGGCGATTTAATTGCCAGCGCTCGTGTGCCGCAGCGTATTCTTGTGCCGCTCGGAAGGAATCGTGCATGATTTGCTCGACGCCCATTCGAGTTTGCGGGTATCGATTCGAGGGCTGTCGGGCGCTGCTTTGTTTGACATTTTCGCCCAAAGCAAACTTAATTCCGGCGGGCGCTTCGGCGAATTTTAGTTGTTCGTCGTTTAAGCCCCAACGCAATTTAATCACTTGGTTTTGCCCACCGATAGGATTGGCTGAGCCGTGAAGTATATTGGCGGCGGTCAATCCGCCGGCCAATTGTCGATAGATGCTGATATCGCGGGCATCGATAAAGTCGCCAATGCGGACCTCGGCCGTAATGGCTTGCCCACCTTCATTGACACCGCTGTCGGTTGCCATGTGAGAGTGACAATCGATTAACCCCGGAGTCACATGACCGCCCTGTCCATCGATTACCAATTCCGCATCGGGCAACGCTTCACCGGCAGCGTGAACGCTAATAATTTTGCCGTCACCAAATAAAATCGCGCCACCAGGCAAATTTCCTTGCGGGCCGCTTGTCCAGACCGTAACGTTCTTAATTAATACAGATTTTGCCGCGACAGGAATTTCTGTACGCCCGTAATCTCCAAATGGAAAGTTCACGGGATACATCGCCGCGGTTGTCGCCTTTGTTTGCGGAGTTGCGGCAACGGCTGCATCTGCTGAATTGGTTTCGCTAGATTTGGCTTCACCAGCAGCCGGTGGATTGGCATCGGCAACTGCCGACTCATCGCCACCGCCGCGTCGACCGCGACCAAAACCACGGCCGCCTCCGCCGCGTTCACCTGAACCGCGCTCGCCACCGCCACGTTCGCCGCTTGCGACGACACTGGATGATCGTGGCGAATCGGCCGGTGCGTCTCCCACTCGGGATACGTTGGCCGTCACGATTTGTCCATCAGCCAAAACCAATTGACCGTGGCCCACACCTGGTTGATCGACCACAAAACTCAACACATGGGAACCGGCGACACCCAGCGCATCGCCTTTGAACGATCCGCTGAATTGCGTGTCACGAATTGCAGCACTTTGCAGCGAAATATCTGGTTTTTCTTCGCTGGCTTCAATTTGACTTCGCAAACTTCCCGATACGCGAGGTTCTTCTCGGACGATCAAATACAGTTCTTTTTGATCGCCAAGTGTGGTTTCGATTCGCCAAAGTCCCGCGAACTGTCGCGATTTGGGGGTATCGAGTTGCAAACGATTACCGGCCACCCAAGATTCGGTGATCTTAGCTGACTTATCAAAAATCGGTTTGTCGGACAAAAAGAAATTAGCAAATTTGCCGGCGGCAACTGTACCGAGCTGTTGATCAACCCCCCACAGTTCTGCAGGTTTGGTTGTCAAAGCGGCCAATGCCACGTCACTGGGCAAACCGCGTTCAATCGCTTTGCGGACTTGGCCCAACAAATCTCCGGCCCGCGACAATCCTTGAGAACTGAAGACAAATGATACGTCAGCTTCGTGCAGTCTGAGGGGATTCTCGGGAGCGATATCCCAATGCATTAACGATTCCAACGACGTGTTTAACACAGCCGTCGTATCGTTTACAGTCGGTGGTTGTGGGAAATTCAAGGGCAATACAATCGGCACTTTTAAGGCGGCCACTTCTTGAACCCGCCGGTATTCTTGTCCACTGCCGACGACAATGTATTTCAGGCCAAATTCTTTGGCGAACCGAGCGGCACGCAACGCGAAAAACTCGTTCGACGTTTGCACCAACAGCGGCATCTCGCCGTCCAACACAGGCTGCAACGCATCGAGCGCTTGGTTGCGTTCGGGCCGCAAAACGTTTTGATCGCGATCGGCAACTTGCCATGCATTTCGATACCATTGGGCGTCGTAAAATGCCTGTCGCGCCACAGCATAGGCGCCCATCGGTGAGGTCGGATAGCGCGATACATTTTGGACTGTCGGCGCTGGAATTGCCGGGCCAGGGGTCGCCGGAGCGGGTGTGGCGGGACCGCCACGACCAAAACCGCGTGAAGCAGTTAATATCGAGTTCATAGCCACATCGGCACGAACAACGGCCGTTGCACCAGATTCTCCGTTGGCGTGAACGATACTTGCCATTCCCTGGATAATGCCATCGCTGGGAACTAACAAAGCATTGGTAATACCAGCTCGTTTCATTTCATCGAATTTGATGCCCGAGGGTTTCATCAAGTCCGCAACGCTTAACTCCGGTCGAATCCGGTCGTTCCAATAATGACTGCCGCCTTCGGGTAGTGTGATCGATTCGCCATATGGCACATAGCTATCGATCCAGCCCGCATACAGGTGTTTTCCCGAAGCGTCGATTACTTGTGCTCCCGCCGGCACGGCAATATCGGGACCCACCAAAGTGATTTTGTCACGTAAGACAATCACGGTGCCTTTTTCGATAGTTGTCGTCGGTGAAACATGAATCGTGGCACCAGTAATCGCAAATAATCGCGGCGGCCCGCTATGTAAGCCTTCGGTTTTGGCCGTCGTTGTGTCTTGTGCCATCCCAGGTAGGTTACCTATCAGGCAACATGTCAGGCCGAACAAGAGCTGAAACAACATTGGCCGTTGTGGCCGGCCACCGCGTTGCAGTAGTTTTCGGGCGTCAATCATCTGCTGGTCCTTAATGAAATAAATCCTCCATAAGTCTTTCCCTATGGATAGCTCTCTATTGTAATTGGACAATTTCGAGTTGCGAGTAGTGCGGTTTTAGGCGGCAAAACAATTCTCCAAATGCACCGGGCGCGTAAAAAATGCGTACCCAAAATTGGGTACGCATTTCGATTTTTTCATTTATTTCAAAGGATTACGCAAAGTGCGTATTAATATCGCCAAATCCAGTTGACGTTGATGCGGTTGTCGATGATGTCGCGGCGTTCGGTCAATGGGAATTCCCATGCGACGCCAATTTCGGATAAGCCGTGTGGTTTGAATTTCACGCCCACGGCTTGAGTTACAATATCGTTGCCAGCCACGCCGGTCGAACCCAAGTTGAACAAGTCCAAACCTTCCACGCCGGCCAAACCGTCCAAACCGGCTCCCATCCAATGGTACCAATTGAATTCGGTCAACAGATACATCCGGTTGGTAACTTGTTTGTCAAAGTGGTTTGACCAATAGAAAACACTGCTTTCGTCGGTGCCATTCATCGGGACTCGCATGCCGGAGGCACTGATCCAATGCGAGCTGCAACCGATTTTCTTGCCACCGGTCAAGAACAAGTTCAGTTCGCCGTCACCGTTTCCTTGCAATGCGCTGGCTTCACCTGTCGGCATTTCAAAGGTAAACCCGGCGCTGAGCAAGCTTTGACTGTGCTGATCGCGCAGCAAATTGAACTTCAAACCGGCCGCTAAATCGGCCCAGCCATCACCGACCAACGGGTTGCTCGAGGTAACATAGCCGTCTTTTGTGGCGATCAACGACACGTTTTCCGACAACGAAACCCGCAACTGTAATGCGTACAATTGCACATCACCACTGCCGGCGGCCAACGGGACTTTGTGATTCAAGAAGATAAACCGGGCTTCCGTGAGGTTGCGAGGATCTTCGAAAAACACTGGGTTTGTAATCGGGCTGATGAACGAATCAAAGCACGATTCGCTAGGACGCGGGATCACGATCGTCGAGCTGTAATCGCAGGCCGACGTTGAACAGCCACAGCTTTCGGCCAACGACCCAACAGCAGTTGCTGAATTTGCAGCAACCGGTTCCTGGGTCTGGCTGACCGGTAGAATTCGAGCGCTCGGGGACGCTTGAGATACCGGCGCTAAGTACGAGTTGCCAATATTGGCTTGCTGCGCCGACACTTGATAGCCTCCTGCCATCATGAGCAACGCGACCGCCAAGACTTTCCAGTGACGGAGTAGCATTGTGTGATCCTTCGTGAATGTTTTTGCCAACGAACGCTAGATGGGTCGTAACGATTTTCACCCCTCATCACCGCTTAAAACGTCGCCCTCACCCAGGGAATTCATAAAATTCGCAAGGGTAAACAAGGTTTCCGTAATCGTCACAAATTAAGCGTAGATTTGAGTTCGATTGAGACGAATAAGCACACTTTTTTCGAGAAAAGACGTGCTGTTTTGCGCGTCTGTCAACATGAGGAAATTTCGAATTAGGTCTTCGATCACACCATGTAAACTTCTGTTTCGCTATGGCAAGATCGCTAAGAGACCGCTTGCCCTTAGTAGATTTTAGGAAAACCTTTCCACTACAATCGGGTTTAATCTATCAGAACCAAGAGGCGGTAGATGGCGATCGGGGATAGCCATCGTAGCGGTAATATTAGGGACTCATGAACTATTTGGCATGGATCGGCATCGTCGTCGGATTGTTCGGGGCCGAAGGCGTAGTCTTTCGGGTCGATGGACTTGCTCCAGACTTTCTTATCACTGAATCTGCCCCGCCAACAAGTGCTTGGCTGGCCCCGCAGGCCGATGAAACCGATTCCCAAAAGCTGGTTCGATTGTATCGTGAGGGGCAGTTTGTTGAAGCGGCCAATCTCGCCCAGCAACTGGCTGAAGAAACGGTTTCTACAACTGCCGCGGAAAATTGGCTTGAACTCAAAGCTCGCGCTGAATTTGCGATAGGTGATTATGCCGCAGCAAAAATGACGATCGATGCTGCACTAGAACGGCTGCCGTATAGTATTCGGCTGCGGTGGATTGGAGCGGAAATCTATCGTTTTAATGATCTAACGGCCGAAGCTCAACGCATGTTAATTGAGCTCGACGATCATTGGACTCGAAATGGTTGGCGTTACCGTACGGCGGAAGATCAAATCGCGGTTGCCGAACGGCGACTGGCCAACGGGGCAGACGCTAAAGACATTTTGCAGAACATGCTTCAACCGCTAAAACAACGATTTGCTGACGACGGTCAAGTCGATGCGGCAATCGCCCGCTTGGCTTTGGCCAAAGGCGATTTCGCACTAGCCGCCGAAAATTTCCAACGGGCTGTCGATCGCGATCCCTCGCATCCCGACTATTGGTTTGGTTTGGCACAAGCTTATCTGCCTAGTGACAGTGAGAAGACGGAGGAGGCGATTCAGTCTGCTTTGGCGATCGACGAAAACTACATACCGGCTCTTTTATCGATGGCTGAAATGTCACTGCATGCGGAACAATACGCTGAAACAAAATCATTGATCGAGCGAGTTTTGGCCATCAATCCACATCAACCGCGGGCCCACGCCACGCTTGCCGTTCTGGCTCACCTAAATAACGAACATTTGGCTGAATCGACGTCTCGATCGAATGCGTTAGCTCATTGGTCGGGAAATCCGGAGGTCGATCACTGGATCGGTTTGAAGTTATCTCAAAAGTATCGTTTTGAAGACGGAGCGACGTACCAGCGACGAGCTTTGGTGTATGACGAAACTTACCTACCTGCGAAAATGCAATTAGCTCACGACCTGTTGCGACTGGGTCAAGATCTCGAAGGTTGGCAATTGGCCGAACAGGTCTTTGATCGCGACCAATATAATGTTGTCGCTCATAATTTGGTTACTTTGCGGGACCGACTCAGTCAATTTCGGACCCTGTCCGCCCATGGTTTTGTCGTTCGGATGGAGGCACGTGAAGCCGATCTATACGGTCAACAGGTCTTAGATCTTTTGCGGCAAGCCAAACAAACCCTGGTTGAAAAGTATCAGGCGACATTGGTGGAACCAATCATTATCGAAATTTTTCCCAAACAACAAGACTTTGCCATTCGGACCTTTGGTTTGCCGGGTGGCGAAGGGTTTCTCGGCGTGTGTTTTGGCCGGGTTATTACTATGAACAGTCCAGCAGCCTTGGGCGCAACTCGCGTTAGTTGGCAATCTGTATTGTGGCATGAATTTTGTCATGTCGTGACTCTGCAAAAAACTGAAAACAAGATGCCGCGTTGGTTAAGCGAAGGGATTTCGGTCTGGGAAGAACGCGCGGCGGATGTCTCCTGGGGACAATCCCTCGATCCACAATTTCGAGAAATGTTGTTGGGAACCGACCTGGTTCCACTCAGCCAATTAAGCGGCGCGTTTTTGCGACCTGCCAGTCCAATGCATTTGCAGTTTGCTTATTATCAGTCCTCGCTGGCTGTGCAGTTTATGGTCGAAAAATATGGCCAAGAAAAACTCATTCGACTGCTAGAAGAATTAGCCACCGGTGTTCCGATCAACAATGCCTTGGCGACAACCATGGCGCCCTTAAAGGAACTCGATCGCGAATTTTTGGAATTTGCCAAACAAGTCGCACAATCGTTCGGTGGCGATTGGGATTGGGCCGCTCCGGATTTGGCCGAGACAGCTTCGGCCGCTCAATGGCAAGAATGGAACGCTAAAAATCCCAAACGAATCCAAGGCCTAGTAAACCATGCTGCAGCCTTGATGCGCGAGTCTAAGTGGCAAGCGGCTGCCGATATTTGGTCTCAGATTGTGACGGTCATTCCGCGTGGACTTAACGATGCCTGGCTGCAGCTGGCGATCTGTTATCGAGAGTTAGATCGCAATAGCGATGAACAACAGACTTTGGCTACGTACTGCGATCTCGCTTCGGACGATGTTGGGGCGATGGAGCGATTGATCGAACTGGCGACAGAAACGGCCGATTGGCCCACGGTTCAGAAATACGCAGACCGCTGGATTGCGGTACAGCCATTGATCGCATCGCCATACCGCCATGTCGCCGTAGCCGGCAAACATCTAAATTTATTGCCTCAGCGCCAACGGGCACTGGAAGCTTTGATCGCAATGGCGCCCGTAGATGTTGCCAGTTTGCATTTTGAATTGGCCCAAGTCTATCGGGAACAAGGGCGAATTGCCGACGCGAAACGTGCGGTTTTGCGAACTCTCGAACAGGCACCGCGATTCATGGCTGCCCATGAGTTATTGAAAAACCTTATTGACGCTGAAAACAAGTCTGCAAGTCCAGATCCGGCAACGAAACCGGATCAAACATCGACTCCCAAATCGCCGGGTGGGGAAATACCCGTAAATAATGAAAACGAAAAATTGGCGAGTCGAAACACGTTGCGTACAACACAAGCCGAAAGCCAACCCCAGGAGCGGTCATGATCTGGAGTCAGTTCAATCGTTGGTTCGGAATTGCCGGTCTGGCTGTAATCAGTGGACTGGTCTTTGCCCAACAAGACGACGATTTCCGTTGGCAACGTGGCCGCAGTGTCCGCGGGGCGGATGACCGCGGCGGTGTTCCACTATGGGAAGTCGATGCCGATTGGAAACAAGACCTGTTTACATTTGCTCGCGTCCAATACGACTCGCAATTTCGCGGTCGCGGTGGCTACCGTTGGGATACTGACTACCCTGATGCCGATCTCAATCTATCGTTTCGTCTGCAACAACTGACATCATTAAAAGTTGATCCCGAAGGGAAAATTGTACGGCTGACCGATCCCGATTTGGGCAACTATCCATTCTTGTACATGATTGAACCTGGGGGACTATATCTGTCTGATGCTGAGGCCAAGGCGCTTCGCAGTTACTTGGATCGCGGCGGATTCCTGATGGTTGACGATTTTTGGAGCGACCGCGAATGGGAGAATTTTTATTTTGAAATCAAGCGTGTATTTCCGGATCGCGAGCCGGCGCCAGTCCCGTTGTCGCACGAAATTTTCCAAATGGTTTATCCTCTGGACCGCAAGCCGTTAATTCCCAGTGTTCACTCTTTTCTGCGTGGCAATCTTTCCGATCGTTGGGAAGTTGACGAAGCCAACTATCAAGCGATTTTTGACGACCGCGGTCGAATCATGGTTTTTATTTGCCATAACACAGATCTGGGTGATGGCTGGGAACGCGAAGGTATCGACCGCGGTTATTTTGAAACTTATTCAGAGCCGTACGCTTACCCGTTAGGCATCAATATCATCGTCTATGCTATGACCCACTAGGAGCAATGTTTTGCATAAAACTGAGACCACATTGGACCAAGAAGAATTGGCCGTTCAGCAGATCCGCAATGGACGCCAACAGATATTCGATGAATTAAGCCAAGTTATCATTGGCCAACGCGAGGTAATCGAGCAGTTATTGATCAGCTTGTTTGCCGGCGGTCACTGTTTGATCACGGGCGCTCCCGGACTAGCAAAAACGCTGTTAGTTCGCAGCATCGCACAAATATTTGATTTGAAGTTTCACCGCATTCAATTTACACCCGATCTGATGCCTGCCGACATCACGGGCACTGAAATACTGCAAGACAGTCACGATGGTCGCCGACAACTGCAATTTATTAAAGGACCTATTTTTGCCAACGTCGTGTTGGCCGACGAAATTAACCGTACACCGCCCAAAACACAAGCCGCGTTGTTAGAAGCAATGCAAGAACATCAAGTAACTGTAGCCGGTGTTCGCTATCCACTGGATGAACCTTTCTTTGTACTTGCGACTCAAAATCCGATCGAAATGGAAGGGACCTACCCTCTGCCCGAGGCGCAACTCGATC
>JBGSMY010000191.1:0-6174 GCA_041739975.1 Pirellulaceae bacterium
CATGCATGAGAAAGTTGATCACCATACTCAACCATATCGTCAAAATCAATCAAAAATGGCGCGAGATTCCTCTCGCTACTTGACTAACTTTAAGACAACCGCTGTCCTCAGGCTGACAATCGACGACTAATTTCTGGCAACAAAAAAAGAAAGCTTTCTATTCCGCCGCTGAGGACAGCGGACGGCTACAGTAACAGCGGACGGCTACAGTAACAGCGGACGGCTACGTAGGTCGGCCTGTCCTCAAGCTGACAATCCAAAGCTAAATTATGGCAACTGGCGGCGGGGTTTTAACTGGGCTCCGCCGAATACGGCGGATCCCACGGGCCCACGCCCGATGGACACCGCTTGGCGGCCTGATTACGCTCGATGTGTGTTGATCGCCCAAATACGAGAGTAGTGGACATGCGCGAACCTAACCGATTCTTTGGAAAACAAGCCTCAAGGCGAGAGTATCAATCCGCTAAAGAGCATCCTTCCGGCCGAGAGTATCAATCCGCTAAAGAGCATCCTTCCGCTCGAGAGTATCAATCCGCTCGAGAATTCCAAACCGGTCGAGAATTCCAATCTCGATCCTTGAGATCGGGGGACTCCACCGGCGCTTGGAAAATTCGCTTGGCCATTGCCGCGATGATCTTAATATTCTCGCTGGTGAGCTATTTGTCCTCGGGCGATCTGAACCCCATAACGGGCGAAGTCCAAAGGGTTGCGGGGATTACGCCAGAACAAGAAATCTCGTTAGGTCTGCGGGCCGTTCCCGTCATGGTCCAACAACATGGTGGGTTTTCGCGGGACCGCAAAGCCGCACAAACGGTGGCCGTCATGGGCGCTCGTTTGATTCAGATACTTCAAAATCAACGCATTCACGACGGCATGCATTTGCCCTATTACTTCGATTTCCATTTGCTCGCCGATCAACAAACGGTCAATGCCTTTGCCCTGCCCGGCGGCCAAGTCTTTATCACCGAGGCACTTTACAATCGTTTAAATCACGAAGGTCAACTGGCAGCCGTTCTAGGCCATGAAATTGGACACGTCTTGGAACGCCATTCGGCTGAACAAATGGCAAAAGGTCAACTCTGGCAAGGAATCGCCTCAGCGACAGGCGTCGCCGGCGGCGAGCCGTCACTGGCTCATATGGCCCAAGCAATTGGGCAAGTTGTCAACATGAAGTATGGCCGAGACGCAGAATTGGAATCGGACCGCTGGGCAGTTGACCTGCTCGTAATGGCCGGTTTTTCCCCAACCCACTTGCTGGAACTCATGAATATCTTGGAAGCGGCAGCCGGCAGTGGTGTCTCTTTGGAAATCCTCAGTACTCATCCGCTGCCCGCAAATCGCCGCGAACATATCGAACGAATCACCCAAGAACGCTTCCCTCAAGGATTACCTCAAGGGTTGCGATAAAAAAAACCGCCTGGTTTTAACTAGGCGGTTTTTCTGGATGTTTTAAGGTATCACCGAGCATATCGCTCGACTAAGCCTTGGCAGTCTTACGAGCGCCAGTCTTTTTGGCGGCCGTTACCACATGAGCCTTGGCAGGAGTCTTCGTCCCTTTGTCGATGCGGGTCTTGGTAGCAGACGTCGCTTTCGATTTGATCGTGGTTTTGGCGATAACCGCTGGTTTTTTGTTGGTCATTTTGCTCTTGGCTGCTACTGGAGCTTTCGCTTTAACAGTCGTTTTGCCAGTAATTGCAGGCTTCTTAACAGCAACCGCAGTTGCCGATTTGGTCGCTTTGCCTTTAACTGGAGCTTTGGTTTTTACGGCAACAGGTGCCGAATTTGCAATGGGTGCAGTTGCTGCTGGAGTTGCGATTGGCGTCGCATTGTTTGTCTTAGTCGCTGCAGCTGTGGTCGTTTTCTTGGCCATCATGTTTTCCTTTTTCAAAAAGCCAACTTGAAATGAACTCGATGCATCTCGATCAATCGTTCCTTAGAAAATCGATTTTTTGATTCAAGTACTTTAATTTTTGCACAACCATCTTGGTGTCCGAAACAATTTTTCGGGCTATCCAACGACTTGCACAAGCAACTCACGGCGCAAGTACCTTAAACAATCGAGCGCGGCGAACAGAATAACAGAACGCACAACAAATGAGAAGCGATTAACGAATCTGTTTTAACAATTTTCTGAGAATGCTCGCGATCGTATTGTTGACTCATACGAATTCCACAATGGTCCCCGTTTCAAAGTCAACCGCAAGCCTACGGAGTCTCAATTTGTTCAACGCGGTTGTTCTTAGCGGGTAATGGCTGCAGAGATTCGCACATTTATTCGACTGGCTGGGCCGAGAATGTTTCCCGGCGGGTCGGTTCCCAGGATCGGTTTCGCGCGTTTTCGGGGGAACGGAGAATCATGATTTTGTAGGCTTCGATTGTGAATGAGAGATCGTTTTTTTGGTTTAGGGCAGCGATGGAAACGAGTCGATCGTTACGGTTTTATTGCCTAAGGTATCGATTGAGGACGATCGATCTAACCTTTGTTTCGCCCCAATGCGATGGGCTGGGTTTGCGATGAAAAGCTTTAAAAAAGCGGCCGGAATTGCAGATATCGACCGTTTGCGGTAAGGTAATCGACTACGATAGTTACCTAGTATTACCCTGTTGGATGACGCGTTTGATACTGTTGGATGACTAGGTTGACCGCGATTGACGCTTGGGATGGCTTAACGTGAAGGTGCCGCCATGTCTGTTGAACAATACCTCAAACCCAATGTCATTCACCAAATCAAACGCCTTGATCTCCGCGCTCAATTTGTCGTCAAAGGCTTTTTACACGGTCTGCATGCCAGCCCCCTGCATGGCTTTAGCGTCCAATTCAGTGAGCATCGCCGGTATGCCCCGGGCGACGATCTCAAAGATATCGACTGGCAAGTCTACGCCAAAACCGATAAGTACTATGTCAAAAAGTACGAAGCCGAAACCAATCTCAATGGCTATCTAGTCATGGACCTCAGCCAATCGATGGCCTATACCTACCGCCAAGAACTGACCAAATTTGATTATGGCATCTGTTTAGCCGCTGCTTTGGCCTATTTGATGATCTCCCAACAAGACCCTGTCGGACTGATTACATTTAGCGATCGAATTCGAGAAAGCTTGCCCCCAAAGTCCAAACGCCAACAATTAGGAAACCTGATATCGATGTTGGCAAAGGCCAAACCGGAAGGCAAAACTGCCTTTGGTCGTTCCATTGAACAGTTGTCGGCAATGCTCCGTCACCGCAGCTTGGTTATGGTTTTTTCGGACTTGTTGTTCGAAAATCCTAATGAACTTGACGCCCTATTTCGCTTGACTTATGGTGGCCACGACGTGATTTTGTTTCACATTTTAGATGAAGCCGAGGTCAGTTTCCCATTCCAAGGAACCGTTCAGTTCGAGGACTTGGAAACGAAACAAGTGATCGAAACGGACACTTTACAGGCCCGTCGGGGCTATTTGGAAGCGGTAAAAGCTTACCGAGATGATCTGACGCAGAAGTGTCAGCGCAATCGTATTGACTATGTTCCTTTGGACACTAGCATGCAATTTGACAAAGCCTTGATGGAGTATCTGGTCAACCGTCGGGCGAGGTTTTAACGGATGATATTGGCCAACGCGATCGTTCTGGGGTTGGGACTGGCGCTTTTGGCGATTCCGGTCGTCATGCATTTTTTAATGCAAAGCAAGCCTAAGACCTTGCCATTTCCGGCGATACGATTTTTACAGATGCACCAGACAACTAATCAGCGGCAACTGCGGCTACGGAAATGGTTGCTGTTGTCGATGCGTTGTTTACTGATCTTGCTATTGGCTTTGGCATTGGCTGGCCCAGCGGTGGCCGCCAGCGATTATGGTGCTTGGCTGACCGTAATCGGGGTGGGTTGCCTTGGTTTGTTGCTGGTTGGCCTATCCATAGTGGTTTGGATGAGGCGAAATGCCGCCCCGGTGTTGCGATACACACTATTAGCGCTGACGTTTGGCGTTGGAATTTGGTGGTTGTGGACCCTGGGTATTGCCGTTCGCACTCATCAAGGCATTGCCCCCCAAGACTCAACGGCCCCCGTAACCGCTCTAATTCTGGTGGATACCTCTCCGCGAATGCTCTATCAGCGCGAAAATCAGACGCATTTGGCCTATGCTCAGGAGCAAGCAGGATGGGTGATTGACCAATTGCCACTCGACAGCCAAGTGGCGGTGGTACACGCTCAAGAAATCGAGCCTTTTTTTTCTTTGGATTTGGCGGCGGCCAAAAAACAAATTGCCAATCTCGAAGTATCTTATGTCGATGCTGGACTTGCCGACGCTTTGGAACGCTCGCTCGACTTGCTTGAATCGGGTATCCACGAACGCAAAGAGATTTATCTGGTAACCGATTTAAGCCGGCAATCTTGGGCCAACGGCAATGCCGGACGACTCAAGGATCGATTGGCTAAATTCGCCGATTGGAATGTGTTTGTCGTGGATGTCGGCACCAGCCAACCCCTGAATTTTGCGATCCGAAATTTACAGTTACAATCGAGTCGCATTCCTCAAAGCGGGAAACTGCGGCTGACATTGGATGTACAACGACTGGGCCCCGGAGGTCCTCGAAATCTCGATTTATTGATCGAACAACCGGACGAATCGCTGCCTACTATCCGCGACGGCAACTTGATTGTCCCTGAGAAACATTGGCAACAAACTCAGCCGTTAACGATCGCCGATAACGGTTCCGCTGCCGCTGAGTTTCAATTTGCCGACCGCTTGCCCATTGGCCTGCATCACGCCCGAATACGAATAAGTGGCAGTGATGCACTCGAAGTCGACAATGAAAGGTTTTTCACATTTGAAGTCCAGCCGGCTTGGCGAGCGTTGATCGTCCGTGATGGCCAAGCCACTCCCGATTTCTTGTGGGAAATTCTAGCTCCCTTTCCAACTCGTGCCGACGGCTCCTCCGAATTTGACTGCACCGTAATCGCCGGCGAAGATCTGAATCGTTTTGATTTGGGGCAATTTCAAGCCATCTATTGGTTAGATCCGCGACCGATCAGCGACGCTATTTGGCAAAAGCTATCGGGATTCGTTCGCGAAGGTGGCGGATTGGCATTGTTTCTGGGTGCCGAAGCCCAACGGGGGGCCGAAGCCGCAGTCGAGTTTCAATCGCCTGTAGCTCGCGAATTACTGGGTTTTCGACTAACGATCCCATGGCGCTGTCCGGATGGAGATTTGTTGTTAGGCGGATTTTCTCAAAGTCACCCACTGTTCGAACCATTCCGCAAACTAGGAGACAATTTGAGTTGGGCTGGATTGCCGATTTATTACCACTGGGGCGTTGAACTCGAACCGGAACCGGCAAACGCAAGTGTTTTGCTAAAGTACTTGAACCAACAACCGGCGCTCTTGGAGCACGCTTTCGGTAAAGGTCGAGTGTTAGTTTTGACGACTCCCTTAAGCGAGCCGGCACGGCCTGAGAACCGCAAACGCTGGAACGATCTGTTTGCCGGCGACTTTTTTCCCACTTGGCTGTTGACCCGCCAGATCGCGTTAACATTGGTTCAAAATTCACCCGATTCACTGAACGTGCAAACCGGTGAATTGGCCGTGCTGCGCAACGATCCTCGGATACACCCACTGCAATACGCATTGTATCGGCCGCGTACGCAACAGGCTCCGACCAAAGTAACCGTCACCGAAGGCTTACTGCGGTACAAATTCACGGACATCCCTGGTCAGTTTCGTTTAAAGGGCAGCCAAGAACAACGCATCGTTTTGAGAGGATTCAGCGTTAACTTGCCGGACGTAGCGACGGAATTAACGCGGCTTAAACCTAACGAGTTAGATGACTGGTTAGGTCCTGAGCGTTATCAAATGGCACGGGAACAGCAAGAAATCACGCGTCAGCAAGGTACAGCGCGCCGCGGCAAAGAATTCTACCCATTGGTGGTGCTGATGCTCACGGTCTTGGTCGCACTTGAGTATTTATTGGCGAATCGATTCTACGCGAAATAACAATCGTTGCGGGAAGATGATCAATGACGTGAATTGTCATGCTAGTGAAACGGACAGCGGCTACGTAGGTCAGCCTAGTATCTTGTATTAGCATCTTGTTTTTAGTGTTTGTCTCACTTTTAAGGAAAGAATTTTTGTAGACTAGAAAATCGCTTTCCCCCAAGGCCTTGGGGGAAAGCGGCGGGCAAGTAGATCGTTTTAGCC
>JBGSMY010000204.1:0-7506 GCA_041739975.1 Pirellulaceae bacterium
CCATCGTCGCATGCATGAGAAAGTTGATCACCATACTCAACCATATCGTCAAAATCAATCAAAAATGGCGCGAGATTCCTCTCGCTACTTGACTAACTTTAAGACAACCGCTGTCCTCAGGCTGACAATCGACGACTAAATAATTGCAACCAAGTCGGTCAGGCAGGAGATTCGCAACGCCGACGAATACGTCGGCGGCCACAACTACGCCGCTGAGGACAGGTGGAGGTTACGGATGACTAACCGCCTCGACCACCGCGGTTGCCCCCGCCGCGATTCCCACCACCGCCGCCGCCGAAGTTAATGCCACCAGTGTTGCCGCCACCAAACGTTGCGCCGCGATTTCCACCACCGCCACCGAAGTTACCATCGCCGCCTCGGTTGCCGCCGCCACCGCGATTGCCGCCGCCACCGCCGCGGTTCATATTTTGCATTTGTTGCATCATTGCATTGCGCATCTGTTCCGCTTGTCGTTGTTGTTGTTGCGTCATTTGATTGCCGCCGCCGGGATTCTGGCCAAACACGCCGCCTTGTTGGTTGCGGTTTTGGTTGTTTGGCGAAGTAACCGGATTTGCAGGTTCACGTACAGTGACTTTGACATTTGGAATTTGCTCGAACAACGGCACCAAAGGAATCAGGCCAATTTTGTTATTCTCGAAAATCATCGTTTCTGATTCAGTTTCTGGATCGCTGTCAGACTTGTCGATGGAGTCGACGATGGTCAAGATCTGTTGATAGATAAAATCTGGTCCCGTTACGATTAACAGACGATTGGTGGCATCAACACCGAGTGAAGCTTTGGGTTTTTCTTCTTCGGCATTAGCCCCACCGCCGCCACCACCACGTCCTCGACCGGTCAATGCGGCGAGTTGTTGCATCATTTGTTGTTGCGCTTGCATTTGCGCTTCGCCCGGCGATGCACTGCCACCGGCAGGTCGCAAGAAATCGGCCAATTGACCGCGAATGATAGTTTCAACTTCGACTGGGTCTCGATAGATCACCGGAATGAACCACGATTGCCCCAAAGTCTCTGGATTGTGCGGCGGGCTAGCTGTATCCAGCAGGTCCAACAAATCTGTCATAAAATCAAGATCGTTATCCGTTGCACCAAATACATAGATCGCGTTATTGCGAACATCGGCAACGATCGATACTTCTTCGCCTTCCAGAGTAAACGCGCCTGCAGTTGCCCCACCGCCACCACCACCGCCGAGCAACCCGCCGAATACGTCACCCATCGGGCCCATTGCATTGCCCATCATATTGCCCAACATATTTCCCATGCCACCGCCACCACCGCCACCACCACCCAAACCCAGCATTGAGTCGAGAATCGTTTTTGTATCGGCGGCTTTGCGGTATTTCAAATAAAAGATTGCAGGCGCAACAATGGCGGACTCTTCGCCCAACAGATCTTTGACAATCCGTTCGGCATCATCCAGCATATCGAGATCGTCACTCTCCAAAACAACTGCACCGTTGACGACTCGAACCGTCAGTGGTGCCCCGGGAACCGATTGCGGTTGTTGGGGCGGCTTATAACTTGGGTCTTGTTCGATCGAAGTTCGGCCTACTTCTTCTTTTTTCTCATCGACTTGTTTTTTCTCATCGTCTTGCCAACCGACAGCTGGCGCCGACACATAAGAAGTTAAAGCGACGGCCGACCAACGCTGTGGGTTCAATAATGTCGCCAGCCAAACGCGGTTTGCACTATTTTTCCGATCCAGCTGAGATTGAGTCTTGGGTGGGGAGGTTGCACCCCCGCCACTGCTTTTGGTTTCCGTTTCGTTAGTCGTCTCACCATTTTTTGCTGGCGGTGGAGCCTGTTGAGCCTCAGCCTCGCTGGCGCGACGCGCTTCGTTCGCTTGAGCGGCTTCCTCTAACAATTGTCGGTTCGGTTGGCGGAAAATTGAACTTCGGTTTTGACCGCGATCTTCAGGCTTAATGATCGTAATGCGATTTTGACGCGCGCTCGTTTCGAGCATAAACGGCAACATCTCTAACGCTGAATTGATGCGACTGTCCGACCCTTTGATTACACGTACATCGGAGCGAACGCCGTTTGCACTATCTAACCCGTCGGACACGTCTAACTTCTCGATAAACTGGCGGGCCAGTTCGAGATCAGGTGGCGATGCTCGTACAACTAGGCGATCGGAAATTGGATCTGCATAAAACACTGGATCGGTTGGCTTCGGTTCGCTGCTGTCCATGCGAAACATAGTTTGCAGCGTCGTAATCATTTCGTCAGTGGAAATGAATTTCAATTCGAACACGCCAAATTGACTGGCCGACCCATCAACTTCCATCAGCACTTCTTGCAATAATTTGTGATCTTCGTCACGTCCACGCAATACAAGCGTGCTGGTGGTCGCATCTAAATCCAAATTGACATCGCGACTGGCTAACATGGTCTGCAGCACTTTGAACACCAAATTTGGATCGGTGCGTACCGTGTAAAATTTAAGGCTTGGGGCCTTGAATTCAACATCATTTGTGCGTTCCACGGCGATGTCGACCATTTCCGCAACTTGTTTGAATTGCGCGATCTTAGCCTTTGTCCCTCGTAAATAGAGCTTGTCGCCCAACGGCTCGGGAACAATTAACATCGATTGGTCGCGGGCTTCAAATTCTCCCGGGGCGATGCCCAATAGGGGCCGCGCGATTACCATCAATTCCTCCAACGGTACATGTTGCAGCGTATACGAATCCAATTGCGGATTGATACTATCCAATTTGCTGCGGGCTTCGCCGATCAATTCCAAAATCAGCCGCAACTTTTCTCCGGTTTCACGAACCACGAGTCGATCGGCCAATGGGAAATAAATCATTTCACCAACATCTCGGCTGACCAACGGACGCAATTGCCGTTCGACCTGATCGCCATCCATTCCAGCAACGTCAAAGTGCACGCGAATAATTTCGTATTTACCGCGTTGATCCAATTCGTCTTGTGGAACAATTTCAATCAATTCATCTGGCAAGCCATTTCGATCGCGAATTGATTTCAGCACTAACATCTTGCGGTTGCGAATTAAGGTGAAATCTCGCAATCGCAAGGCATGATTGATTTGGTCGAGTGCCTCGAGAACCGTATATTCTTCGTCGTCGGTATAGACAAATGTGCCTGGAGGGGGCTCGGCGATTGGCTGCAATGAATAGCCGGCTTGGTCGGCAAACCATTCAATAACGGATTTCCAATCTTTCTCAAAAAAATTGAACTTGATTTTGCCGTCGCGAAACTCGCCAATTGGCCCGTCGTCTTGCACGCCATCTTGCCTAATGGCTTGATCGCCCGGCAATTTCGCGGTTGCCGTTTCGGTCGCTTTTTCGTCGACCTCTTGGATTTCGCCGCCCGCAGTTTTTTCAACGACCACCGGGGGTGGCAAACTGGAATTGGGATCAACTTGAGTTCCAGCATTTACCCCGGAACTAATTCCACTGGTAGCCAGAACAACGAATGCAAATTTCCAGTTCATCGCGCGCTCAACCTTGTTTGCTTAAACTCTTATGCCAATTCGGACCGGCTTTCGCCCAACCCGTTTAAGGCCTAATACGAACTTCTTGACCCTTGCTGCTATACTCATGGCAGCTATACCCTTGGTCGTTGGTACACAGCCGAGACCTTGGAAAATTTTAACTTGGAAATCTCACAATGCGGCCAGCAACTTACTTGGATCGCTCAGATTAAGCGAAAAAGCCCAGAAAATTGCGGTTTAAAGGGAAACTGTCGCAAGCTTGGCCGACTCCATCAATTACCTTAATTCACAGAGCAAACCAATTTTTCAAGGGAAGGATGTGACAATTGACCCTAAGACGCCTCTGTTCCAGCCCCTTCCGCTACTGTTAAACTCGCGAAAACGGGTAAAGTATCGCAAAATCTTGAGGATACCATTTGTGCCGATATTGACGATTGAATCAACTTGCGATGAAACGGCAGCTGCCATCATTGACTCCGAATTGCGGGTGCTAGCCAGTTGCATCGCTACTCAAGAGAAACTGCATGAAAAATACCTGGGTGTTGTTCCTGAAATAGCTGCTCGGGCCCATGTCGAACGGATTATTCCCGTTCTCGAAGCGACATTGAACTCAGCCAAAATTAGCGGTGCGCAACTGACTGCGATTGCGGTAGCCAATACGCCCGGGTTGGCAAATTCATTGCTCGTCGGCCTTGTCGCGGCAAAAACGTTGGCCTGGGTCTGGCAAAAACCCTTAATTGCCGTTAATCATCTGGACGCTCACGTGTACGCTTGTCAGATCGCGGCTCAAAAGTCCGTTTTCCCGTGTGTGGGGCTGGTGGTCAGCGGCGGTCATACTCATCTGTTTCATTATCGCGGCCCACTGGAACGGCAACTGTTGGGCGGCACCATCGATGATGCGGCCGGTGAAGCTTTTGACAAAGTAGCCAACTTGTTGGGTCTGGGCTTTCCCGGCGGTCCGGCGGTCGCAAAACTGGCAGCCCACGGTAATGATCGGAAGTTTGATTTCCCCAAAAGCTTTCAGCGCGAACCGCGACTTGACTTTAGCTTTAGCGGTCTAAAAACCGCCGTCCGCTATGCTGTCTATGGCCACGCCGGACGCGTCGATCCAGCACATCCTTTGCCAGGGGTCCATCTGCCGGATGTCGCCGCCAGTTTCGAACGCGCGGTGTGCGAGATCTTGGTCGACAAATCATTCCAAGCCATTCGACAGACGGGGACAAAACGTCTGTGCGTGGGTGGTGGAGTCGCGGCTAACCGACACTTGCGCGATTTGTTAACACAGCGCGCCAATCAGGAACAAGTTGAATTACATATCGCCCCACCCGAACTATGCACCGACAATGCAGTTATGGGCGCAATTGCTTGGGAACATTGTCGCGCGGGCCAATTCGCCACACTGAATCTGGATATCGTCCCAGGGTTAATGCGATAAATCTGTTTGTAACGTACTAGCCAACAAACTTTCCGAGCTGACGGCAAGCCGGTCGGGGCGGGTCAGTCTAGGTCTGAATCGCTTGTGAGCTTTCGTTGTTGCCCCATCAACTCATTGTTTGACCGTTTCATTAGAGCAGACCACAATCGAATGTTATCTGCGACGATTATTCCAACACGATTGGTGTTGCCTTCGTTTCCCGACGGACGATACGATTTCCTCAGGAGAGAATTTATGGCTAGTCCTGTTAAACCAAAAACGAAATCCGCCTTAGGCCAAGAAAAATCCTATTGGCAAATTGTCTTTGGCGTCGATTCGCGGGCGCTCGTCGTTTTTCGTATTCTAATCGGGTTGCTGGTAATTCTCGATTCATCCCGCCGCTGGCCCGATCTCGAAGCCTTGTATTCCGATCAAGGCTACTTCACGCGATCTCTTGCCAATGAATATTACACTCGGGTTGCCGGTGAACACTGGCATTGGTTCATTTGGTCCGTCCATTTGTTAACGGGCGAATTGCATTGGATTCAAGCATTATTCGTTCTGCAAGCGATCGCTGGGGCACTAATTCTACTGGGCAGCTTCACTCGCTTAGCGACAATCGCAGCTTGGGTATTAATCGCGTCGGCACACGTCCGTAACCCACTGACCATTTCATCCGGCGATACAATCCTTAAATTAATGTTGTTTTGGTGTATGTTTTTGCCTTTGGGTCGATGGTGCTCCGTGGACGCTTGGCGCCTCAATCGGCGTCCCGGCGGGACAGCACAAATTTGGCCAACGGTATGTACCAGTCCCGCCACTGCCGGTTTATTTCTCCAAATTATCTTGATGTACTTTTTTACTGGCGTCGCCAAGTGGAATACGCTTTGGTTCGATGGATCGGCAATGGAATACGTTTTGCGACTTGGTATTCACGTTGAACTGCGCGGTCAAGCTCTGTTGGCTTTTCCCTGGCTGCTGAAATTATCGTCTTGGGGAACACTGTTTATCGAGCTGGTGCTGTTATGGTTTTTACTAGTTCCCCGTTACAACAATCTGTGGCGTTACGCCAACTGGATCGCCTACGGACTATTTCATTTGGGCATTGCTTATTCGATGTCTATCGGATTGTTCCCGTTGATTTGCTTGACCGCTTGGGTACCGCTGATTCCTAGTTCTTTTTGGAATTTCGTTTGGCGCGTTGCGCCACAATCTTTAACGACTGCACGTCCCGTCACCACAGCTCAGCTAACGACGTCGACAAGTCCGCTGAATAAACTCTCTGTTGCTGGGGCTAGTTTGGTGATCGGGATTGTGCTGTTGTGGAATCTGAAGAACATTGAAGAACGACCTGAGCTTCGCAGTGTGTTGCCTCCACCATTGCAGGCCGTTGGATATTGGTTGGCTCAAAGTCAACATTTTCAAATGTTTGGCATACCGCCCCAAACCAACCCCTGGTTTGTGTTTGAAGGCGTGCTGGCTAACGGCGAAAAAGCCGATTTGTTTTGCCGCGATGCTCAACTAAATTACCGTCGACCTCAATCGATCTTAGCGACAATTCCCAGTCACAATTGGCGTCGCATTCTGCAAAATCTTACAAACTCGAAAGCGATGTTCTTGCGGAAAGGAATCTTGAGCTATGCAGTCAAACGTTGGAACGGCGAACATCCGGCGGAACAACACGTTACCTCAGCACGTTTGATTTGCTTCATTGAAGAACTTGGCCCCAACTATCAAGCAACGGACTTTCGGACCTCGATCTGGGATGAGTACAACGATCCGTCCAAAAAACCAAAAGGCGCTTTCGATGACCTGTTAGAAAGCATCAAAAAAGGAGAGGAGAAGCCGTTTTAGGTTTCAGGCTACAGATCTGAGACCACAGATCTCAGGCGACCGGGCGGATCCCGGTGTACGGTTCGAATTTTGGTGCCGACACGGTTTGCAAAGGCTATAGCCATTGGTCAAAGCAGCAGACGGCGGGGGCCTGAATTCAGAGACCAGCCCGCTGACTTATTGTTTTACTTGCACTTGATCGACAATTCGATAGACCCCTGGTTCCAGGCGCAATTGTCGAATGAGTGCATCGACATCGGCGCGCGAGCTCGATTCGCCTGTGAGTGTGGCGGTTTTGTTTTCGATACGAATCTGCACATTGGCGTTAGCATTGGTAGTGGTAGGCAGACGGTTGATTTTGCTGACGAACCGATCGTAGACTTGTGCCGAGTCCGGCAATTTTACGTTGAAGCGACTTGCAACGCGGGCGCGGACACCTCGGCGCTGAATTTCACCACCGTTACCGGCACCCATGCCACCCAAAGCGCCTAATGAGTTTTGTTGACGGCCGCCAGCTTGATTTGCCGCTTGACCACCTCGTCCACCTAGTCCTTGAGCGCCACCACCTGTTCCCGACCCCGAATTAACGCCTCCCACAAAATCGACTGAGTTGGGAGCAGGCATTGCGGCGGACGACCCACCAACAAAACCTCGGGTAGACATGGCCGAAGCAGTGTTACCGATGAATCCTTCGCTGCGAATAACATCTGGAAACAAATTCGTCAACGTGGGGGCAATGTTTAGTTGAGAGTTTTGGCTAAGATCCAACGGATTGTTACC
>JBGSMY010000231.1:0-2551 GCA_041739975.1 Pirellulaceae bacterium
ATCCCAACCTACGGCCGGCCGCATTCCCAACTCTCCGAATTGTTACCCCTCGCATGTGTCCCTGTTTCCCACGAAGAGCCCCAGTGTATGACCTACAGTTTGCCACCACAAACCGCGTTAACAATACCACCGCACCGCCCCGAGCCACCCAACCCGCACCCAGCTCAAGTCGGGTAGAAGCAACTAGAAAATTTGGTTATAACTGTGACCGGAACAGAGGGCAATCAAAAGAATGACCGACTATGTCAACCAAACTGAGATATCCGCGCACTGGTCTCATAGCCCGTAATACAACCTGATATGCCATACTCGAAAGTTCCATTGTCTCCGATTCAATTGAACGACATTGCGCGTTGCGAACAATTGATTAGATATGAATTTACCGACAAATGGCTGTTAGCCGCCGCATTGACCCACGCTTCTGGGGCATTGGCCCGCTTGCAATCCAACGAGCGATTGGAGTTTTTAGGCGACAGTGTACTTGGTTTTATCGTCTGCGATTATTTGTACAAAAGATTCCCGGCGGCATTAGAGGGCGAGTTGACGCGGATGAAATCGACTTTGGTTAGTCGACAATCTTGTTTGAATTGGGCGCAGCAGTGGAATCTGCAATCGGTCCTGCAAGTGGGGCGGGGGATCACCCAACGTGGGACCTTGCCACAATCGATATTGGCTGACCTGTTTGAAGCGATTGTGGGGGCGGTTTATTTGGACGGCGGGATAGGACGCACGATCCAATTATTAGAGCCGTTTATCCAATCGGAACTTGAGCAGATTACGGCCCGCGACAACTTGCTTGACGCCAAGTCCACGTTGCAACAACATTGTCAAAAGCAAGGGTTTGGCACTCCGATATATGTGGTTTTGGAAGAAGTCGGACCGGACCATGAGAAGTCATTCTTAGTTGCCGCACAAATTGGTAAACAGCGTTATCCCGCCAGTTGGGGAAAAACCAAAAAAGAAGCCGAGCAATTAGCCGCCGACGATGCATTAAAAGTGATCCTCGAACAATCGGACTGTGAAAACTAGTCGTCATTAAAACGATCCTGACCTAAACGACATTAGCTTCGCGTGCATTACCAAGCTATATAGCAAAACGTTTTGTTCCAAAATTTTTGCCCCAAAATTTTTGCCCGAAGCAATTACTTGCAGGCAAGGAGCGAAGCTGGAAAAAATCCCTTGCGCCCCTATCTAGCAACACGCCATTGTCGCTTGCCAGCTTTTTGGCAGGAAGCGAAGAACGACCATTAGAGGGTTATTCTCGAATATCGTTTGGCCATCAAACGATGCGACCTATTAGCAAACTGGCTGGCTAGAAAATTCCGTATCGCTAAAATACAATACGGGCAGCTTCATTTTTTAGATCCATGCGGGTGTAACTCAGTTGGTAGAGTGACAGCTTCCCAAGCTGTATGTCGCGAGTTCGAATCTCGTCACCCGCTTTTGGTTTGGTCCTCAAATGTCTATTTGGCCAGAATCTAAAGCTGACTGATGTTAAGTTCCCTCTGTGTCACTTTTCGTGCGGCCAAAGGACCTATTTATTCTCAATGTAAAAGGTGCCATCAGTTGTGTTCGACTTGCCCTCGGGAAGCCGGACTTCAATTGATTGGAAGAGATTGGCCTCGGCGATTTCGGTCGCGACGATCTCGCGGATTTTTGTCTCGTCGATTGCATCGGATGGGAGATGTTCCTGGATGGCGTCTGCCAGGAGCCTGAGGACGTGTTGGTCGGGTGTCCACATATTGCTAGAATCGTTTTGTGACATTCGAAGTACCTCTTCGTTTGTTGCTGGGACCTTCGAGTGTGTGTCTCGTTGGCCCTACCTATTTTCTTTCCCGCGAAACCGTTTCGCGTCTGTCTAGTGAACTATAGACATGGCCAAATCGGTTGGTCGATTGATTGTTTTCGAATCGCGAAAAAAGAGGGAAAAACGCACTGATTCTTGCCTTAAGTGCTTGGTGAGTGCGCCGGGTAAATGTGGGCGCGTGCGGGAAAGGCTTGCAAGAGAATAAATTCGCCAATCGGAGGCGATCAACACCAATCGCGGTGGTGTCCACTTCGAATTTTTTGTTATCTTAAGATTTTAAGGCAATGGTCCTGTGATTCGAGTCAGATGGCCCCTTGAGAATCAACGGTTTTCCTTGGGGTGAAAGCTCGATCAGATAAAAACGGAAGTACGATTTGCTTGGAGCGAAATTCAACGACATCAGTGCCGAGTTTGGTAGGAAGTGTGTTATGGCCAAATCGAAATTGCAGAAATCGGCTCTCATCAACATGAGTCGAGATGATGTTCCGATTCCCAGCTTGCTTGGCGACATCCGACTGGTAATCGAAGCGGCTCGCGAAGAGACGGCTCGGGCCGTGAATTCGACACTCGTGATCATGTATTGGCAGATTGGAAAACGAATTCGAGAAGATGTGCTTCAAAATGTACGTGCGGAATATGGTAAAGAGATTTTACAGACACTATCGGCGCAATTGACGGAGGAATACGGCCGTGGTTTCGACAGGAGAAATCTCCACTATATGGTTCGGTTTGCGGAGCTTTTTC
>JBGSMY010000234.1:0-6699 GCA_041739975.1 Pirellulaceae bacterium
GACTCGTCCAGTCAAGACTGGCACCGGTTGTGCTTTACTCCCAGCCATCAACCACCACCTAGTTCGATTCGGGAGTAAAGAACATGGCTAAATATCATCCAGCGACAGAAATCTCTGATCAAGAGACCGAGGAGTCCCTACCAGGACGCATTGAATCAATTCACGATTTTGATTTTGAACAAGAAGAAGAGGTTGAAACCGAAGTAACGAGCAGCTCGGAAGAAGCATCAATCGAAGATCCCGTTCGTATGTACTTAATGCAAATGGGACAGATCCCTTTGCTTTCTCGAAATGAAGAAGTCGAAGCGGCGGAAAAAATTGACGCCACTCGTTGGTACTTTCGCAATATGATGTTGTCGAGCGACTTCATGCTACAAGGTGCTTATGAGTTGCTTCGCAAAGTCGGTGCTGGACAGATGCGTCTGGATCGCACCATCGAAGTCTCGGTAACGAACAAAGCCGAAAAGAAACGTATCTTGTTGCGGTTGGTTCCCAATCTAAAGACTTTGAAAGAACTGTTGCGTCAAAATCGTCGCGATTATTTCTACGTCATCAACCGCAAAAACCCCGGCAAACAACGACATCAAACTTGGCGGAAACTAGTCGTCCGTCGTAACAAATGTGTTCGCTTAATCGAAGAAATGCATTTGCGTTACAGTCGCCTGTACCCACTATTTTTGCGACTTGCAGAAATCAGCAACCGTATGAACGCATTGCATCGATTGTTAAAAGAATCAAAACGCAATGGTAATACCGCTGACGCTAGTTATGGCGAACTGCGTGCGGAATTGAATTGCCTCATGCGGCAAACACAAGAAACTCCCGCAACGTTGGCTAGACGGGTTCAGTTGACAAAACGCTGGAAAGCTTTTCACGAATCAGCCAAACGCGTCTTATCCGCCGGTAACCTCCGTCTGGTCGTTTCGATCGCAAAAAAGTATCGCAATCGCGGGATGAGCTTTTTGGATCTAATCCAAGAAGGCAATACAGGCCTGATGCGTGCAGTTGACAAATTTGAACATAAACGCGGCTACAAGTTCTCGACCTATGCGACTTGGTGGATCCGGCAAGCAATCACGCGGGCCATCGCGGATCAAAGCCGAACTATCCGCGTACCGGTTCATATGATCGATACGATGACCAAAGTTCGAAATGTAATGAACGACTTAGTGCAAGAACTCGGTCGCGAGCCAAGCCCAGAAGAAACGGCTGAACGGGCTAAGCTATCCCTCGACGACACCCGTATCATCATGAAAATGGCGCGACAACCGCTATCGTTGGATCAACCCGTGGGCGATCACGAAGAGAGTTTCTTCGGCGAATTCCTGGAAGATCATCGCGAAGACGATCCACTGTTCGAATCAAACCAACAAGCCCTTAAGGTTCGAATCGAGGAAGCGATGGAACATCTCAATTATCGCGAACGCGAAATCCTCAAATTGCGATACGGCCTAACCGACGGCTATGCTTACACGCTCGAAGAAGTCGGCCGGATCTTTTCAGTGACTCGAGAACGCGTTCGCCAGATTGAATCAAAAGCGGTTCGCAAACTCCAACAGCCTTATCGCAGTCGAACGTTGTCCGGATTTTTGGATGGTCCCGAGCCTAACTTTGAAAACTCAATCGTCGACAATATGTAATTCTGATCGATGATTGATTGGACTTGTCATAGCGATCCGGATCAAACTGCGATCGCGACTTTCTGAGCGACAGTGGAATTTTGACTGCACGAATCGGACGTGGTTGAATGAAAAATGCAGGCTTAAAGCCACTGTCGCTCGCGAATGTCAATCATTGTGTTGAGCGAATTAATATCGCCCCAATGACATCGACATTTCGCGATGCCAATTCTTTTCGTGAACTTGTTCGTTCAAACAAAACAAATCGACTAGCCAACCGATCCCAAAACAGCCAAGCGTCAGCAAATAAATTATTCCCGTGATCCACTTGCCCATGTACATTCGATGTAATCCCAACAGCCCGCCGAAATAGAAAAGTAACCAAGCGAGGTTGTAGTCTAAACTCCCAGGGCGATAACGAGTCGTCGCTTCTGTGGCCATGCTCGGGATCAGGAACAGGTCGATAATCCAACCGATCCCCAACAACCCAAAGGTGAAAAACCACAATAAACCTGTCAGTGGTTTGCCGTAATAAAAACGATGGGCTCCAGTGAACCCAACGATCCAAAATAGATAGCCAACCAATACCGAATGGGATTGGACGAATCCTACGGGCACGTACTTGACGTATTGTTGCGGATGTCGGTAGCCCGAGCCGTGGTCAGCAGTGGCGGCGGCGGCCATTGCCCCAGTTCCATACTGAACGGCATAAGGTGGTGGTGGCAGTGAATGTCCCATAGTCGATTCCCCCGTAAATTCTTTGGCATCTAACTTGTTATTTTTCGACGCCAATCTTAACTCGACTCAATTCGTCGCCGGGGGATAAATCTTGGCGTTTTGATCGCCATAAAACAAAAAGACAAACTGAGACAACACCCGTGGCGATTGCCGTCCAATAGATTGGAACCGGTTGGTCTTCTTGCGGAAACCAAGGCAATCGGGATAAGGCCGGCTGATAATAGGCCAAAAATGCTACTGAACCATTGTGAATCGCGTGTAAGACCATGCCTGGCAGCGTTGATTTACACTGAACTGCCAGCCAACCTAACAAAATCCCTACAGAAATCGTCGGGATTAATCGATCCAGGGCAACCGCGCTGCCACTGAGTGTGTGAAATGCACCAAATGCCAACGCGGAAACTAGCACTGGAATCCAAATGCGTCCCAGTCGAACTAGGCTTCGCAACAACATTCCCCGGAAAAAGAATTCTTCGCAAACCGCTGGGACAATGGCCATTGACCACAGTATCAACGCCGGCGGCGCTTGGCGAAACTTTTCCGCTTGGCTTTTGCTGAGTTCGACCAATCGATCGGCCCAAAGTTTACCGGCGTCATTACCTGAGACCAACGAAATGAATTCATGCCACCAAGAAACAAACGAAGCCACTAAGGGCCAAAGTGTCAGCCCTAACGCCATCGCCAACCAAAAATATCGCGATGGGGCGGAAAGAATTCCAAACCCCGTACGCCAGCGAATTCGCTGATGCCAGGCAATGATCGCCGGAATCACGGCGAAGGCGAATATCGTGAACAGGGACATCAGCCCCAGTCGCACAACCACCGATTCTTCGACGCGACTCAAAAATCCAATTAATAAAAAATTGACGGGCAACAACAAAACCAAACAGCCGATCGCCACGGGCAATGGGGCGATGACTTGCCGACGTGCCGGGCGTATCCACATCTCTTTCCAGCCAGCTTGGCTGCCATACAAAATGGAATCACTGCCAAAAATACTTGCCGCCAAAGCAATCGCAGCGCTGGCATATAATAACGTTGTCACAATCGCGACCGTGGCCGGCACAAGGCTCACTTGATTGTCTAAAATGTCGCGTGCTAATAGCAACAAATTGAGCAGTGGGCAGGCAGCTAAAGGACCCGACAGACTCAAACCCGGTGTCATCGCCATCAATCCTGGAGCCAGCGATACCAAAATAAGTGGAATCAAATAAGCCTGCGCTTCTTTAAAGCTTCTGGCAAAGCTAGTTATTACCAACATCACGGATGAGAAAAAAGTGGCAAACAATATTAACAGCGCAAAAATCTTGACGACCATCGACCATTGCATACCTTGCTCGCCTAGCAACAATTCGTCTAACCGAAAGGTCCATACGGTCGCCATCATCCCGATTAAATTCAGCGTGGCTGTGAGAACCGAGACGGTCAGTACTGCTGACAGCTTGGCTAATAAAATTTTCAGTCGCGGCAATGGGGCGGCAATTAGCGTTTCTAACGTTCCTCGCTCGCGCTCACCGGCCGTTAAATCAATCGCCGGATAAACGGCTCCTGTGATCGTCATTAACACCAAGATCAGTGGAATAATCGCCGTTAACGACATTCCCCCACCTTTGGATTCCACGGCGACCAACCGTTCTTGGACAGCCAATGGCAGCGCAGAGTTTAACTTCGCTTCCATCAACCGCCCTTGAAAGATAAATCGGTTGTAAGTTTCAAGTTGGCCCTTGAGAAATCGCGCGGCGTTTCGACTTCGCGCCGATTGCTCGTTATAGACGACCTCGGCGATAGTATTTCGATATCCTGTCGCACTTTCTCGAGTGACGATTTTGACAATCGCGTCGGCTTCGTCCATTTTTAAGATATCATCTGCCGGCTGACTGGAGGTTTCCAACCAGTTCCAATCGTGGTCGCCAAAGGTCGCTTCGCGCACCGTGACTTTTGAGGTAAGTGGATTTGCCTTTTCCTTGGAATCAATGTCGGAATTCTCTGGCGGGTTCGGTGGGTTTGTGGAAGTTGTTAGGCCTGCTGCGCGTTGCGAAAATTCACCCGCAACACGAATTCCTTCATCCACGCGTTTTAGGAAAACCATCAGCTGTTCTGCCGACATTTCGGTTTCAACAGCATAACGATATTGGACCGGCTGATCGGTAGATGTTGGCAATTGGCTCAACAAAAAAGTGCGAAACGCAATGCTCAAAATTGGATAAACAATCAATGGCATGGCGATCAGTGTGATGATCGTTCGTCGATCGCGCAGTGTCTCGCGCAATTCTTTAAGTGCTAGTCGAGCAATCGAAACGCCACCCCGTTTGGGCGGCGATGGACGATTCCCGATCGGTGGCCGCGAATTCTCGGCGGTTGATCGAGTGGGTGATTTTTCCGATTTATCGGTGGCGTTGGAATCGCTACGTTCGTCATTCATTATGCGGTCGCTTTCTGGGGCGAGCCAATCAAATTGAGGTCGTGGTCTTGTTCGCGAATGAGTTGAACAAATAGCGAAACAAGGTCATGTTGCCCGGTGGAAGCTTCGATTTCGGCCATGGTTCCTTCGAGTATCAATCGACTGCGAAACAGCAGTCCAAAACGATCGCATACGCGTTGGGCTTGTTCTAATTGATGCGTGCATAAGATGACACTTTTTTGTCGTTGCCGAAGTAAATCGATATATTCGAAAATGGCTTGGCTACCCACGATATCTAGGCCTAGTGTCGGTTCATCCATTATCATGACTTGGGGGTCGTGGATGAGTGCTCGTGCCAAATTGAGTCGTTGTTTTTGTCCCGTGCTAAGCGTAGCGCAACGTTGATCGAGATATCGTTCGAATTGAAGTAGATTGGAAAGCTCGGCGATGCGTTGTTCGGTCTGCTCGTCCGCTAAGCCATAGACTTCCGCGAAAAATGTCAACATTTCCCGCCCTGTCAGCCATTGGTAGATTCCAGCCGAGGCGGAGACAAAACCAACGCGACGTTTTACTTCGTCTGGCTCGCGATCCGAGCGAAATCCTTCGACCTCGGCAAAACCAGAATCGGCAGCCAGCAGGCCCAGTATCATTCGCATTGTGGTCGTTTTGCCTGCCCCGTTGGGACCTAACAGTCCGTAAACTTCGCCACTTTGCACCTCAAATGAAACTTGTTGAACGGCGTAAACCAGTTCCGAAGCTTGTTGAAACTGCTTCGTCAACTCCACCACTCGAATCATCGAATCCCCCCCGCAAATCCCTGCTTATCCTCGGACGGCTGCACCGCCATCGTTTCATTGATCCACAACGTTACCCACCGGCCGACTCATCATTGATACCGTGCGATTCTGAACCTGATTATGGCCGAGTTCATCACGATTGTAGAGTTGGCATGGGTTGTTATCTTTAGTATTACGAAGCCCAGCTAATAACGGTTGACACAAACTCTCAGAGAAAGTGGTATCGCCGATTGAATCATTTTTACATAAAATCGGCACCTTGGGTGGAGTCGGGCTGGGGTACAGATGCGAACAACCTATGGATTATGAAGTACCGATTTTATTTTGTATCTTTAACCGACCTCAGGTTACGGCTCGGGTATTCGATGCAATCCGTCAGCAACGCCCCCGTCGACTACTGGTTATTGCGGATGGGCCCCGACCGGATCGAACGGGTGAATTAGAGCTAGTCGAACAAACGCGATCAATCATTGCAACCATCGATTGGGATTGTCAATTAGAAACATGTTTCAGCGAAAGCAATCTTGGCTGTCGTGCGCGGATGACAAGCGGCATCAATTGGGCATTTCAGCGGGCCGAAGAACTCGTGATTCTCGAGGATGATTGTTTGCCGCATCCTCGTTTTTTCGAGTTTTGCCAGGTGCTTTTGGAACGCTATCGGGATGATGACCGCGTCCAAATGATCAGCGGCGATCAATTCAACGCGAATTTGGCATTGAATACGTCTTATTATTTTTCACGTTGGACTCATATTTGGGGCTGGGCCAGTTGGCGACGCGCTTGGCAAACTAATGATGTGAATATCTCCGATTGGCCCGAGCGAAAACAGGCTAACGATCTAAGCGATTGGTGCGACAGTCACCACGAACAACAACATTGGAGTCCCATTTTTGATGCCGTGCATCGCGGGGAAATCGATACTTGGGATTTTTCTTGGATGTATTCCTGTTGGCGGCACGGAGGACTGACAATCTTGCCGCGAAAGAACCTAGTTACAAATATAGGGTTTGGTTCAGCCGCCACCCATACGATAGATTCGTCGAGCCCTTTGGCTGGACTTGCAGCGTCCGACTTCGGCGACTGGGTTCATCCAACGAAAGTAACCCGAAATCAATCGGCGGATTGTTGGACATTTGAAAATATT
>JBGSMY010000256.1:0-8819 GCA_041739975.1 Pirellulaceae bacterium
CGCGACCACCACGCAACACATCGTTGCCGCCCAAGCCAATCAAACGATCATTGCCGTCTTCACCAAACAACAGGTTTCGCAAATGATTGCCAGTAACCGTATCGTTATTGCGACCAGCACGGGCGTTTTCAATATCAACACCGAATGGAATCATCATGTGCACCGAACCGGCGATATCCGATTGACGGCCTTGACGAAGGTCAATGACGACTGGATTAGGCAATGCTGAGTAATTGAATGTGTCACTGCCTGCCGTATCCCAAATACTATGTAAGTGGGTTGTATTTGCATCAAACCGGTAGGTGTCATCTCCAGCGTTAGTTGTTGGATTAGCGCCATAAATTTGTTGCAGGGCCAAGATATCGTAGAGCATTATTGTGGATGCTTCTTTGTTATCGCTTCGAGCGTAGCTCATGACCGTATTTTTCGATTCATCGATTGAGACCGGCAAAGTTGGCGCGCCATCGAACGGATGTTTTAATCCCAGAGCATGGCCGACTTCGTGGATCGTCGTTGCTCGCATTTCCCCACCAAGACCTAAGCCGAAATTGCCAGGGTAGTCATCGGAATCAAACCAAATGTCAGCCGTAATCGACCCACGAGTCGGTGGGTTGGGAATGTATGCATAGGCCAACACGCCCCCCCCGCCATCTTGAGGAAATTTCCCCATTACAATGTCGGAGTCGTTACTTGCCGCTGTGTAAGCCACTTCGACAAAGTCAACATTCAAGTAAGTTTCGTACATTGCGAAGACTTCTCGAACCATTTGACGTTCGACGCCTGATAATGGCGTTGTTCCAGTTCGCTCTGGAGCGTCGATAGGATAATAAAACGGCATATTGGCGCCATTATCGACGAATGAAAAAGTGACACGATTGACGCCGCCACCTTCCGGTAAAATACGTAGGAAAGGAAATGGCGGATTGACTGAGGGAACAAGTAGTGATCGCTGAGCCACATGTTCCGTATAGATATTGAAGTTGGTCGGAGACGACCAAAATTCCGCATTGCCAACTCGCAAAGAAATTTCGTCAAAGCCACGGTTATCAAAGGTTGCCGCGCCTTGGACAATTACATTTGGCAATTGATCGCGAGTAAAAACGTATGGCACGTTTGGAAGTGCCGGCACGCCGTTGATCAATATTTCAGCCGAACCCGGGCCAGGTGTCAAGTCAATGATTTCATATCGCGTATACGTTGGTCCCGCATCTAGTTTGGTAATCAAGGATGACAGTGGTACTTCGTCCAATGTATCCATGATGACTTGCGGACCGTTGACTTCAAACACAGGTCGAGGGATAGCCGAAATTTGAGCGTTTTGGATTTCACTCCAAAACCGACCATCAAACACTTGCATATTGTAGCGTTCAAACTCGGCAACATCGGAGAAATGATATTGCACAGTGCCCATGTCTTGATAACGAACCGTGAACCATTCGCCTTGGGCTTGTGGCACGCCGTTGATTGAAAAGAAACCGCTGCCCGCATTCTCGCCCGTATCGCGGATCCGAACTTCTTTAATCGTGTTGCCATCTTGGTCCGACCACGAAAATGCACTGGTCAGACGAGTAATTCGGCTAACGGCCGCCGACAGATCCAAAATATTCAACTCAGGGCGGAATAGATTTGGTGTCGTGGTCATCGTAAAGTTGGCCAATGGGCTCCAGAACTTTCCGTCGTAAGCTTGGACGCCAATCGATTCGTACTGTACGCCGTACTTGCCGCCGACAAATCGCAAGCCATCCAAGTTAGCCGCTTCCACGTTAAACCAAGTTCCCGCTGCTTGGTCGACACCATTGAAAACAAAGTTCCCACTATTTGGATGCACCACGCGGTCAATAAACCGGTATCGCACGATTGCATTGCCATCTTGGTCAGAAGCCGAAACAATATCCGCAACGGTGCGAATTTCAGTTTCCAAAACGCTGCTATTGAGCGCTGTAACTTGAGGAGCAAACTTGTTCGCCGTTATCGAGGTGACAGTATTGAAAACTGCCGTACTCCAAAACTGACCATCGTAAACTTGCACACCGATCGACTCGGCGCTTTCAATTAGACCCGCATAATAATAGAGCGACGACAATTGCGATGCGTCGATTTCGTGCCAAACATTCGCCGCGCGCGAAACGCCATTCAACACGAAAAAGCCACTGTAATTGATCGCACCATTGTCACGAAAACGAATCTTGGTAATTGGATTGCCATCCAAGTCGCTCGTCGTGAGCAAGCTGCTCAAGAGGACTTTATCTCCAATTTCAACATTCGTTGCGCTTAACGTAACTGCTGGTGGAAAGAAATTTGACATCGTTCTCGATTCCTAGACTGATTTCCCTGGGAACAGGCTGCCCCTTTTTAAGGAGACCCCGGCAGCAAAAATTCAATACCGCTATTATACTCAGGCGCTTTGAAAGTAAACTATCAAAAAAATCAGAAATTTGGCGATTTGGGAGGAGCATTTCCACCGGTGCGACCAGGTACTGCTCCCTGTCCCATCCCGTCGGCGTTGTCGCGTGGTCGAACCAACCCAGCATCCATCAACTGCTTAACCAAATTTTCCATCGCACTAAAGCTTCGCAAGAACCCCTCTGGAGGCATCACAATGCGACCTTTGGCCTTGAATGTCGGCTTATTATCAGAGTCATTCTGAGATCCAACTAACGAGACCAAATCCAAACGGACCATGCCTCCCGAAAGTGAAATCTCGCCAATTCCGTCCGCAAAAATCTCTTGGTTACCATCTAACATCGCAATTTTTCCTTTTTCACAGGTGGTCTATTCGTCTTAATCGTTTCAAATGTTATAAACCCTCAGAGGGCTCTTGACCGGCCAATTGTAGCCTGCACGAACAGTTCCTCAACGGGTTCCGGGCAGCTAAGTATCACTTTTGCCGGGATTCAATTTCATTTCAGGTTCAGCCAATTTTGTGTATCAATGATTTTGAGCCGCAATTACAATCGCGGCCCGGCCTAGAATCGACTCTAATCTTTTTTCGGCTTTTACTCCACCGTTAACCGCATCGAATTGCAGCCAAAATGCCATCTCGTAGTCTGGGTAGAATGGGAGATTTGGAAAAACAGGTATTCCTTGCCAAGTTCGTTTTTTAAGCAAAGCTCAGACTGCTATCGTTTTTAGCCATTTGGCAAATTGCCTCGACGGCAAAGTTCGTGGTTGATCCGTTAACTCGAAATCTCAAAGTGCATGAGCGGGCGCCAGCCCGATGCGGGTGTATTTCCACTTTTCGTTGGCGCAAGATTTAGTTCAACTCACCCTGGCAATCTAAACGGTCGTTTTGTCGGTGATTCAAACAATGCAATTTCTTTGCCTTACAGTTGGCTTTGACCCTATGCTAAAAAATCACTACAGTTCGCCCTTTATTCGATTTGATTACCCGTGAAAACATTGATTTCATGGCGTAAAGCGGTTCAATGGGGTGAATCATGGCAAGCTGTCACAACCAAAGTTTTATTGGAATCGTTTGCACGATTATATGGCTGGCGTTTGCCGTTGGCGGTCTCCGCGGGGAGCAACAATTTCTTGAACAACAGCGATTTGCGAATGCCCCACCGTCGCAGGAGTCGGCCGATGCGTCGTTGGAAACGCATATGCCAATTTCGGAAGTGCGTCAAGTACTGCTGCGCAATGGCAACATGATTGCCGGTTCAATTGTTCCCAGCGGAATGCATTTGAAGGTCCGACAATCCAATGGTTCGGAGATTATATTACCCAAGTCCGACGTGGATGCCACGTTTCAGACCGCTGATGGAGTCTATCATTATTTGGCCTCGCGACTCAAGGAAGATGACCTTCAATCGCACCAGAAGTTATTTCATTGGTGCATGCGTTATCGTTTGTGGCAGCAGGCCGAACAAACCTTGGTTCGACTGCAATCGACTCGAATTTCGGCAACTCAATGGTTGCAGCTTCAGAGTCAACTAGAAACGGCGCGTCGTCCGTTACCCGAACGGGCCCAAGTTGTGGCCGTCACGCAGGTTGAATTTCGCGATCTGCCGCCAACATCGGCGATTGTGACAGCGGAAGTGCCAACAATCGCAGACGACGATCCGGACAGTCAATTTATCGACCTCGATCCATTAGTACGGCCGGTAAGTTTCGAGTCGGCTCCGATCAATCGCCAGTATTTACTCAGCGAGAGCGAACTGAATCGGTTGGTGACCGCTGTGACTCCCGAAACTTGGCGCGATTTTCAATTGCATATCGAGCCAATCCTCCTGCGAGATTGCAACAATGCAGGTTGCCATGAATCGAATAAACGCCAGTTGACACTGATTGATACTGGGATCGAACGTACGAACCCAACTCGGCTCAGTCAGCAGAATCTATATCGCGCATTGCAGTTCCTGGAGCCGCATGTCCCGGCCAATCAATCGTTACTGGCCATGGCGCAATCGCCCCACGCGAACCAGTTGAGCCCGGCGTGGAGCGCGGATTCGAGGGAATTGGAATTACTAAAGACTTGGATCGCTTCACTAAACGATACTCACGAATCTGTTGTCGATGAGTTTTTGCAGGCAGCTCCGCGAATTACACCTGTGACATTGACGCAGAATAGCAGTGAATCATTTTCGCAGCCGCCACGCGACCTTAATACACAATCGAGCGCTGTAAAGTCGGCAACGCCGGTCACTAAGCCGGACATTAACAGTACAGCCCGACAAACAAGTCCGTCCGCCAATACACCGAAATCATCAAATGACGACTTACCTGCCGTGCCTAGTCTGACTGCGGATTCGCGAACGTTTGTTCCCAGGGACCCGTTTGATCCTGAGATCTACAATCGATTCTTCTGGAGAAGTTCTCCCGCGAATGGCGGAGATAAGTAAACCACGTTGGGGCGATCAGTTAGGTTCAATATCTTCGTGACTATCCATCAGCGAACCGAAACGCAACACGGGACTATTGCGATTCTCATTTAGGTCAGTCAAAATGAAATCTGTGACGAACGCCGGATATTCATTGAGTGTGCGACCGGATCCGCGTCGTTTGCTTTACCAACATCAATCGGGCTTTCGTGGAATTTAGCAACCATGAGTTCCAATCCGCCGAAATTGCAACTCGACCAGTTGATGCCGGAGGTTTATCAAAAACTCCGGGACTACGCGTCCCGCGCTTTGAGTGGCGAACAAGCTAACCATAGTCTGCAAACTACCGAAATTGTCCATGAAACTTATTTGCGACTTTCGCAGCTCAGTCAACTGCGTTTTCAGTCGCCCGATGAATTGTTGCGAGCGGCAATTGGGACGATTCGACGCGTTTTAATCGACCATGCTCGGCAACGAAAAGCAAAAAAACGGAGCGTTGACCAAGTTTTCTTGCAGTCGCCGGTGGGTCAATTCAGCGAGAAAGTCGAGGCGATGCCCCTATTGGATTTAATGGCCCTGGACGAAGCCTTGCAGCGACTGGAGGAATTGGATCCCCGGAAAGCGGAAATCGTCGAATTGAGGTATTTTGGCGGTCAAGATTTGGATGCCACCGCACGGATTATGGGGATCTCGGTCGCCACGGTAAAACGCGACTGGACTTTGGCCAAGGCTTGGTTATTTCGAGAACTTAACGAAAGTTCGATTCGAATGTGAGCCAAACGCGGCGGCCTTTTCGCCTGTATGGATGGGATTGATTGTTTCTCAAAGGATTATGTTCTTGAAATAGGTATAGCGCCGTGCCCGCGAATATGGATCGTCAGAGTTGGCAAAAAATTGAAGCTCTGTTTCATGAGGCTTTAGAATTACCATCTAACCAGCGATCTGGTTACTTGGAGGCACAATCGGTAACGAACGAGATACGGTCCCAAGTCAAGTCGTTACTGGCCAGCTTAGATGATGGCGATGATTATCTGGAACAACAGTCGCAAAGTTTTTCGGGTGTGATTCAACAAGCAGTTTTGGACCTTGCCGGTCAATGGAATCCGGGATCAGATTCTGCCGCGCGCGTCTCGCATCCGTCGTCAGCAATTCTTGGTGATAGTTCTCACGATAGCGACCGTGGGTTAAATGAACTTTTACAACGTAAACGCGAACAAGCGTTGCCACAAGCGATAGACGACTGGGCCAAACATGTACCTGGATATGAGTTGAGGCGATTGATCAGTCGCGGAGGAATGGGGACTGTTTTTGCTGCCTGGGATCCGACGCTGCAAAGGCATGTTGCGATTAAGATCATTGCTGGTAAACAAATTGATGGTCGGGTGTACCGTCAATTTATCCGCGAGTCATCAGCCGCGGCCAAGCTCAATAGCGATCACGTCGTTACCATTCATGCTGTGGGCGACCAAGCGGATTTTCCATTTTTGGTCATGGAACTCATTGAAGGTCCTTCACTCAAGCAATGGATTTCTGAAAAAGGGGCAATCCCAGCGCGCGAGGCCGCAGAAGTCATTTGCCAAGCGGCCGTTGGGTTAAGTCACGCGCATGAAGCTCAGTTGATTCATCGCGATGTAAAACCCGCTAATATTTTGTTGGTGCCGACGCCTCGCAACGAATTTGCTTGGCGGGCAAAATTAATCGATTTTGGTTTGGCCCGCTCGCTGGATCGCGATCAATGGGAATCGAGCGATCAATTGATTGCCGGTACACCTGCCTATATGAGTCCCGAGCAGCTGACTCACCCAGATCAAGTCGACCAGAGAGCTGATATCTATGGTTTAGGGGCGACGCTTTACCAGTTGTTGACGGGGATTCCGCCGTTTCAAGGTGCGACGGTCGAGTTATTGCGGCGGATTCAATTTGAAGAACCGGTAGCGCCTCGTCGCTTGAATCGTGACATTCCAATTGATCTAAATAGCATTTGTCTCAAAGCCATGTGCAAGGAGCCGAGCGGCAGATATGCCACGGCGTTGGAATTGGCTGAGGATCTCCGTCGATTTCTGGCTGGTGAGTCGACCAAAGCGCGTCCAGTTTCCGGTTTGCGATGGATGGTACGTTGGGTTCGTCGTTATCCGCGAACGGCCGCCATCAATGCCGCGTTAGTAATCGCTGTTTTTGTTTTAATTGCCGGGGGGCTGATAACGGCCAATGTGCTCTCTGTGAAAAACCGACAGTTGGCCGAACAAGAAATGGCTCAGTGGACCGCCGCGGTAAAGCGAATTGCCGATGCAAATCCGGGCGCTTTGCCATTGGCAATCGAGTCGGTCGACCTTTCGCAAACAGAGATTATTTCCCAGCTTCAAGAAATTTTGGACAATATAGTTTATGACCGGCAAGCGAAAGTTAATGCGGCGATTGCATTGGCTCACAGCGATCAGCCAGCGATCGAACCGGTCTTGGAAGCTACATACCAATCATTTCGCTCGCCTTGGCAATGTCAAAACTTGATTGCGGCCCTGCAGAGAATTTCTGGACTTAACGACGCGCATTGGCAAGAAGTAATCGCGCGAATGGAAGCCGCAGATATGGGATCACAAGATCTACAGGATGCAGTGGCGCGAGTCGCGATTGTGGCAGCGGCAGTTGGGCATCCGAAGTATATGTCGCAACTATGTAAGCTCGACGCGTCAGATCCCCAACGTCGAACCACCGTGATACATTTGTTGCCGGAATTTCATCCGAGCTGCTTTCAGGTTTCCGAATTTTTGCGTCGGGAAACGGACAGCAACATTTTGTACGCATACGGTTGTGGGTTGGCGTTGATGAAGCCACTTGAGTACAGCGTGTTGGAACGGATGGAAATCCAGCGATCACTGCAGGCCTTGATCGCCGCGACGGAGGATGCCGGGGTTTTGGCCGCAGCGGCTTCCGCGATTCGCGTTTGGGGCGGGCGAGCAGTTATGCCTGAAGCCGCAGATTATGGCCGCGCTTTTTGGGCGGGCCCCGATGATTTGTGGTTGGTTCGGATTGAGTCGGGTCGTCAAAGGTTGGGCCGTTTAAATCCAGATGTGATGTACGAAGGATATCCGCCACATGACGTTACATTGACGCGACCGTTTTATCTGGCAGATCGCGAAATCAATTGGAGGCAATTCAAACTTTTTTTGCAAGACGCAACTGTGTCGGATGACGACAAGCCGGTTAATTGGCGGGAGAGTTTTGCTAATAGGTTAGCCACAGCCGAGTTTGATGAGTTGCCGGCCACGGAAGTAAGTTGGATTGATGCCGTGTTGTTTTGCAACTGGCTGAGTCAACGTTGTCAATTGCGACCGGTTTATCGGCGATTGTCGACGAAGTGGAAATGGTCTAGTCGCAATGACCCCAATGAGATTCGGGAGGTCAATGGGTTTGAATGGGATCGAGAGGCTGACGGATTTCGTTTGCCGACAGAAGCGGAATGGGAATTTGCTTGTCGAGCAGGTTCAGAAACCGATTATCACTTTGGCAACGATGAGTCATTGATTTCGTCGTATGTGAATGTATCCAATTTTCGGCGCAAGCCGCTTGTGCCTGGCCGGTCTTTGTTGCCAAACCGATTTGGAATCCATGAGATGCATGGAAATGTTTGGGAGTGGTGTTTTGATTGGCATCAGAATTTGGGGCAAGAGCCATTAGTCGATCCCTATGGACCAGAACCTGACGAGTCGACGGCGGTAGAGAACGAGCCTAGTGAAACGACGAGTATTCCGGGTTCATCGTCCGACAAGCTGCAATCTAATATTTCGATGGAAAAAATATATCGGGGAGGTGGCGTTGCCCTAAGTTCTGGCGACTCCGGATCTGGTGCACGCGGCCGAACCCATCCGGACAGTCGATTTGGCAATCTTGGTTTTCGCATCGCGCGATAATTGGAATTCGTTAATCGTCACTGATGTACGAAACCACCGACGACAGTCGGTGGTGAGTTACTCTCAGCTAAAAACCGACACAACAACGCCC
>JBGSMY010000272.1:0-9304 GCA_041739975.1 Pirellulaceae bacterium
TTGCCCGTCCTTGGACATGGTAATTTCCTTCCTGATCGTATCTAAATCCCTCAACTTCCTACAAACACGAACCCCAAGTATCCAATTTTCCTCCTTTTCACGCTACACCAATCCACCAGACGCATTAGGCTTCATGCACCCTTGCGCATCGCGAAATCAATTGCCGATTAGGAGAAACATCCTGTCGGTATTATAATAAATTCTTTATTTTATCCGTCTGGCAAATTGAGGTTTTTCATGAGCAGGAGTGCTGTCTTTAGAATTGCCCGGGGTTCAATTTGGTCAATGGTTTTAGTTCTGGCAGCTGCGCTAACCTGTATTTGCATCGGTCAAAACGTCACGGATGTGCTAGAACCCATGGGAAGTCGGACATTTATCCAGTTCAATGCGCCACCGGGAACCGGGCACCCCATATAGATTGGGAAACGGGCACGTTTCAAGATGTAGCGGTGATTGGGTCTGACCTGATCATTTCCTGTCAGGATCGCGATGCGTTTGCCCCAGTGGATGGGAACGCCGCGATTGTACGAGTACCGCTTGGTCCCAGCTCGGTTACGGTAAATCAGTTTGAATATTTGCCCTCGTTGAATGGATCAGCAGGATTCTCATTAGCTGGTCAAATTATCGAAATGGGCAACCGCACTTTGATCATGGGACTTAGTCCCAGCGACAATGCCATTGGTGTTGAATATGGTCTAGGGTCGGCTGCGACCATATGGGACGAAAATCTCAATCCCACGGAACATCCCACCGGTATGCCGCAAACTTATGCGGGTTTGATTTCCGGGATTGCAGAAGACGGCACGGTGGTTGGGTGGGAGGTTGATCCCGTGGTTAACACTTATCGAAACTTTGTCGGATCTTTGATTCCGCCTTATTCCGTGCCCTTTCCCATCAACTTCAATCCATTGAGGTTGGTGACACAAATCAGTAAAGATGGCAAATATGCAAAAACCGGTGCCAGTGGATCGTTTGGACTTGGCGGATTAGCCTTGAGACGGACTTCGAGTTGGCCTGATCAATTTGAAGTCATTCCCGATTCCTTTCTGGAATGGCCTGCGACTTATGCCGCAGCGAGCTTTCATGGCGAATGGCGGTTGTTGGTGGAACACCCGATTCATGGCCAAATTGGAATTCGCGAAGTGTTTCATTTGTCGAATGATGAGCGCATTTTTTCGCAAGGATTTGGTGTCTGGCGAATGTGCGATGGCGCCTTTCTGAAGGATTTGGGCTGGGGCAGTTTGGCCGTGGTCGATGCCTATCCAGTCGGGTCAACGGTGGCGTTGGCGATCGATGCTTACGTTTGGACAGATGAACGTGTGCCCAATTCAGGGCAGGTGTACTATGACCGGAACCTATTAATCACTCTCGATGGCGATGACGTGTTGGATTTGGCCCCGCTGATGCAAGGATCGCCCTTTAATTATTCCGCCTATTCGCTGTTTGAAAACTACAATGTCTTCTTCCGGCACGGCGGCAATCTCGGCATGTTTATCAATAGCGGCGACCCTGGCGCATCGTCTGATCTAGGAAATTATGTCGTTCTCGAATTTCCGGTAAACGAGCCTTTCCGGCGGGATAGGATCGGCGAATTTGATGGACAGAATTACCGATTGCCCACCCAGTCTTTGGGCTTGGACATCAACCAGTTTGGTGCGGGAATTCCCGGCGCCATCCCCTTGAACGGCTTTGATTCCGATGGAGATGGGACCGACGAACAAGCCCTGTTTGTGGCGGGTGATTTTCTGATTGATGCCAATCGCAACGGGGTCTGGGATGGAAGTGCGGGCGGCGATCTCGAGGTGCCCTTCGGCGAACCTGGGGACCAGCCGGTTACCGGGGACTGGGATGGCAACGGGATTGATGAAGTTGGCATTCGACGCGGCGTGATGTTTATGCTGGACGTCAATGGCAATGGAGTTTGGGACGGTCCGGAAGTGGATGTCGAGTTCGCTTTTGGGTCATCCCAGGGTGTACCGGTTGTGGGTGACTGGAATGGAGATGGCGTTTCCGATGTCGGTACGTTTCATCCGGCAGCGACAATGCTCAGCAGTTCGGGCCAAGGCCTGTGTACATTTCAGTTGGATCTGGATGGCAATCGACAATGGCAGCCGGGTGGGGTTGATCGCATTTTGGCTTTTGTCAAAGGCGGTCGAGTGCCGGTTGTTGGTGACTGGGATGGTGACGGGGTGACGGATCTCGGAGTGGTCAGCAATCGCACGGTCTTTCTAGATTTAAATGGCGATCGCCAGTGGTCCGGCAAATTTAACGGAGATCTGCAATACCAGATCTGGAGTAGTGTCCAACGATTGATCGTCGGCATTTGGTAGGTCGAACGGCGCGGGAAAAGCGTCAGGCAATTGGGGGAAATTTTCTCCAATTGATGGCCTCGTCGAACAGGAAACATCAAACGGGAGACACTAATGCGGCTTCACTCCTGGTTGTCCGACAAATGCCGGATTGCCCCATCGTCAGTTGAAGGACAAGGCGTATTTGCGCGCGAGGCCTTGGCTGCTGGAGAACTAGTGGCAGTCTGGGGTGGGGTGGTCTATACTTCTGCGGAGGTCCAGAGTTTGCAGCAGCAATTTCCCAATTTCGGTCGGTTTCCAGTGGAAATTGCTGCGGGATATTATTTGTGCTCGACCAGCTTGACTGCCATCGATGACGCGGAGCGGTTTAACCACAGTTGCGATCCCAATCTGGATATCCAGGGTCAGATCATTGTCGTGACCCGTCGCCAAGTTTCGATAGGCGAAGAATTGACTTTTGATTACGGAATGCCTGAGGATCCGGAAAAGACATTTGAATGCCGGTGCCGAACGGCCGATTGTCGACGGTTGGTAAATCGCGGTGGATAGGCGCAACAAGGACGAAGTCCCAATGGCAGAGAAGTTATCCGTTGTCTATGCCTTGGTGATGGTGATTGGCGTGCTTGGAGCTGGCGGTGATTTATTGCTTTATGCCTGGGCTCAATCTCGTGCAAACTGGCAATTAGCGGCTGGTCTATTGGTATGGGTTTTGAGTTTGCTGGCTTTTGCCTTTCTATTGCGGTACAGCAATCGCTCGTTATCGGTAGTCTTTGTGATGGTAGCTGCTCTGCACACGCTGATTGTTCTGGGCTGGGATCTATACATTCAGTTCCGCCGACCCAGTGGCTGGGAAGTCTTGGGAATGCTTTTGGCACTTGCCGGCGTTGCCACTATCGAAATTTCCCATGCCCTCAAAGGAGAGGAGCACTAATCGTTGTTGCAGGCTGAATGGGACGATAACCTACCATCCGCTTCGGACAACCGCCGTGTTTGCCGGCCGGCCTTACTGTGAGCCGAACGGTTAAGTTGTTATTCCTTAGTGATTATCCGCAATTCTGACTACACCTCAGAAAGAATCCAAATGCTTCAGGTCGGTGGGGAAACTGCGGACGACAGCCCATTGGCTGCCGACATTAAGTCCCCGCGGGGAAAAACGAGATGGCAATGGCGCGGACTAACACAAGTTTATTAAATTGGCTCTTCGAGGAATCTAGTGGTAAAAAAGATTTAACCACGAAAAACACGAACGACGTATTGGGGGGTGCGTCAGACTGGTTGCGGGGAACTGCTGGCAAGGTTGAATTCGACTCGACACGCACTTTCGCGCGGGTCACATAGAGTGGATCGGAAATCTTCCCCAACCGTGGCCAATCGACTAGAGCACCGTGAAGCCCGTAATATCCATGGCGGTTGCAAGATAACGCTCCGAGAAAAATAGTTATCCTGGTTTATTGAAATCGAATCGTCCCCAGCCAGCCGTTAAAATTTCAGGATAACCATTAAACCTAACTACAGCGTTTTCAAGTATTCAATCAAGTCACTCAAGTCTTGATCCGAAAGTGGTTGGCCGGAGACGTTTTCGGGAGCGTGCGGGCCGCGAAGTAATTCGGCTAAACTGGCAACACGTCCGTCGTGCAACAATACAACTTTGCGAAAAACTCCTTGCAGCGAAGGTGTGTTGAATCCGCGATGAGCGTCGTTGCGGTCACCCAGACCTAAATCATGAATCTCGCCATCGCTGTATCGAGGTTCAAAGTGACACTCCGCACAAGCGGCCAGTGAGCTATTAAAAACTTGTTCACCTCGCTTGACCGCTGTCGCTCGCGTCGAATCCATTCCGGCGTGCAACGCCACTTGCCAGGGATTGGGCGGTGTACGCAATTGGGAAAAATACGCGACCAAGGCTCTCACATCATCGTCCGCAGGACGTTTGCCCAACATCGTCGTCGACAGGGAATGCCGCATCGCTTGGTCCAGATCAGTTTGCCAACCGTGCCAAGTCCATGGTCCAGATTGATCCAATTCATAGAGCGGCAACACTGTTTTGAAGGTCAACGATGTGCCGTCATTTTGCGTATCCATGACCACCGCGTTGCTGCCACCTTCATAGTGACAACTGTGGCAACTGTACCACTGGTCCAAACTGCGGCGGCCATCGTAAAATATTGCCTCGCCGCGACGAGCCAACGACGGCACCGCTGCTGCGCCCAATTCAATTCGCTGGCGAAGCTCTCGATTCACCAAATCAACAACTTGAATCGAGTTGTCGAGGTAGTTGGCCACAAAGACCGTGCGGCTGTCGCGGGCCACTCGCACTCCCATGGGGCGCCCACCAAGTGGAATCCGCGCAAACCTCGCGGCGTCGCCGAGCAGCTCCGCGTCAACGTGATCGGTACTGCCCCGATCCTGAAACGGCAACCCCTCCATTTGCATGATGACCAGTTCATGAGTCCCCGACGCCGCGATGACAACCTGCCGACCATCTGGCGTCAAAGCCAACCCATGAGGATCGGCGATCGCTTCGCCCGATGGATCCAACGACAACGCTTCGCGATGCGCGTCGTCAGCAAATCCAATCCGCCCCAAACGACTGGCCAAAACCCAACCTTGGCGAATGTTGCGTTCGTTAATCGGATTGCGGCGATACACAATCCAAGGAAAATAAACCTGCTGGCCATCTGCTGCCAATTGCATCTGTCCAATATTTAATCCGACAAATCGATCGATATGCACCAGTTTCCGCTGGTTCAAGTCGACGATAGAAATTCCTCGGTCACCGCTGGTGCCGACAACCAATCGCGATTCATCGGCAGATAAAGCCAAATAGCGGGGCCACCGTCCAACATCGATCTTGTCCAACAATTGGTTGGCTTCCAGATCAACCACAGCGATCTGATCTGCATCGGTGAGGGCCACATAAGCCCGCTGACCATCGCGCGTGACAGCAATGCCATGCGGATGAAACCCCAGCTGAAGGACCTGCTCTCGCTGAAACTGATTTCCAGTTACGCTCAGTCGATGCAGCTCGCCGGAGTAGCCGCAAGTCAATAAGATTTGATTTTTCCCCGGCACGAGCGTCAACGATTCAGGCCGTTCGCCTACTGAGATCTCATCCAGCACTCGAGCTTGCGCTTGGCTCACATCAACTAGCGAAACACTATTGGAAGTCTGGTTTGCGGTCACTAGCCAAGACTCATCGGGACCCAGCACCAAATCCACAGGTGAACGATCAACGGGTCCGATACCCAATTGCCATGCCAGGACGCAACTCTCCATTTGCAGTAGCGCGGCAGCAAATGTCAACGCACTCGCCAATCGCGAGATACAACAAATCCACCGACAATCATGATAAAGCATCGACGGCTCGCTATTGAACTTTTTCGGCCAGCAACTCGGCGACTCGCCGATCGATTTGAGCGATGACTTCGCCGTTTTCCAGCCCATCCGGCTGATCGCTGAAAACATAACGCAGCTGGCCTTGGCGATCGTAAAGTTTGTAAAAAGGCACATCGCCGCACATCTCAAAAGCCTCGGGAAACTTTGAACCTGCGCCATAAGGAGTCAACAAGTTGGCAAAATTCGCATGGTGTTTCTGCAAGAATTCAAGGACCTGCTGCTCGGAATCAGGTTCATCCATACTGACCGATACGACTGCCAGACCTTGCTCGCGATGTTCTTGCGACAGTTTAACGGTATGTGGAAACTGTGACACACAGGGCGCGCACCAAGTTGCCCAGAAATCAATCAAAATGACTTTGCCACGGTTGTCTTTAATCCACTGGTCCAACGTTGCTTCATTGCCAACCGTCAGAGCGATTGTTTTTTCGGCAACAGGGGAACTTTTGGCAACCTGTTGGCCGGTACCAGACTGTTTGGTTTCTGATTGTGTTTCTGATGGGCCAGATTTTGATTCTGATTGGCGAGGCGCGACCGGCTGCGTTGTTGACCCCGATTCATTTGCTACTTGATTGGTCGCCGAATAACAGCCGCCGATTACCGTACAAATAAAAAAAACTCCAACCCACCATTGATGGTGCTCGCCCCGTCGCTCGTGCCTAGATTGTTTCATTTTCTTTACCATCAATTTAAGTTATTGGGACCCCAATCCATAAAACAACACCATCGCCGACTCGTGAGGCGGCGATGGTGTGGAAAGTTCTGATTATTCTCGACAAAATAAGTCGCGAACTATTGCTTCTTGGGTTTCACGCCGCATCCAAAAGCTTTGGTGCTGGCGGTTTCGGGTTTCTTGCCAGCCAACAAAGCGTTAACGGCATTTTCCAAATGGGGTGTCGTGGGTTCTTTTTGTTTGTCGTCAAACGATCCGCGATAAGCAACATTGCCTTCGCCGTCGAGCACAAAAATATGCGGGGTCACACGCGCGCCAAAAGCGCGAGCAGAGTCACCCGATTCATCATAGGCATAAGTATAGTTGATGCCTTTTTCTTCGACGCGTTGTTTCATGGCGTCGAGGTTTTCCGAAGCATTGACATTGATCGCAATGAACTTGACTTCTTTGTCGCCGAATTTCTTTTGGAATTCGATAAAGCGGTCTTCATAAGCGATGGCGACGGGGCAGTTGTTGCACGTAAAAGCCAAAACAGTGACTTTGGCGTCTTTGGTGGACTCCAGCGAAATTTCTTTGCCATCGGTTCCGACAGCTTTAAACTCGGGTGCTTTGGCTCCGATTTCAATCTCTTCCGCGACAACTGTACTGTTGAAATTCGCGGTGATCAATGCAGCCGTCAACAATGCAAACGACATTGACAGCAAAATCTTGCGACTCATCTCTCTGCTCCTATTCAAAAAAGAAACGACGTACCATTCGGTGCTCTACGGATAGGCTTGTTACGGAATCCGACACGGACCAGTTCAGAGGTTCAGGCCGATATGCCTCATCTTACCAATTCCTAGAGTGACAATCCACCTTTGGGCAAATGAAGGAACTAAGAAGAAAAGCTTCGAGCTAGCAGGGATTGTTCAAAACAACTGAAAACTGTCTAGGCGAAATTGCAAGAACTACTTAGATAATTCTTGGGATTTCGCGATTGAGGGGAAATTGACCCATCCATTCGAATTTTTCGCACCGGCCTCGGCGGGCGATATTTGTGGCGGTGCTGTAAACTCCGTTTTTATACAAACCTCGATAGTTCCATTAAACAAGATACGGCTTTAAAAATTTGATAAAATTGATGCATAACTTACGCGGCGCGGACTACTGGAATTGGCGCGGCATTTTAAGTCGTCAGTGACCGTTTGACTTGACTCATCCCTATATCAAGTATTGGCTCAAAATGAAACGATTGCATCATCCGGTATTTGCGCAAATGCTGAGCTCCGGTTCTATGGTTGGCTTAATTGCCCTTGCGACTCTCATCGGTTGCTCGAAACCGAATGGGTGGTCGCTGAGCAAGTCCATCCCATTGGTTGGCAAAGGTTATGTCTCAACGTTCAAACACTCTGTTATCAAGGACTCTGTTTGTGGGGGACTTGCAAATTTGGGTGACACGAATGGCGATGGCTATGATGACATCTTGGTTGCTTCGTCATCAACAAACAGTGATTCCTCTTCAGCAACACCGGTCGGCTGGATGGAAGTAATTTGCGGCCGCGACGGAAAATCATTATGGAGGTTGATTGGCACCCACGACAAAACGGGGTCGGGAACGGAACTTGGCGGTTATTTCTTTTTCGATTCAGCCAATGTCGTTGGCGATCTTGATGGAGATGCGGTTAACGATATTTTCGCGCTTGAAAATTATTCGAAAACCCGGGGGGCTTGGATATCTGGGAAAACTGGGAAAATAATACATGTCGGCGAATTTGCCGAGCGATTAAACAGTACGGTCGCGCGACCGATTGCACTTCGTCAAACTGGAAACGACCATGAAGTACTTTTTTTGGAGTTGTCAAAAAGTTCCGATCCGTCAATATCGCTTCTAGCTTATAGTGTGCCAGATCTTAAGTCTCGATCCGACGTTCAAATTGAATTAGCCACTCCAATGGAGTCGGGGTTGGGTGCGCGAGTCTTAACGATAAATTTGCCCGATGAAAATGGCGGGCAAGCCGAATGGTTGATTCAATCAACAGTAGTTAAAACGGGATCTGAAACGTCGGAACGATTTTGCGACTGGCGTGTCGTCTGTGGTCAGTCATTCAAGGAATTACGTTCCATTCGCACGCAAGACCCCCGTGTGATTTCGGAAACTCAACACGCCGTATTAAATGACTTGTTAGTCCCAGGCGAGCATGCAATGATTGTCGCCTCTGCTTCAGGGGCGGGGCCGGACGGAACAATAAGCACGTTGCGAGCCGTCTCGCTGAAGGATGGCAGTATTATTTGGAATCGATCTGGGAGCGATATCTCGGGAGGCGCATCGTCTATCTCCGTTGATAAGAGCGGAAAGACTACCGAATTGGGTAATGACGTGGACTTTGGCAACGCTATTGTCATCGTTGACGACCTGAACGGCGATCAAGCACGTGATGTGGTAACCACCATCAGCGTTGGCGGCGTTCCTGGTTCAACGATCGCGGTATTTTCCGGCAAGGATGGTGCTCTCATTAGAACGCTGGATCTATCTTCACATAACGTCTCGGATTCGTTGATCACTCTTCGTCGGGGTGGTCAAACCGAACTGGCCGCTGTTGGAACACGCCTAAAAACTAAACAGTTGGAATTGTTGATTCTAAATTTGAATTGAGTTCAGTTGCAATTATTTTGTCGTGGATTGTCGGCCTAAGGACAGGCCGACCTACTGTAGCCGACCTAATGTAGTCGCTCGCTGTCCTCAGCGGCGGTTAATGTAGTCGTCCGCTGTCCTCAGCGGCGGTTACTGTAGCCGTCCGCTGTCCTCAGCGGCGGTTTACTGTCGTCGCTCGCTGTCCTCAGCGGCGGTTAATGTAGTTGTCCGCTGTCCTCAGCGGCGGTTAGAAAGTCCTTGCAACTTTTAGTTGCAATTATTATGTCGTGGATTGTCGGCCTGAGGACAGGC
>JBGSMY010000319.1:0-6569 GCA_041739975.1 Pirellulaceae bacterium
CGCGACCGGTAAGCGCCGTAAACGTCGCGGGACCGATAAACGCCTGGGCTGCCGCCGTCATAACAACTTGAACAGCGAAACCATTCTGTACCAATTGGCTGGCTAACATGGCCGACTTATAAGCGGCAACGCCGCCAGTTATGCCCAACACAACCTCAAAGGGCTTGCCGGTCGTCGGCGAAATACTATTTATCTGTGTCAAGTAAACGAACCTCCCAAACGGCCAGATGTCACTCAGATGTCAATGAAATGGCGTTATGACGGACCAAACTGCCCAGCGCCCAATCCGCCGAGCGGTCCTAATCCGCTGCTTTTGAACGCGTGCAATTCGTATGTGCAATCCATTATTGTAGTTGATCGACAGAACCTTCAGAATCCAGGCAAAAGAAGCGGTCACCTGTCGATTTTTACTAGTTTTGTTACACTGCGAGGTTTGAATTTAGAGCCCATGACAGACTAATGCTGAATAACGTACCGGTTAAAACGACAAAACACGGCGATTTTACAATCGAAGGCTATTCACGCGCCGCAGTACAGACCTATTGGCGTATACCAGAACTGCGACTTGGATTTGATCTTGGCGCACATCCCTGGGATTTTATGGGAACGGCCAACTGGCTAATTACGCATTGCCATTTAGACCACATTGCTGCCTTGCCGCTCTACGTTGCGCGCCGACGTCTAATGGACATGGAGCCGCCAAGGATTTATCTGCCGAAATATGCCATCTCCATGGTGCGGCAGATGTTGCAAAGTTTTTCGGCTTTGGATCGCGGGCGATTGCCGTGCGAATTGATTGGCGTGGAACCGGGTGAGCGTTTTGAACTATCCCGCGAACTTGTCGTCGACGCCCTGGAAATGCAGCACCGCGTGCCGTGTTTGGGTTACGTTGTTTACGACCGTCGCAAAAAGCTCTTGGCAAAATATGCCCATCTTACAGGCGACGAAATTCGCGACTTGCGGCTGAAAGGCGAAACGATTACGCGGGAGGTTTTAGTCCCCTTGGTTGGATTTACGGGTGACACGTCTCCAGCAGGCCTTGATCGGAATCCCATCCTTTACGAAACCAGGATCTTGATTGCGGAAATGACGTTTGTTGCGGACGAACACCGTTTGGATTACATTCACAAACATGGCCATTGTCATCTCGATGATTTTGTCGAGCGGGCCAAGGAATTCAAGAACGAAAAAATAATCGCCAGTCACTTCAGCGTGCGTTACACGCGAGCCGAGGCGGAGTCTTGGGTACGAGAGCGATTGCCAGACTACCTCGATGATCGATTGCAGTTATGGATTTAACGGCCCCGTTCAACAACGCGGCGTCTCCCAATCGGGCGACGCCACCGCCAGTTTCGTTGTATGTACATGTGCCCTTTTGTCGACATCGATGCGGATATTGCAATTTTGCTTTAGTAGCCAACCGTCCCTATCTAGTTCAACGATATCTCCGCGCTATTGAATCCGAATTGTCACAATTGCCCGATATGGCTCCTTTAAGAACGTTGTATTTTGGGGGCGGTACACCCTCCCATTTGGACGAAACCGATTTCGGACAGCTGATGTCCGCGGTTACCAAACATATTCCGCTGGGCCCCGTCGTAGAGATTTCCTTGGAAGCTAATCCGCAGGATGTCACGCCCGAACGAGTTGCCCTGTGGCGTTCGCTAGGGGTTACCCGCGTTAGCTTGGGTGTCCAGTCGTTTGAGTCGGCAAAATTAAAAATCCTGGAACGCGATCACGATCGGCATCAAATCGAGCTGGCCGTCAAATTATTAAAACAAGCGTCACTGACCATCTCTTTAGATTTAATTTTTGGCACTCCCGGTGAAACGATCGACAATTGGATGGGGGAATTGGAGAAAGCCAATGCTCTGCCAATCCATCATCTGTCGACCTATGAGTTGACCTATGAAAAAGGGACGGTGTTTTGGAACCGCATGCAGCGGGGTGAACTTCAACGACTCGACGAAGACTTGCGGGGCGATCTCTACGCAGCCACCATCGATTTCTTGAGACAAAATGATTGGCAACAGTATGAAATTTCCAGTTTTTCTCGCGATGGAAATCGTTGTCGCCACAACGTCAATTACTGGAACGGCAATTCTTGGCTTGCTGTCGGCCCAAGTGCGGCCAGCTATTTTCAAGGCCAGCGGTGGACGAATCACGCTAGCCCGGTTCGTTATCTTCAGTTAATTGAGGCGAATCAATCTGCGATTGCATTCCATGAACAATTGCCACCTAATGCGGCGGCGCGAGAATTATTGGCGGTCGGTCTCCGGCAAATCGATGGCATAAACATCCGCGAGTATTGCTATTTCGCTGGCATGTCACCGCAAAGCGCCGCGGGTAATGCAATTGACCGTTTAATCGATTTGGGCATGCTCGAGGTCGGTCCTGAAATCATCAAACTTACTCGATCGGGACTCATGGTTTACGATAGCATTGCCGCCGAGTTGCTTGCGGCGCGTTAAAATAGTCAAGGTGTTCGGGTCCCCTCTGCGAATCTAACCGGATTGTTCTAAATCTGCCGATGACCCTGGTTATACCCAGTAACCCGCAGGTGCGTTGACTCCCGTTCAAAGCACTTGACCCTTGTCAGACTCAGCCATGATGCAAAACAGAACTAATTCTCGGCTTGTCGCGCATCGTATTCGTACGGTGTCGCAAGCAGGCATTGCGAGGCGGACCTCGGCCGGAATTCGCAGCGCCACACAGCGTCGAAATTGGTGGTGCAGCAGCCTGTGTTTGGCAGCAATGTCAATCGGCTGGCTCAATGGGCCGCTGTCCAGTTATGGCGATAATACTTCGCGGCGGACACCGCTTGTCCAAGCCGTCCAAAACGCCCAGCCTTCCGTTGTCAATTTGCGCGGGCGAAAAACCGTGAATGCACCGCAGGGAACGACGACCACCGAAGACCAAGCTCGCCATGTCAATGGCATGGGTACTGGGGTGGTAATTGACCCCCGAGGCTATATCTTGACCAATTATCACGTTGTGCAAGATGTACAACACATCCAAGTCACCACGGCTGATCGTCAAATTACGACCGCCACACTGGTTGCACACGACCCAAACACTGACTTGGCGTTACTTAAAATTGCCACCAGCCAGCCATTGCCCATGATCTCCATTGGCACCTCGTCTGATCTGATGTTGGCCGAAACTGTTGCCGCCATGGGCAATGCCTATGGATATGACAATACGGTAACCACTGGCATTATTAGCCATTTGGGACGAACCGTGAAAGTCAACGAACATCAAACTTATGAAAACCTGATTCAAACCGATGCACCCATTAATCCAGGTAATTCTGGTGGTCCATTATTAAACCTAGATGGCCAAATGGTCGGAATCAATGTCGCTGTCCGAGTTGGGGCTCAAGGTATCGCGTTTGCGATTCCCGTGAATGACGCGATGACTGTTGCCGCGGACCTATTTGCTCAAATCAATGCCAACAATGTCGAACATGGATTAACACTGGAAACGGTTTACGAAAGTCATCGTCCTCAATTGATTGTGAAAAACGTCGCTCCGCAATCTGCTGGAGCAATCGCGGCACTGCAACCCGGTGATCGCATCATTCGAATCGATGGAGCTGAAACAAACTTAGCTGTCGATTTTCAGCGAGCACTGATTGACCACCATACTGGCGATTTGTTGCAACTTGAAATTTCTCACCCTCATAGCGAAACCATCCAAACGGTAACCCTCAAATTGTCCGGAAAAACAGTTTCCACACAACCGAGTAACCTTGCGTGGAAAACAATGGGATTGCAATTAGTGCCGGTACCCGATTCTGAAATGCAAGGTCGCCATCCAAGTTATCAACGCGGCTTGCGAATCACTCGCGTCCGACCCGATAGCCCTGCGGATCGCGAAGGGATATCCGCTGGTGACATTTTAGTCGCCATGCATGGTTGGAAAACGGAAAGCTTAGAGAACTTGGCTTATATCCTCGAACAACCTGACCTCCGCGGTTCCAAATCGTTTATGTTCTACGTATTGCGTGACAAAGAGCCGTTTTTTGGTCAAATGCGACTTGCTGAAAACATTCGCGATCAGAAATAGGAATTAAAAAATCCAAGATACCACTTCGTAAACCACATCGTTTTTTTCACAATCCAATGATTCTCGGGAGCATATCGTCAGGACGAATCACGATCGTCTAGTCAAAGCACTTTGGGCTGCTGCTGTTTCTAGCTTTGGCAAGCGTTGGCGGTTTGGCCTTTGACGAATTGTTCTCAAAAAAAGAAAACCCGGTCGCCTAGCGACCGGGTTTTTTTGTTCCTGCGATACTAGGGCTTTAACATCTAAGTGACTTGTGAATTGGCCTTTTCAGATGGCCGACCATTTTGCACTTTCGCAATCAAGATATAGGTGATAACCCCAGTCGCCAAAGTAATCGCCGTGCCCCACCACTTTGTCGGATTATTTGCACCCGCCAAAACCGCCAAGCCAATGGTCGCACCGACAAAAATGACGGCGGCAAATTTGGTGCCTACGCTAACTCGCGGTTGGTCCGCCGTTGGCCTCATCCATAACAAGGTCAATACGGTCAACGCCGCACTGATTGACAACGTCAGGCTCAAATAATCCAGCAATTGCTGTAGCGTCGAAATTAGGATCGCAACACTCGTTAGAGCAGCTTGCAAATAAACCGCCGACTGTGGTGTCGCTCGCTCCGGGCTGCCGGCAAACCAGCGGGGAAACAGTCCATCATCAGCCATTTTGGCATAAACCCGCGGACCCGCAATTAACATCGACGAAACGGAACTCAGCAGTGACAGACAAATGATAAATTGCAGCAACAATTGCCACGATGTGCCGCCCACAGCCCCCGCCGCGATTGTAGCAATCGATTCCTGTCCCACGATGTCGCTGGGTAATGGTGCATACAAAAAAATTGCATTGAGCGTTACGTAAAACAAAGTTACGATCCCTGCCGCCCACAACATGGAACGAGGGACATTGCGCGGCGCATCGCGCACTTCGCCAGCGACATAAACGGCCGCGTTGTAACCGCTGTAACTCAACGAGATCCACACTAACGAGCCCGCAAGCAGACTTACCAGTTGCCAGTTCGACGGCTGAGCGTCCCAACCCAACTCGGACGCTTGCCATCCGCTGTTTGGTGAAAATCCAATGACAAATGACGCGAACAAAACAAAACTCAGCAATAACACTAGCTTTACGATCACGATTAGATTTTGAGTCCACAAACCGGCATGCAGCCTCAACGCATGGAGAATCGCAAAAACCCAAATCGAGATCAGAGCAATTTGACCCGATGGAATGGAGTCAAACCAATCATTGCCAGCGCGGGCGTAAGATTCAAATCCTTTCGCAGCAAAAGCAATGGCACCGGTAAATCCCGCCCACAGCGAAATCCAGCCAGCCAAAAAACCGGCCATAGGATGCAAATTACGTTTTAAGAAAATGTACTCGCCACCGGAGTCAGAAATGGTACGCGCCAAGGCGCCGTAACAAACCGCTCCCAACATGGCAATCATGCCGCCAATCACCCACGCCAGCAGGACCCAATGTCGCTCGCGCAAATCGCCAAGCGCAAAACCACTGGTTGTGAAAACGCCCGCACCGATCATGTTCGCCACAACCAAGGCGATTAAGGAAAAAAGGCCAATTTGACGCGCTGGCTGTGTCGTTTTACTCATACGGTGATTCCCGTTCGCTCGTAGTCATTGGATGACTTGCTTTTTTCCTTTGCGACCATTGGCCCCATCACAGCCAGTAAAGCGTCGCGATCTCCAAATTCCGGACTGTGTTTATATTACAACTCGCGTGATCCCAACAGGGACCCGAAATGGACAATTGATTCGTCCTGACACGAGTAAAAACAGCGGAATGGCGAAATTTCAAAACTATTGCGACAACATTTTTGCTTCGGTTTTGTTGATTTACCGAAATGGGGGGATATTCGGTTGCCAGATGTCGGCGGAATGAATTGCCGCTGAGGACAGCGGCAACTACGGTAGCCAGTTGGCGGCGAAACGAATTGCCGCTGAGGACTGCGGCAATTACGGTAGGTCGAAAGTTTGGTTGCCAGTTGCCGGCGAAACGGATTGCCGCTGAGGACAGCGGCAACTACGGTAGGTCGACGTTAACGCCGCGGTAGTTAATTTCAAACCAAAACACCGTTTCGTGAACCCTGGGCGGAACCCGTTAATGCATTTTTTGAGTTCGATGGGACCTTATGATTGGCTCAGCTTTTGGTAGGATAGGCAACTTGAAATTACCTGAATTTAGCTGAGTTTTTTTGATCCGAGCGCCATGACCTCGAAACCCAAATCGTCTAAATCAAATCCGCCAACCGGCGACAATGCCTCTTCAGGCAAGTCAACATCGAAAAAATCGCCACCGAGCAACGCTTTGCCATTTCCCGAATCAGAATCGAACTCGGATGATTTGGCGGCCATCACACAATCGTCGCTCGATGTGGGCGACAACGAAAATGATTCTTCAGCAGTAATCCGCGGCAATAAATCAGTTGTCAAACCAAACACGTCGAAAACACCTGATGTGCCTGCGCAACTCATTTCGTTGCTCAAGCC
>JBGSMY010000320.1:0-14895 GCA_041739975.1 Pirellulaceae bacterium
TTCCAGCAAGGCATTGATGAAATACCCTGCAAAATTAACAAGATGATTAGCCAAACCAGTTCCGATGCGTTAATCTGGGAAGCAAGTCGCTTGCGGCGCAATTTGGAAAGCCCACACGGCAATGGGTGGGCAGGTTGCACCATTCGGCCTGGCGGCCAATTTGTGACACACCACAGCAAAAATGTCTATTGGGGCGCCTGAACGGGGTGCCTAAACGGGGTGATATTGCGAAAGTTTGCGTGGGGAGCTGTCGCCGTGGGGCATCGCGACGAATTGCCACCGAATTTTTTCGGCCGAACGAAAGCAAGTTAAGTGTGTCACAAATAAAATGCGGCATCCCCGGTCCGCTGAAAAAAAATCCGATTTGCTCGTATTTGATTCCAACTTTAATAGAAAAACGGCCGCAGATGTCAGAGTCTAAAGGAGATGAACTAACCACCGAATTGGTAAATGAGCTACCATTGGATGAAGTTGTCGATGATAGCGATTTGGAGGTTGTTCCCGTTGTATTGCCGACGCCTCTGATCGTCGCGGATTCAGAAAATTTGATGCGGGTTGACCAATTTTTGGCAGCGCGGTTTCCGGAATTCAGTCGAAACCGCATCCAAACGGCGATTCGCCGCAACCTCGTTACCGTCGATGGCACGCCAGTCAAACCATCGACCCGAGTCACTCTGGGCCAGTCCGTAGTGTTTATCCCGCCCGCCGCTGAGCACACGGGACCCATTCCCGAAAACGTGCCGTTAGACATTTTGTATGAAGACGAATCGATTGCGGTGATTAACAAGCCCGCTGGTATGGTGGTCCATCCGGCCAAAGGACATTGGTCAGGGACACTTACAGCCGCGTTGGCTTATCATTTTTTGCAGCTTAGCCAAGCAAACGGGGCGCACCGTCCGGGAATTATTCACCGGTTGGATCGCGACACCTCTGGTGTGATTGTAATCGCCAAGACAGATCATGCTCTCAGTGCGCTGACGAAACAGTTTGCCAAACGCAGGGTCGAGAAAACGTATCTGGCCATTGTTTCGCCAGTTCCGCAATTTGATCGCGACATCATTGATAAACCGATCGGTGTTCATCCGTATCAGCGTGAGAAAATGGCTATTCGCGATGGTCATTCGACAAGTCGTCCAGCGATCACGATGTACGAAGTGACGGAACGGTTCAAATCGGTCGCTTTGGTAACGGTACATCCGCAAACCGGACGAACACATCAAATCCGGGTGCATTTAGCGACGATTGGTTGTCCGATTGTTGCTGATAAGCTTTACAGCGGCCGCAATCGGTTCTTGATCGGTGACGTCAATCGCAACTACCAACATCCTGAGCGTTTATTAATTGAACGCCAAGCACTTCATGCCCATCAGATTTCATTTAATCATCCGGTAACTAAAGAACGAATGAGTTTTACGGCGCCTTTGGCGGCTGATATGGAAGGGTTATTGCAGTTCTTGCGAACCGGAAACGCTTAAGCGTATTGCCACGTGAAGGCCGCAATGGATTGCGACCGAAGTTAATAAAAATTTGAGAGCGCCGATGAATCTATCGGCGGGTACAGTAGGTCAGCTACAGTAGGTCAGCCTGTCCTCAGGCTGACAATCCAAGACTAAATAATTGCAATCAAAGTTAATCAAAATTTGAGAGCGCCGATGAATACATCGGCGACCACGCCAGCGCCGACCATGACAGCGCGACCACGCCAGCGCCGATGAATACATCGGCGACCACGACAGCGCGACCACGACAGCGCCGATGATTACATCGGCGACCACGCCAGCGCGACCACGACAGCGCCGATTAATACAGCGGCGACCACGCCAGCGCGACCACGACAGCGCCGATGAATACATCGGCGACCACGCCAGCGCCGACCACGACAGCGCCGGTTACTTTACGCGGTTATTTTGCGCGGCGGACATATTTGTGGCAGCGAACACAGCTGAGCGTCATTTCAAAATAAGCCAGCGTGGCACCGTCCACATTTTTGTCTTCTGCCGCTTTGCGCAATCGTTCGGCGCTGCCACGAAACTCGGCGCTCATCGACAGATATTCAGGCGATTGAAAGACATTCCAAGCAGACTCGTTGCTTAATAAAATCAGATTCTGTGCACTTGCTTGCAGAGTATCGAAATTTTCGAGCGCCAAGCCTTCCACAATATTCTTTGCATGCTTCATTTTTGCCAACATAAACCGTTGGTTGTTTGGCTGCAGTTTATCGTCATCTTGAAATGCGGCCCCCAGACAACAAACCAAGCCGGCGATCGCACAAACGAGCAGTGTCCCTTGTATCCAACGCATCGATTGACTCCTTCGTCAATAAAGAACTTTGTTTCAGTTAACCAGATCAAGACCATTTTCGAGCGACAGGGGAGATTCGGTATTAGGTATTCGAAATTCGAACCGGGCACCGCCCCAATCATTTTTTGACAATAGCAGAATGCCTCCGTGGGCATCGACAATTCGTTTAGTAATTGCCAAACCCAGACCGGTTCCTTTTGATTTGGTAGTGAAAAATGGCTCAAATACGCGGTTAATAATTTCGTCGGAGACGCCAGGTCCACTATCATCGATTTGGACGACACATTCATTGGAATTTTCGTCGCGAAAGACCCTACAACGAACCCGGCCTTGAACGCCCCCGGCATCCAATGAATTCTGAAATAGGTTGGTAAATACTTGGTCCAATCGATGGCGATCCACCGAAACCAAACATGGTCGGTCAGGAGGCTCGATTAATTCAAATTGTGTTTGCATCTGGTTCCAACGATGGTACAGATTCTGCCAAGCGGTATGGCAAATTCGTGCCAAGTCGATTACTTGGCGATCGAGCTTGATTGGCGCGGCGTAATTCCGCACTTCTTCATAAAGGACATTCAAGCGATCCAATGCGTTTTCTATTCGAGTGGCTTGCTTGACCGCTTCAGGTCGATCTTCAATGTCGAGTTTGAGCGCTTCCAAACACGCTTGGCTGCGCTGCAGCGCATTGCGGCTTTCGTGAGCTAACCCCGTGACCATTTGGCCGATAAATGCCAATCGCTCTTTTTGTTTGACTTTGGCGAGCGCTGATTGTTCCAGTTTAGCCGCAAACGATTGTTGATACGCAAAATCAATAATTGCAGCGTCCATGTCGAGGAGTTTGTTGACTGCCAAAACACCTTTCGCAATTTGCTCACGGGACAAAGTTGGATTGTGGCAAAGCCGGTGTGTGATGGTTTGGCGGATACGAGCCATCGCCGCCATGGCGTACGCTTGATTAAGTCCTATTTCGACGTGGCGTTTGCCAACCTGCCAGCGGGTCAAAGCAAAATCTGTGTCATAGATTCCAGAAAACAAGCTTTGCAACCAATGAGCGAGCGTCCCTTTTAGTCGTCCAACCTGCGCTTCACCACCCACCATGACGCGAGCTGTGAATGCATGACGCATGATCGCCGCATAAAAATCGTCGACAATGAATTGGACGTCTGGTTCAATGGCGGGCCAAAGCGATTTAACGCACCGTGCATCCCACTCGGTCCAATCGACATAGTGTTTGATGTGTTCAAAAAACACACCCACATCAGGTTCGGGGTCCTTATGTTCTCGATCCATGCCACTCGCTTGTGTTCGTTGCCCGTCGTCCCGTTTGTTTTAAGTAGCTTTGGATTAAGTAACACTGCGGAGCACTATCACAGGACAAGGCGACAGTCGCACGACTCGTTCGGCCACTGAACCCAATAACAACCGACTGACTCCGGTTCGACCATGCGACGAGATGATTACTAGCTCGGCATCATTTTCCTTGGCATAGTCAGCAATCATGATGCCGGGATCGCCAAAGATCGTCGTGAAATAGACTTGCTTGAGTTTCTCATCGCTGCCAATTTGATTTTGAAATCCTTGCAGCGCCTGTTGTTGCATCGATTGTTCGGTAATTGCACCCCAAACAAAAACCGGGTCGGTGGTCATGGGCAATTGTGCCACATGCACGCAATGTACTAGATTCGGATTACTGACCAATTCGACGGCTTTCTGCAGCGCCGCAAGCGACATTTCTGAGAAATCCCAAGGAACGATCACTGGCCTTCCGGTTAACAAGCCCATTGCAGTTCTCCCTAATGTTAGTTGGAATGATTTCGAAACAGAACTTACCACAGCCAACCCATGGTCGATACTAGTTCCATTCTATCCGAATTCTATAGCCCGATGGCATGAGTGGTACTTGAGCAGCGACAAGCAGAGGTCGACGCCAATTTAGCTACGGTATTGACGATGTCCAGTGAGGATAGGATGCCCACGAGATACCCGGACTCATTGACGATGGGCAAATGATGCAACGCATGTTGCGACATCAAATTTGCAGAATCGACCAAGCGGTCTTCCAATCGCGCTACTACCGGGTTATTTGACATCAACTCCCGGACACTGGTTCGAAATCCATCGCTCAATCCACCAAGATCGGACCAAGGGGCTTGAGCCAGCTGTTCGAATTGGTCATCGAGCTGCAAGAATAATTCGCTTAAATCGGAGCGGGTAACGATCCCCAGGCATACGCCCGCGTGATTGACGACCGGCAATGCTGCAATGCGTTGGTCGATCATCAATTCCATGGCACGGTGTACATTTTCGTCCAAGCGGATCGTTGTAACGTCTCGCGTCATAACTTCAAGCACGCGAACCTCTGACAAGTCGACTCGATTCTTGCAGCCCATCGTTTGATTTCTCCTCCGGGGTAAACTCGGTGTCTTCGCGATTGGCCCTGCGATTGGCCCTGCGAAAAAGTACTCGCCATTCAGTCCCACCATGGACCTAGTCAGGTGAGCGTGAAGTTAAATCGGAGCAAATGACATGCCAAGCACATTTGGTAGTTTTCAGTTGATCAGAACTCGTTCTCTTGGGATCGTGTTTAATCAAATGTAAATTTTTAGCACGGTTGTGGCGCGCCTTATCGCACGTCGGTGTGCTCGTTTAGTGAAACTGGGAAGGCCTTTGGGCTCAAGTTGCTCAATGAAGAGTCGGCAAGTACGCGATATTGGCGAGTTGTTTTCAAAACGAAACTTTTATTGATCCTGGCACTCCACTTGCTCCCAGTTCGATTAAGCAATATCGATGGCCTCTCAAAAGTGTCTGGCCTAACTAATTGCCTCGGACCATTTTGGCCTGTGTGGACTAATGATTGTTAAAACGAGGAAAGACAATGCAACCGCAAATTGGTGAACTTTGTGTCCGCGATTTGATGACGCCCAACGCCATTGTAATCAGCGAATTCGATCGAATTGTCGACGCCTTTCGGAAATTCGAATTACATGGCATCTCGGCTTTGCCCGTGATCAACGAACGCAATGAAGTAACCGGGATTCTTTCGGTTTTTGATGTAATCAGTATCACGCGTGAAATGCAATCTGACCTGAACGCGTTGCCGCTGCTCACGGAGGAGTCGCGTGAATTTTTTATTCAGATGTTAGTACATCAGGGCGATCAGACGCAAGTTGCCGATGTGATGACGCAACCAGTACGCACCATTCGATCCGACGCCAATATTATTTTCGCTGCTCGCGAAATGATTCAGAATGGATTTCGGCATTTGCCCGTTGTCGACGACAACGGTCATCCAATTGGCATGATTTCAACCACTGATTTTGTGCGCGCGGTGGCAGAGACAGGAGCATTGGTGGCCGGTTGATTGACACCCCGATCCATTTGCTTGGTGGCAACGTGACAGCTTACAAAGTTTAGAAGGAAATTGAATATGATGCAAATCAGCGGTCTGACAAAATTGGTTATTGTTATCATGGGCTGTTGTACAGCGATCGGTTTTGCGTGGGTTCAAGCTCGGCAAGACGAACAACAACAAGACGATCAGCGGCGGGTGGAGCGAAGAGATTTAATGCGCGCAAAGCTAATGTATTCGCAAAATGTCGTCGAAGGTCTGAGTACTAAAAATTTCAAATTGATTGCGGACGCTGCCAAAGAGATCGAACAAATCATGCGGAGCGATGTTTGGCAGCCAAAGGACAAGGCGGAATACGAGCGACTCAATGGCGAATTGCGAATGGCCGCCGACCGGTTGCAAGCTGCTGCCAAAAAAAGCGATCTGGAGGCTTCGGCACTTCGCTATTTTGATTTAACATTGAGCTGTATCGATTGCCACGAATATTTGCGAGGCACGGATTTCTGATCAATTGGCTTTGAATGTTGTGAACGACATCAACATAAAATTGGCTGAAACTCCATGGAAGCGATTTCAAATATTTGTTTGACCCGCGTTGCTATTCAGCTATTCGCTGGGCTCCCGATTAGACTACAATAGAGACAGACAATTCATTGCCGCTGCAGAGCTTTCGTTTAGACTGCTGGCGGCTGAATTCTGTAATTGTGGCAACGCATCACCGGGAACCTAGGGATGAAATGGATCATTCAGTTGGCGGATAGAAAATTCGTCCGCTCGCAAACGATCTCTGATAAAACGATCATTGATAGAACGATCGGCGCGTTTCTTGGCAACGATCGCGGTGGATCGAATGGACACGCGGGATTCAGTATTGGCGGTGGTTTCTCAAGCATTGCGGTCGGATTCGGTTTGTTAGTCACATTGTTGTCGTCGGCAATTGTTTCAGCTCAACAAGTTGACTTCAACCGCGAAATTCGTCCGATCTTGACTGAGAACTGTTATGCTTGCCACGGTCCGGATGCCAATACTCGCGCGGCTGATCTGCGTTTGGACGTGCGAGACTCGGCTATCGAAATGCAGGCCATCGTGCCGGGTGATGTCGACTCCAGCGAATTGATGTCGAGAGTACTGGAGAGCGATGCGGACTTAATCATGCCGCCGCCGGAATCGCACAAAAAGCTGACGAGTCAGCAGATCGACAAACTGCGCCAGTGGATTGCTGAAGGCGCTAAGTTCGCCGAGCATTGGTCGTTTGCTGCTCCGATAAAGGCGGAGATTTCGAATGCGGCGGGCGCTTGGGCGCGGCAGCCGTGGGATCATTTGGTTTGGAAAAAGCTGCAGTCCATGGGGTTGACGCCTGCCACCGAAGCCGATCTGGCGACATTGATCCGCCGAGTTACCCTCGATCTGACGGGCTTGCCTCCCGATTGGCAAACGGTGGAAAGGGTACTTAACGATCCGGCGGCCGATCGTTATGAGCGGTATGTCGACGAATTGCTCAACAACCCGCGTTGGGGCGAACATCGGGCACGCTATTGGTTGGACTACGCTCGCTATGCCGATACGCATGGAATCCACTTTGACAATTATCGCGAGATTTGGGCTTATCGCGATTGGGTCATCGAAGCCTTTAATCGTAACTTGCCGTTTGATCAATTTACGATCGAACAATTGGCGGGAGATCTATTGCCCCAGCCTAGTTTAGACCAATTGATCGCCACGGGGTTTAATCGTTGCAATATCACAACCAATGAAGGTGGTGTGATTGCCGAAGAATACAATGTGCTCTACACCCGAGACCGCGTGGAAACGACATCGCTTGTCTGGATGGGTTTAACCACCGGATGTGCCGTCTGTCACGATCACAAATACGATCCGCTGAGTCAGCGCGAGTTTTATGAAATGGCGGCGTTCTTTCACAATACAACCCAGCCCGTGATGGACGGCAATATCAAAGATACGCCGCCGATTATTCGCGTGCCTTTAGTCGATGAGCGAGATCGCTACGCGGAGCTCAAACAATTGGTGAGCGAGCTCCAAACTGCGATTGCTCGTCAGCGGAACGAAGCTCAGCAACCGGCACAAACGTGGTTGAAGCAGAATTTGGTCAATGTCACCAACGAGCTAAGTGCTTCGATGACCGAGGGTTTGATTGCCCATATTCCTTTGGATGATGGTGCGGCAAATCAATTGGCATGGAGTTTTCGCAATCAAGTCAAGCGAATGACGTTGACCGAAGTTGCCGCAACTAGCCCTGGAATTACGGCCAGCCATGCTTGGGTGGTACCCGCCAAAGATCGGCCGACGTCTAGTGAATTAGGTGATTGGGAGCGGGACCAACCGTTCACCGTCAGTTTCTGGGTAAAGCCAGCGACGCTCGACGGCGCTTTGATAGCCCGGATGGAAGAAAAGTCAGCTTACCGTGGCTGGGATGTGTGGTTGCAAGGCGGATTCCCCGCGATGCACTTAATCAATCGCTGGCCCGAAAATGCCCTAAAAGTCGTGGCGACGGATCAGCGATTGACCGCCGGACAATGGCACCATGTGGCGATTAGTTACGACGGCACGTCTCGCCCCGAAGGGATTAAGATCTTCGTCGATGGCAAAACGGCGATGACTAAGACCGAGCAGAATTCGTTGAGCGAGACGATTCGGACAACCGTTCCGTTTCGATTGGGGTCACGGCATGAGACGGCCGCGTTTGTCGGTACGGCGCTGCAAGAAATTCTATTTTACGATCGCGTGCTTTCGACAGAGGCTGTCGTAGGCTATGGTCGCCAAAGGCGGCAACAGTATCTGGCCTCGAAACCCTGGGAGTCGCTCAATGCTAACGAGCAACAAGAATTGGTCGATACCTATTTGTTGGCTACGGATGCAAGTTTTCCTGCGCAGCTTCAACAACTCGGTGCAATGCAAACGGAGCAAAATGGAATTGAAACGCGTGGAACAATTGCACATGTAATGAACGAGCGTCCGACGCCACCGCGTGCCCACGTGTTGTTTCGCGGCGAATATGATCAACGCCGTGACGAAGTGTCGCCGGAAACACCTGATGTTCTGCCTACATTTCAAGAATCATTTCCACGCAATCGATTGGGGCTTGCTCAATGGTTAGTCGACGAACGACATCCATTGACGGCACGAGTTACGGTCAATCGATTCTGGCAGGAAATTTTCGGTCGAGGACTGGTGGCCACTGCTGGCGATTTTGGGTTAGCCGGCCAAATGCCGTCGAATCCCGAATTGTTAGATTACCTTGCGGTTTCATTTCGCGAGCAAGGTTGGGATGTCAAGCAATTTTTCCGCGAGTTGGTGACCAGTGCAACGTATCGTCAGAGCGCACAAGTGACAGCCGAAAAATTGCAATTGGATCCGCAAAATGAATTTTTGTCTCGCGGGCCGCGTTATCGAATGGATGCAGAGATGGTTCGCGACTATGCTCTGGCCGTCAGTGGATTGTTAAGCGGGCGAATCGGAGGACCAAGCGTGCGGCCTTACCAGCCACCCGGAGTGTGGGAAGCCGTGGCGATGCCGGAAAGCAACACGCGAAACTATCGCCCCGATTCGGGAGAGAGTTTGTACCGCCGCAGCATGTACACGTTCTGGAAACGAGCCGCGCCACCGGCATCGATGGAAATTATGAATGCACCCAATCGAGAGGTGTGCACTGTGCAGCGTGAACGTACGAATACTCCTTTGCAGGCACTGTTGACCCTCAACGATCCACAGTTTATCGAAGCCGCTCGGATTCTAGCCGGGCAATTATTGATGTCATCACCTGCGGGTGTCTCTTCTGAGGACGCTGCTATTACCGTTTCAGCGGCGGACGAAATTCGCATGCAAGAGTTAGCCAGGAAATTGCTTTCACGCGAGTTTGTTACTGCAGAACTGGAAATCGTCAAACAGTCGTTGGCCATATTGAGGGCTCAATATCAATCGTCGCCCGCAGCGGCCGCGGAGCTGACAACCGTGGGTGAGCAGCCGACTTCGGATGGGCTCGATCGGCCGGAGCTGGCGGCCTGGACCATGTTGATCAATCAATTGATGAATTTGGATGAAGTCTTGAACAAGTAGTCTGATATTGGCTTGTTTGTGTACAAAGCCTTTCTTTTGTGAATTTGTAGAACGGTGGATTGAACGATGTTTAACAACCCTCATAGTCAGCGCATGTTAGACGAGTATGTGAGGTTCGAAACGCGCAGACAATTTTTTCAACGCGGCAAGAATGCTTTGGGGATGGCAGCGCTGGCCGCTTTGGGGGGTGGATTAAGCCACCCATTACTCGGCGCCACTGGGGACACCCTTGGCCCGACCGTTGATGGTTCTGGGCTATCGGATTTACCGCATTTTGCGCCACGGGCAAAAAATGTGATCTATTTGCATATGGTTGGCGGGCCGTCGCAAATGGATATGTACGACTACAAGCCGGCGATGAATGATTGGTACGATAAAGACTTGCCAGACTCCATTCGCCAGGGCCAGCGTTTGACGACGATGACTAGCGGCCAGAGTCGATTTCCAATCGCGCCATCGATGTTTAAATTTGCCCAGCATGGCCAAAACGGTATGTGGGTTTCGGAATTGCTGCCGTGGACATCCAAAGTAGTCGACAAGATGTGCTTTATTCGCAGCATGCACACCGAAGCGATTAATCACGAGCCAGCCATTACGCACATGCAAACCGGCAACATGGTCACCGGCCGGCCCTGCATTGGCGCCTGGCTGTCGTACGGCTTGGGTTCGATGAATAGCAACTTGCCGACATTTGTCGTGATGGTTGCGGAGCCGACAAATAAAGAGCAAATTCAAGCAATCGCTCAGCGATTATGGTCGTCGGGATTTTTAAGTGGGACTCATGCAGGCGTTAGTCTCCGCAGTGCTGGCGATCCGATTTTGTATTTGAACAATCCCCCTGGCGTGTCCAGCGAAGTCCGCCGCACGACACTGGATGGCTTGCGGGCATTAAACGAATTGAACTTTCGCCAAGTTGGCGATCCCGAAACTCATACGCGAATTTCTCAATATGAGTTGGCGTTTCGGATGCAGGCCAGTGTGCCTGGGTTGGTGGACTTGTCCGATGAACCCGAGAGCACTTATGACTTGTACGGCGATGAGGCGAAAAAGCCTGGTTCGTTTACACACAGTGTATTATTGGCGCGGCGAATGGTGGAGCGGGGCGTGCGTTTCGTTCAAGTGTATCTCAATAACTGGGACCACCACGGCAATGTGGCGAAACGATTGCCCAGTCAATGTCGCGACACCGATCAAGCGACTTATGGGTTGCTGACGGATCTTGAGCAACGCGGTCTTTTGGATTCCACATTGGTGATCTGGGGAGGGGAGTTTGGGCGAACGATTTATTCACAAGGCGGCTTGAGCAAAGAAAATTATGGTCGCGATCACCATCCGCGATGTTTTACGATGTGGATGGCTGGCGGTGGCGCCAAAGGTGGCACGATCTATGGCGAAACGGATGAGTTTTCTTATAACATCGTTCGCGACCCAGTCCATGTTCGAGATTTCCATGCCACAATTTTGCATTTATTGGGCATTGACCACGAACGATTTACTTACCGCTACCAAGGACTCGATCAACGGCTGACAGGCGTCGAACCGGCAAAGGTAATTCGAGATCTCATTGTTTAATAACTTGAATTGTACCTGTTTATTGATACGATCATCGACTTTCGTTCTTAGTTTGCGCCGAGGTAGTCAATGTCACGATTGGAACAATTGCAACAAATGTTGGCCAAAGAGCCCAACGATACATTTTTGCGGTATGCCGTGGCCATGGAGCTGCGGAGCCAAGAACAATCTGAAGCAAGCTTGGCGGCGTTTTCGGAATTGCGTCAGCAGCAACCGCCCCATGTACCGTCGTTTTTTATGAGCGGTCAGCTATTGGCTGAGTTGGATCGCATTGACGAGTCTCGGGCTGTACTGCGCGACGGAATCGAGATTGCACGACGAGTGGGAGACCATCATGCCGCAGGTGAAATGAGCGAGTTTCTGACTTCGCTGGGTGTTCATGGTGAGTAGCACGTGGTTGGCCGTGGACTCAAAATTCGTTTACAATGACAATCGTTGGCACTTCGATTTGATTTTAGGTCGTATGAAGCTTGATTCAAACCGGCTTCTTATGCAAGGAAATAATTATGAAGATCGTTAGGTTTATATTGGGTCTGGCAATTACTTGTCAATTCGCAGGACAAGCCGCCAATGTTTCTGGCCAAACGGGCTCGTCCCAATACGCACCGACGGCTGCTCAAAAAGCAGCTGCGGAACAGTTCATAACGGAAGCCTATCTGCGGGGCAATATTCGTTTTTTGGCGAGCGATCTCTTGGAGGGACGCGGACCGGGAACGCGCGGCGATGAATTGTCGATGAGCTACATTACGGCTCAGTTCGAAGCGATGGGGCTGCGGCCGGCTGCTGCGAATGGCGGATGGATTCAAGAAGTCCCATTGGTTGGAATCACCTCCGGTGCACCCAAGACCTTGACATTTCGCAGCGGTGACAAATCGCTTGCCATTCAACATTACGAAGAGTTCATTGCAGGGTCCGGGCGGCCTCAAGAAGAACTAACGATTGGCGATACCGAGATTGTGTTTGTCGGTTATGGAATTCAAGCTCCGGAATATCAATGGGATGATTTCAAAGACGTCGATGTTCGCGGCAAAATCTTATTGATGATGAACAATGATCCGGCGGACGATCCCAATATGTTTGCTGGCAGCAAGCGTTTGTATTACGGACGTTGGGACTACAAATATGCTCAAGCCGCCAAAATGGGCGCGGTAGGTGCTTTTGTCATCCATACCACGCCTTCGGCCAGTTATCCGTTCCAAGTCGTGCAGTCGTCCTGGACTGGTGAACAAATGTCATTGGGAGACGAAGCAGAAAACGATTTGCCGTTAAAAGGTTGGCTTACCGAAGATGCCACACGAAAGCTGACCGCTTTGGCAGGTTTTGATCTTGATGAGCTGCGCAAGCAAGCGGAAAGCCGAGATTTTCGACCGGTGCCATTGAAAACTACCACATCGATTACGTTAAAGACGCTCGTTCGCAATGCCACGACCGGAAATGTTTTGGCTTTGTTGCCCGGCAGCGATCCGGAGCTTAGCAAAGAATGGGTGGTATTCATGGCTCACCACGATCATATCGGTATGACGGAAGCTCGCGATGCGTCAGTGGACCATATTTACAACGGCGCTATCGATAACGCGTCGGGCGTGGGGTGTCTATTGGGAATCGCTCGAGCGATCACCAATTTGCCGCCAGACGAACGTCCTAAGCGTTCGATCTTATTTGCTGCGGTTGGTGCCGAAGAACAAGGTTTGTTGGGCTCAAAATTTTTGTCGAACAACCCGCCGATTGCGGCAGGACGATTGGCAGCTGTTATTAATATGGACGGCATGAACATTTTGGGACGAACGAAAGATGTCGAAGTGGTTGGATTTGGCAAGTCCGATCTCGATCAAACCGTACAACGGGTTGCGCGTTGGCAAGACCGTGTGGTAGTTGGCGATCAGTTTCCGGAAAAAGGATACTACTATCGATCGGATCAGTTTAGTTTGGCTAAGATTGGCGTTCCTGCCGTCTATTTGGGAAACGGCGTGCATGTGATTGGCAAGCCCGATGGTTGGGGTAAAGAACAATTGCGGATTTGGAACGATACGATCTATCACCAGCCCAGCGATGAATACCAAGACGATTGGGATTTCTCGGGGGCCATCGAAGATGCACATCTGATGTTTTATGTTGGCATGATCACCGCCAACCAAAAGGACTTGCCGCGCTGGGTCCCCGGCGATGAATTTGAAGCGACACGGCAGCAGGCAATCGAATCGCTCAAAAAATGATTTCTGCGTTTGGCTCAAGCGCAACGATATTCGTCACAATTCACGATGGTTCGAGCGCAACGTTTAACGGCAAGCCAGAGCGGATTTTTGCGGTTTTTGATTTGGCTATACCGCAAGATTACCTACCGCAAAATCATCTACCGCAAAATCCGCGGCGGCGACGGTGTTTATCGGGTACACGCGCGATACACGGGTGAGGCAATCGTGGACATTTGTGCCACGGTCATGGACAATCGTTCTACACGGGTTCTCGTACAAAGAACCATTATTCGTTTCCCAATTATTTAACAGCCTGATATGGCAACCAATTCAAACACAGATTCAATCATCCAAGCGATTCTCCACGAACTCGCTTACCAGAACCAACGGTTGGTTCTGGCGGAAAGTTGCACGGCAGGACTTGCAGCGGCCAAATTAGCCCAATTCGCCGGCGTTAGCAACCATTGGTGTGGTTCTTGGGTGACTTATCGAGATCAATCCAAAATCGATTGGTTGGGTGTTTCCACTGCAGACATCCAACAGCACACCTCGGTTTCGAAACAAGTTACTGAACAAATGGCTTTGCAATCTCTGCAACGAACTGCCGAAGCCCATTGGTCGGCGGCCATCACCGGTCACCTGGGCCCCAACGCCCCCACAACGCTCGATGGTCAAATCTACATTGCCATTGCTTGCCGCAATGATTCCTTACAAATCGTTCGATCACTTTCTCATCAATTGATCGACAACACGCGACTTGATCGACAACACGAGTCCGTCTATTGGCTGTTCGTCGAGTTATCCACAGCGATAAGTGATTTTGTGAACAACACTAAAGTTTAAATCGGTGTGTTCCAATTTTTTAAGTGGCACGATATTTTCAGCAATCCTAACCGATTTTGAGCATCGTGGCACAAATGTCTACTATTGCCTCACTAGAGTATCACGCGTGTACCCGATACACACCGTCGCCGCCGCGGATTTTGCGGTAGGTAACTTTGCGGTATAGCCAAATCGAAGACCGCAAAATCCGCTCTGGCTTGCCGTTAAACGTTGCGATTGAACCATCGTGGCACAAATGTCTACTATTGCCTAACTAAAGTATCGCGCGTGTACCCGATACACACCGTCGCCGCCGCGGATTTTGCGGTAGATGATCTTGCGGTATTGCCTAATCGAAGGCCGCAAAAATCCGCTCTGGCTTGCCGTTAAACGTTGCGCTTGAACCATCGTGGTAAGAATTGTGACGAACATCGTGGCACAATTGACTTTGTTGCCTCACTAGAGTATCACGCGTGTACCCGATACACACCGTCGCCGCCGCGGATTTTGCGGTCGTTGATCTTGCGGTATAGCCAAATCGAAGACCGCAAACATCCGCTCTGGCTTGCCGTTAAACGTTGCGCT
>JBGSMY010000321.1:0-29331 GCA_041739975.1 Pirellulaceae bacterium
TGGTTGCAGGGAAATGCCGGCAAGATTGATTTCGACTCGACACACACTTTCGCTAGGGTCACACAGAGTAGATCTGAAAGCTTCATCAATCGTGGCAAATCGTTCAGAAAAACCAGATGATCGTCCCCAGCCAGCCACTAAAATTCCTGGATAACCAAAAGATATAACCACGAAAAACACAAAAAGCACGAACACGGATTCGGGTGGACGTCAGACTGGTTGCAGGGAAATGCCGGCAAGATTGATTTCGACTCGACACACACTTTCGCTAGGGTCACACAGAGTAGATCTGAAACCTACATCAATGTAGATCTGAAAGCTTCATCAATCGTGGCCAATCGTTCAGAAAAACCAGATGATCGTCCCCAGCCAGCCACTAAAATTCCTGGATAACCTTTAATATCTAGTCTGTGGACGGCAAAAATCCGCTGCGGCTTGCCGTTAAAAAACTGCCACGCCCTACACGGCCAAATAGTAGATCAATTGCCCCCGAATCGCTAACCGTCAATCGATTCCTCTTAATCCAAACTTTCCAGTAGAATGCGAACAACATATGTTTGCTCCACATCACCCCGTTGTTTAATTGCCTCTCACGCGATGACAACGTGTGCAAACCGCAATATATTGGTCAAAACACAGGCAAAACAATGACTTTTGAGTTAAGTTTTATTTTTGTTCTCTTAGTATTTAACGCCTTTTTTGCCCTTTCCGAAATGGCTATAGTCTCTGCTAGTAAACCAATCCTGTGTCTTGGTTCAGCGGGAAAAGGAATTTCTTTCGTTGGATTAACTGAAAAAAGGTAACAGTTTTTTGGTACGGTTGATCTTAGGTTTATCGCATTGGTGCCAAAGTTTGAAGAACAGAGGAGTGGCCATTGCTGACCACCCTCTTCAAACTTCGGCCCTTGCAGCGGCGCTCAGGTTGCTCCTCAGCATTGCCCTATCCTCCGTGCAAGTTCTTTGATGATAGCGGTCCTGATTGAGCTACGCAACCAGTTTTTTGGACTGGCGATTTTCCAATCTACGTTGTCGAGCGGCTTCCAGTTTCCGGTCGCGTTCTTCTCCAATGACTAGGCTCAAACCAGCCAGGCAATCCGCAGGCGTGATGTAGCCAATGGCACTGTGTAACCGAAATTTGTTGTAGTGGTGCACATAAGCAGCCACGCGTTTCTCCGCTTCCTCTTTCGTTGCCGGACAGGTCATGCGAATGCATTCTTCTTTGATCGATTGGTGCCAGCGTTCGAGTTTGCCGTTGCTTTGCGGGTAGTACGGGCTGGTTCGAACGTGAGTCAGATTGTAAGTTCGAATGAATTCCTTGAAATCTTTGGCAATGAACTGAGGCCCATTATCGCTGATGATTCGCGGAGTCACGCCTGGATGTTTTTCCATGGCCCGAGCCAACACCAACTCCACATCCTGCTCAGTCATTGACTCGCGAATTTCCCAATGCACGATGTAGCGACTGAAGCCATCGAGTACGGAAATCAGAAAATAAAACGAGCCCCCGAGATTGAGATAACTGATGTCAGTGTGCCATTCCTGATGGATTTTACCGGGTTGAATGTAGCCTGTGCCTTTCTTGCTGGGCTTGATGAACTTCCGATCCAGCCGCCCGGCAGCCTTGAGTACGCGATAAACCGAACTGGGACTGACGGCTACGCTGTCGTCATCGAGCATCATGAACGTCAACCTTCGATAACCTTCCAGCGGATTTCGTTCGTGAAAGTCAAGAATGGCTTGTTTTTCCCATTCTTCCAGCCACCAGTCGCGTGGAATCTGGCCGTTGTGCTCGTTGATTTTTCCGTAACGCTTTTTCCAGTTATGGAATTTGCTAGGTTGCAAGCCAGACCAGGCCAGCAACTGTTTGCAGGCAATTCCGCTTCGTTCCATCCAGTAGTTGAAGTAATCGATGATCGAGTCGCGAACATCGTGGGGGACCCAGACGCCTTTCAGAGGTCCCCATTGGCTTTTTTTGCTTTGACGTTCTCCTCCATCAACTCGGCGATGACTTCGTTCTTGTCGACCAGTTTGGCTTCCAGTTGTTTGATCTTCTGATCTTTCAGGTCCGCCATTTTCTGAGCGGCTTTTGGCGACTTCCCCGTTTCACTCTTGGCAAATAACTTGTCGAGTTGCTCCAGGGCCAACGCGACCCATTGGTAGATCTGGGTCGGTTGAATGGCAAACTCTTCAGCAAGGGAACTAATGGGTGTCTTGTCCTTCAAATGGCGTCGAACGATCTCAGCCTTTTGTTCAGCAGTGAATTTTCTTCGGTTCGTGGTCATGGAATTTCTCCTGGGTTGGGAATATATTAACCCAAATCAGGAAATTCCAAATCCTTCAGAGGCAAGACACCTGCGGCAAGAAGCCAAGCGAGGAACTCGCCGAGCGCAGTTGGCACTTAGTTTGGCCGAAGATTCGGGTAAGTTCTTGTCGACAGTGCAAGTCGGAATCACCCTAGTCGGAATTTTGGCAGGTGCTTTTGGCGGTGCCGAGCTGGCCAATAAAATTGCTCCCTACCTCGATTCAGTTGACTGGATCAAACCCAACGGCAAATGGATTGCCATGATCGCCGTTGTCTCTGCAATCACTTACCTTTCTGTCGTGATCGGCGAATTGATTCCCAAACAACTGGCGCTTGCTAATCCCGAACGCATCGCCATGTTAGTCGCCCGTCCAATGTCCTTCCTCGCTTGGGTTGCATCGCCACTGGTTTACACGCTCGAAAATTCCGGAAGCCTGTTTTTGAAATTAGTCGGAATTCGCCAAGGTTCAGAAATGGTGACCGAGGCCGAACTCAAAGCGACATTGGCAGAAGGTGCCGCCAGCGGCGCAATCGAACCATCCGAGCATGACATGTTGCGGCGAATCATTCGCCTGGGCGATCGCGACGTTCAATCAATCATGACCCACCGCATGGAAGTCGTCTTCATCGACTTGGATGATACATTAGAAGTTATCCGCCAAAAGGTCCATGACTCAGGTCATTCTCGTTACCCAGTAATCCACGGCGATTTGACCAAAATCTTGGGAGTCATCTCGTCCCATGATTTACTAGATGAAGCGTTAAATTCGAGTTCTATGTTCCGAATCGAACAGCGAATTCGTGAAATGCCTTACTTGCCCGAAAACACGAACTGCCTCGCCGCTCTTGAAATCTTCAAAAAATCCAAAGTTCACATGGCGATGATCGTCGACGAATACGGTAGCGCCGAAGGCATCATAACCGCTTCCGACTTGATGGAAGCAATTGTCGGTATTATGCCCACCAATTACAGCATCGACGATGAACCGCTGATTGTGTCGCGTCCCGACGGATCGTATTTAGTGGATGGTATGACGCCGATCGAGGAATTGTTTATGGTTTTGGGAATTGAAGAAAGTAATTTAGATGCCGAATATCACACGATTGCTGGATTTTTGCTGAGTCATTTTGGACGGACACCCAGTCCCAGCGAATTTATTGAGGCGTTGGGGTATCGGTTTGAAGTCGTTGATCTCGACGCGTGGCGGATCGACAAAATTTTGGTATCCCGTCAGAACGAGATAAAATCGTGAAGCGACTCGGTCCAGAACCAAATATTCGGAATTGAAATTCGAATTGCCAACCGCGTTGACGGTTAATTTCAGCAATTTGGAGGCAGTTCGATGTCGAGTGACGATCATGATTCCAATGTGGCGGTTGCCGTTTTAGTCGGGGCGATGATTGGAGCCGGATTTGGGATATCGATTGACCTGGGGATTTCCCGAGAGCCCTTTTTGTTTTGGGGTGAATTTATCGCGTTGGGGATGGTGGTCTTTGGCTTGATCGCTTATTTTTTTGGCGACTGGATGATCAATTTTATCAAAGAATACTTGTGGCGTTTGTAATTGCCTCAAGCATCCGCAATCGAAATCTCCGCGAGCCAGGACATGAATTTACAACGAATCCACCATGTCGCCATCATTTGCTCTGACTATGAAACGTCCAAACGTTTTTATACTCAAATATTGGGCTTGGCGATTTTGCATGAAAACTTTCAATCGCATCGCGGATCGTATAAGCTAGATCTGGCGTTGCCAGACGGTGGTCAACTCGAACTGTTTTACATTCCCGGTGCCCCGCCGCGAAATAGTTATCCCGAAGCGTTGGGGCTTCGCCATTTGGCTTTTACTGTGGCTGATGTCAACGCCGCAAGCGCTGAACTATTGACTATGGGAATCACCGTCGAGCCGGTTCGCCAAGACCCTTATACGGGACGGAGTTTTGCGTTTTTTGCCGACCCGGATGGATTGCCTATCGAACTGTATGAGGCCGAGTAAAGTGCCAACCTGAAATGCCTTAATTAGAGGAATTGAAAAATGAAGTCGCATTCGATGATATGGTTGATGTCGGTCCTCGGCATTGCCGTCGCTTTTTATTTTTGGGCATCGTCGCTTTTGGCAGTCCAAGAGACAGATAAGACAAGTGAGCGGCCAGTTTGTGTGGGCGTTGCCACCGCCAGGTTGAGATCCGATAACCCAGTAATTGCGCGGGTCTATCGAGTATTTAGCGACGGTACCGTCGAAACTTACGATCACGGGGCTCCTAACGCAAATTGGACTCGACTGGGCAAATAGGAAATCTTTAGTCTGACAAATGATGTGAAACCAGCAATTGTCGGAATTTTTTGCCAGTGTTACACTGGTTTACGAACAATGCCTAGTGCGCTGCGAATGAGCCAGCGCGATCAACTTTATTTGGCAACTTGACTATGTCGAAATTTTCTGCGGGGGGCTTATGAAAACTTGCTATGTTTGTGTCTTTTTATCTTTTTTTATTTTCACCGGTTGTGAGAATAACTCGGCGACACCACCAGGAGTCTCTACTGGCGGCCCCAATGGTTCAGTTCAATCGCAGAGTATTCCCTCTGGCGCGATTTCAGCCGGTCAACACTATGCAGTTCCCCCCGCCGACTGGGGTAATGTAGAAACGAACTTTGGTGTCAAGTCGATTTCAGTCGAGAATGATGCCGGCAATGTGCGAATCGATTTCTTCACCGTCCCTGCCGAAGTGCGCAGCAGTGATCATCAAGTTGCGCGGTTTAAAAAAATGATTGAACCAGCGGCGTCCATCCAAGTTGACGAGATTGTGGCAGACGGCATGTCAGTCATGCGCGTGAGCGGGTCAGGTACTCGGATCACTCTGGATAATAACGATCAACCCAGTGATCATTATGAAGGCGAAGGCTTGATTGGGCTTGTTTTTGGGAAACCTGAATCGCAATTGCTGATGATGGTCAGTGGCGACGCGGAGGCGGTGAAAGCGTTTGCACCAGAACTAGAGGCCTGGGTGAAGACGTTTCACAAATAGATTTCACAAATAGAAAGGTGTCGCCGGGATGAGCATCGGATTCGTTTGGGGCGTCCGTTGTTCTTGCGCCATTCCCTCGATTCGAATGAATCGGTTCGATTTTCACCTCTCGCACTGTAATCATCTCGGTGCGAGAGTTACAAGACGCTTGGTTCGTTCGAGAGGCCCCACCGGTTATTGAGGATGTCTTTGAACGGCGTTCGATTGAGGCGCTTCACTTTGCTCAGAGGATTGAATACATGTTGCGGGACCTGTTTTTGATGGCTTGCCTGACCATCACGTTGGTTGTTGGTTGCACTGGTCAACAGCAGCAAACGGTTCGCCCGTCGGCGGCCGCTGACGATTCATTGGTGTTGGCAAAAAAAATCCGCGATGCAATGACAACACCAGAATTGATGAAGCTCGATTTGGAATCGGGGCTCCGCCGACAACGACAAAGCGAAGTGGTCTTGCCGACGTTCAAGACATTGGTTGCCCAAGGCGCGGTGGCAGAAAATGCAATTTGGCAACTTGTTTCGGATTCTGACGATAGTGTCTCTCAAACATCGGTGGCGATGTTGGGTTCGAGTTATTTGACTAACGATTGGAAGAAGTTGCCGTGGGATATCGTCAATCAAGTTCATATCCCAATCTTCGAACGCGCGTTGACACTGGACGATCCTTTTGTCCGTGGCATGGCCAGTGGTTTGCTTGGCGATATTGCGCCAATGTACTTGGAATCTGGGGACCGGTTGATGCACTCGCTTTCAAATTTGAGGGCGCTGAAAGAAGATTCAGATATCGAAGTTCGTTCGGTTGCTTATGCTGCCAGCAATATGATTCTTGCCACCGTAGCGACCAAGGCCCCGAACGAAACGACTCGGCAAACGGCATCACAGGCACTTGAGCAACTGCAGCAAGAAAAGAAATGGTGACTCGCGAGTCCTTGCTGGCGATCGGCGGTACGGTTAACGGAAACGTCTAAGCCGTTGGGGCCAATCCAATTCGATGTCATTTCTGCGGTCGAGATGTTGGCAAAACGGGCTTCGCGATGAAGATCGGCGAGTGTCAAGAGATGCGGCGATCCGCCCCAAAAGCTTTGATAAACGGGTTGGGTCGATTGGCCGAATTTCCAAACCTTGAGGCTCTCATGTTGGTGATGGTTTTGGTAAAGTAGATGTCGTGCCGACATCGGCAAACAAGTTGGAAGCCCAAGTTGGAAGCCTAAGTGAACGCGATTCTCTGGCAAGCGAGATATCTTTGCAAGGACGTGCGCGGAACTACTCCACGGGATTGGCCGCTCTCTCGCTTTTTCGGCTTGAACAGGCCTAGGGGACGGGATCGTGGGACAGATCTGGTCGACCCTCCGCTGGAGCTCGCCATTTGTAGAATTGCAAAAAATTTCACCTACAACAAAACAGGTGGTCTTACTAAAATTTGATCAGCGTCCTGTCAATTCCCGAATCCCAAAACAAGGACTTGAATCTATGAAATCCATGTCGCAGCTGATGATGGGCGTCGTGTTAGCGGGAATTGCTTGTTTGTGGGATGAAGAAACACGGTTGGTGGAGAGTCAGCGATTCCCTGATGCAATGGAAATCATTGCGGGGAAGTTTCCGCGGCATTCAAACCTATATTACGAATGGCGGATAGCTGATCGACAATCTAAACCTGAATCGAATCGGACACCGAGCGACTACGACGATATTGCTGTGGCCTATGACAAATTGGGTCAGCATGATCAAGCGATCGCCACGATCCAAGAAAAAATTGAACGATGGCCAGAACGTGGGCGATATGAATCCGAAGCGAACTTGAGTACATTTCTGATCCACGACGGCCAATTTGCTGAGGGATTGAAACACATTAATCGCGCCATCGAGATCAATCCGCAAGCACATTTTGGGCGGGAAGTCTATCAAAAGCTTTTGGTTGAATACATTGTACACCAGCGGTTGTTTCACGATAAAATACCGCTCGCTTCGGGCGATGCCAACCAACCCTCCAATTTTACGAGTTTCGTTATCGAATATCATAACCCTAAAACGGTAGAGCAGCACCGCAAAGTAATTGATCAAGCTGCGCGGGGAATCATGGGCATGATGCGATTTGGGCAATATGATTCGCCCATTTTGCTGGAAGCGCTGGGAGATTTATTTGGAGCAATTCCCGAGGATGAAGCGCTGAGGCGGCTTGCGGCGATAGCCTATATACGCGCATCGATGGCGGTGGCAGAGAATTCGGCCCAATTGGCATATTTGAATAAGGCAAAGCACGTCCTCGGTAAAATAGCAAGTTGGCAATTTATGGAATACGAATCGCAATTGCAGGTTGCAATGGCCGAAGGGCAGGAATTGGAAAATCAAATCATTCAAGATGAATATGATTGGCACACAGCCGGTCTAAACCTCGACAGCCAGTTTCGCTGGAAATATTTTAAATGGCCTCGACCTTCCCTCGCCACCATCGTGACCGCGTCTTCGGTAGGCGTTGGACTGGCTATTACAGCGATCTGGTTGACTAGACGTAAATCCAACAAACGCCTCTCCGCTTCGAAACTCGCCACAGAAAATCAATTGCCCGTTACGGCAACTGAGGCCTGATCGAACGATGAAGTTTAAATATTTTTAGAATGGAATATTGCAACCTATGGCCCTTGGCGACCTGCTCGATCAAATTCGGGAATATTACGTGCAGCGATTTATCGGAGTGATCGAAGAGTATGAGTTGGGAGAAAATGATTCCTTAATTCATGAAGTCGCTTTATATGATGAAACTGGCGAGTTGGCGGTGGAAGGCCCTTTGCAGTTGCCAATGCGTATCGATGCCTATGCCGTGCGGGCTAGTCAGGCCACCGATTCTATAAAAATCGAGACCGAAGGGATGCTGGATTTTGAGCCTGTCGAATTTGAGTGGCCAGAGCATTCAATGCTGGTTGACTTAGAGCCATTTCAGTGGAATTGGCTGGACATCAAGGTTTTTGGTTTGTCGGGTAACATCGATTGGTCTCCCCTGAGAACTTGGTTTTTGCGATGGTTCAAATCTGCCGACCCAATCGAATCTGAATTATTGGGTGGAGTGCATTGGTTGTCGGCGCCACAACAAATCGACGACAGTTGGATGTTTTCCATGGATTTGGGAACCGCGCCCGTGGCGGCCTTCGAAGAACTACTGGATGCAGTGGGAATTATCGGCGGCAAGCGTATCAGCCTGGGGCAATTTGATGGTGTCGAGTTTTCGCCGTAGGGTTGTTGCTTTGCTGGCGGCGAACGATGCCTTGAGGTCAGAAGTCGCACTGACCTCTTGCGCGGACTTGCAAACGTTTGCCCCCTGACAACGAGCAGGCAGGGGGGCATTTGTGTTGGGTTGTCGAGAGCGTTGTCTAGCTGCCAAACTTTGCTCCCAGCCAGCGAGCTGGCAGGGGAGCAAAGATTGATTGCTAGAAGCAAACCCAACGCAACAACATTCCGCCGCCCCCTGGCCAGTTTACTGGCAAGAGCGCAAGTTTGGTGGTTAGAAGCAAACCCAACGCAACAACGTTCCGCCGGCCCCTGGCCAGTTTACTGGCAAGAGCGCAAGTTTGGTGGCCAGAAGCAAACCCAACGCAACAACATTCCGCCGCCCCCTGGCCAGTTTACTGGCAGGAGCGAAAGTTTGGTGGCTAGCGTTGGATGCAACAAAACTATTTCGACAGGAAGCTTAACCAATGCTTCTTTTCTTTTTTTTCCGGCTCAAGGTCAGATGGCGTCGAAATCACTTGGTTGCAAAGCTTATCGGCTAGTTCGTTGATGGCTAACGTGATGGCTGCTTTAGGTGCATGGGTAACCAGTGGAATGCCATTGTTGCGACTCTCCGCAATGACGCCATAGTTGTTGGGGATGCGAAAGAAGATCTCGCGATTGATTGTCTCTTCGGCGTGATTAGTACTAATAGCAGATTTATCTAGACCCGCGCGATTAACCACAATTTTAATGCGATCGCTGATCCCGCCACGAGCATCGAGTGACGCTAATAGTCGTACGACGTTGCGGAGACAGGGCAGGTCGAGCTGCGTAAGCATGAGGATTTGTTCTGCCATTTGCATGGCAACGATATCTAGGCGGCCAAACGATTTGGATAGGTCGATTACCAAATGCGAAAACGACGCTTTTAGCAATGCCAGGACTTTCTTGAAATCCTCAGTCGAGATGCCGTCCATGTCATCTAAGTGAATTGGACGGGGCAACAAGTAAACGCCCGATTCGTGTTTGGTCAACGATTTGCGCAACATTGCCAAATCGAGGCGAGCAATATTTTGAGCGACATCTAACAAAGTGTAGTCTGGGATCGAATCTAGAAAGACGTCGGCATCACCGAGCGATAGGTCAAGATCGACCAACACGACGCTGTTATTTGGGTTGCGTGCCAAGGAACAGGCCAGGTTAACCGCAACCGACGTACAGCCGACTCCTCCGGAGGCACCGGCGACAGCGATGATGGTGCCGCTTTTTGAGCGAGATGCTCCCGAATTCGAAGCTTGAACGCGATCTAAGGCCCCGATTAATTCCTCGATTTGAATCGGCGCGGTTAAAAACTCTGCGGCACCGCTGCGCATCGCTCGCAGAATGAGTTGACCATCGGTTCGCCCGCTAATGGCGATTACGGCGCATTTAGGATGACTGACTTTGAGTCCTGAAATCAATTGCAGAGCGCGTTCTTCATTGCTATCAATGTCAATCAGAACGGCATCGACGTTCGTTTGATCTACGATCTCGGAAAAGAACTCGTATCGCGAGCAATCGGCTTCTAACCAAACGCGATCCATGCCAATTAGGTAGCGTTTGAGATTCTCGCGACTCTTTTCATTAGGATCGCAAATCGAGATGCGCAGCGTGTCACTCATAATGAATTGAACTCATGGGAAACTAGTTTAGCGTCGGGTCCGGGTCGATCCGCTGCCGCTAAACCAATTTGGCTTCTGAGCGGTGGCGGAGGATTGCGATTTCGGGAATCCAAACCGCGATCCGGCGGGTTGATCACCGATATTTTCGCGGAATAACTTGCTGGTTGCGTCGGTCGTCGGTGGCACTTGAGCGGGCGATGGTGCGGGGTCGTGTTGCTCAATCGGTTTGCTGAAACTGCCATCGTTCAGGTTATAAGAATCTGAACGAAGTGGTGAATTGGCTGGAACAGTTGCATAAGGCGATTGAATGGGGCAATCGTCTTGACAGCGAGGCACTTCCAAATAGCCGTTGATAAACATTTCGCGGTTCGAAGGTTCCATAGTACTGCGACCAGGCATGTTATTGGGAATCGCTGCCGCGTCGACGGGGCTAACGAACCGCGGTGTGATCAAGAATACCAGCTCGGTTTCGGTTTTATTGTTTCGAGTATTGCGGAATGGAACACCCCACCAAGCCTTGTCGACTAACCCTGGAGCACCGCGGGTTTCGCCATCGGACACTTCGCTGTAATCGCCTGCCAAGGCCAAGGTTTGTCCGGCTCGCATTGGCACGCCCGTGTTGACGCGGCGAACTCGGAAACCTGGAACGCCTGTGTTACCACCTAAGTCGTTGGCAACTTCAGAGACTTCGGCTCGAATTTCCAGTGTCAATTCGCCTTCGCCATGGATCAACGGAACGAAGTCTAATTTAGTGCCGGCGGCGCGAAACTCAATTGAATTGGTACCTAAGCCACTAGCAACTGAAATCGGAACTTCAACACCCGACAAAAATTCCGCGGGACGGCCGTTTTGCGTAATCAATGTGGGTTGGGCCATCAATTTGGCCACATTTCGTTTTTCCAACGCATTCACCAGCAAATTGAAATCGGTCGATCCACTCGACAAGCCGACTCGCATGTTTTCGCCAGCTGACGAGCCATCGGAAAAACTTTGAATTAGATCAGCAAAACCGCTGACGATATTCACATCGCTACCGAGCACTGACCAGTCAACACCTAAGTTGCGCAGTTTGGTTCGCGAAACTTCGTAAACTTTAACTTCAATTGCAACGGTTTGTGGCGTGTGGACTTGCAAATGGTTGACGATGTTGGTGGGAAAGAAATCTCGCGATACCAACATGACTTGTTCAATGTCGTCGGCTCGAGCTACGGATCCTTTGAGAATCACACCGGTTTGCAACGCGTGAACTCGAATTGCTGAATCTGGAAAGTGTTGCGCTAAAGCTAATTCAAGCTTGCGTACATCGAGCGTCACATTGACAGTGATCGTCTTGAGTTGCTTGTTGACGTCACTGACTGTCAATGCCGAGACACCAGGTTTGAGGCCGGTTACAACTAGTTCGTTGGGCGAAACGGGCGTAACGCGGATGACATCCGGAGTTTCAACGTAGAGCTCGGGAACATCATGCTCGAAAACTAACTTGCGGCTAGTGCCGGAAGCCAAGTCAATCGATCGCACGGTTTCCTGGACTTCGAAGCCTTCCTGATGGCGAATCTGAGCCGATGCCAAGTTTGGCATCAACGAGCACCAAGCCAGTGCACCCGCCAAGGTCAGTCGATTAAACGTAGCAATGAATCGCGTGCTCATCCATGAATTCCTTCGCGTTGGGATTCTGACGGGCCGAATTCAATCGGCCCGTAGAAACTCAGGTTTAATGGTCGTCGCTTTTCGATCCCTCGAAAGCTAAACGCCCATTTGTGGCATACTGTTTGCGCAGAATACCAGCAGTCTTGTTAATTCGAGATTACTGATCGGAATATTGATCGTCACCAGATTCCATGTCATCGTCGCCAGAATCGTCAGACTCTTCCGAATCGTTAAAGTCTGCCCATTCCGAGTTTTCGCCTTTGGCATTGGGGATTGGTGGCGTTACAAACGAAGTGGTCGATTCTGGTTCGCGATTGGATAATAGCTTGCGATTTCCATCAAAAGCCACTTCAACTCGTTGATCACCGAGCCAAATCGTTTGTGTGAACGATTTAGATTTGGCGCCATCTTCGTCATTATTCTTGAGCATATTTGCCAGCAGATTAGCGAAGCCATTGCTAGCATCAGCATTTTGATCGGCGTTATCGGTTGCAGCCGGAGCGGCCACAATCGATTCTGCTTCTTCGACTTCTTCATCATTGTCTGCGTCACCGCGGAGAACGATTTTCAATTGGGCGGCCTTTTGAGCCAGCACCAATTCTTCCGCTTGTTTTTGATTCACTAAAACTCCAAGGATGGAATTGTTTTTGCTGGCAGTTGCTTCACGTGGCCCGGCTTCGCGTCGAGTGCTTTTATCAATGCTAAATACTTGGATGTTTTTCAAGAAGGTACGCGAAGTGGTCGTGGAAACGCCGTTGGAGCGATCGTGAAACACTCCGATCACGTCAATTCGGTCACCTGGGGCCAACAAGCCGTAAATAGTATCGTCTGCGCTGACTTTGATGGCGACGACTTTGTATCCTGCTGGAATCGGCAGCCGTTGAACTGCGGTTTTGTCGACCAAGTCTTCGAGGATGATTGGGGAGCCTTTGCTGTATCGAGTCGTAATTGCTTTATTGAGAATGTCCTCGACTTTAGTTGCCGCGTTAGGTGGAATGATGTCCAACGGCCATTGTTCAACTTTGATTTTCTCGTCGTTCAATTCCGTATTGTGATCGAGAAAGTCTGCTGCGATCAAAACTGTTCCCATTTTGATTTGAGGCTGAGCGGGCGTCTTTTTTTGCCCCATGACTTGGCTGATGCCAATAGCGGCAACCAGGCCAAAACCTAGGGATACGAACATCAGGATCAAAGATTTGGATTTCATCGCCAGTCACCCTTCAGTAATTGGGAACTCTCGCGAAACTGTTCCTACAGGCGGGCTTTAGCGCTAACCTGCAAAAACGGAGTTTCTGCCTTTAACATTCGGTCAGGATTTAACCGGAATCACAGTTCGATTCGTTTCACGGTGATAATGGTCACAACCCACAAACTTTTCGGATCAACCAGATTGGGAATAATGTTGATACCGCGAACAATTGTTATGTTGTGATCATTTCGGATAGAGCGATTTGGGAGCCAAACCAGTGAAAACTGCAAGGTTTCCCAGATCGCTACGGTTTATTTTGTCGTTATGTTTTATCAAGTCGCGGGAATGGGGATTGGCATTGGTTAAAACAACAAACCCATCCACAGGAAATAGATTACAGTGCCGATAGCAATTGGAATCCCGTAGGGCAGCAACCGCATCGACGCTTTGCGATCAGCAGCAATGGCGGCCAGTGTTTCGGGATTGCGGACGGTCATGATTTCGTTGGCGATAAAAAAGAACTGATTCCAATGTCGTTTCGATTGCCCGGCATAGAGGATCATGGCGACGGCTAAAATGGCTCCAACGACTGCGGAAACACAGAAGGCGTAAAATGTGTCTGCACAGTAGATCCAAGCGCCGATACCGGCCATCATTTTGACATCGCCAGCGCCCATGCCACCGATGGCATAAGCGGGCAATAATGTAGCCAAGCCGACGGCGGTGCCGGCTAGGCTCCAACCGAGGCCGATATACCAACCTTCGCCGCTAATCTGATAAGCAATTGCGCTATAGATCCAGCCGGCGATGATCATCGGGAACGTGATTTTGTTGGGGACCCTTAACTCTTTGCCGTCGACATAAGCGGCGACAATGACAAATCCGGTGACAAACCAATAGGGCCATTGATCGATAACGTTGGCCATAAATCCTGACATGAACTCGCTCTCCTAGGTTGATCGCTGGTGCTGAATTCCAAAAAGTTTTTCAATACATTAATTCGCAGCGAAGCGGGACAAAAACAGCGAGTCGAGTCGGGTCAAAATCTCAGAATCGCATCGTTAATAGATAGCTTACAAACGCGCCCAATATGGCAAAAAAACAACAAATAAATTCAAAAAATTGTTGGGGCGATTCATAAATGGTGGGGAACAACATGGTAAACAATCCGACTGACGTTACATGGAAAAAGCCCCGCCGTAACGATGTCCGGCGGAGCTGTTTTTTTCATCAAGATGCGAGCGGCCTTGGTCCGACGAGGACGATGGCCACATTCGCAATCAGATTAGTTGGTGGTGCCCGAACGAGCTGCATCCAAGTCATCAGCAATGTCTTGGAAAGCGGCCGATGCGTTGGTACCAATCGCTTGAATCGCTGTCAAACAGACGATCACGATCAAGGCCAACATGATCGCGTATTCAACCGCGGTTGGGCCGTCTTCTGACTTCAAGAAACGTTGGACTTTCGAAACAAAATTCTTCATTTTTTCCTCCGACGGAAATTGGACACCCCGCGATGGGGTTGAGCCGAAGTGGCTCGAACAACATTAAAGGACGCACCAAGCCAATTTTTTCTGCACCTGCGTTAGCTTGGCTTCGTCCAAACCCAAAACACGTTGCGTCTTTAGTGATCAACCACTCGCTACAACTTTTCGAAAAAGTGCATCTCATGGCTGCAAGACATTCACAGGTGCATGTCCCAATCACGCGTCAATGACTCGCGACTGAGTTCAAAATCAAGTAAGCTTTGATTTCACTTGAAACTTAGTACGCGGTTCCCACCTGTCAAACTTTTCCGATCAATTTGATTGTGTTTTCTAGGGAAATATTGCGGTGAGCAGGTTGACGGACGGGTTTGGTTGCTACGATCGTTATGATTGGTACGATCGACTTGTCGCCGATCGAATTTGACGCCTTGCCAAATGTGATGGAAATGAAATCGCAATTGGTTGGTTCTATTTGCTCGATTTCGATAAAGGATTTCCTGGCGACGAATTGACTGAACGACGCTGGAAATACCATTGAATTCCAGGAAAATAAATTACCGGCAACCGCAGCGGGCTTTCTGGTTCAATGCACTTGAGCCTGTCCAGGGGCGGAAGGCGGATTAAGTTGCCGCAAACGCTTAGACCAGGTTTGATTGGATGACCTTGCCCCAATTCCATCAATTTCTCCGGAATCGCTAGTGACCGGCGTGGCCTTAATCGCAGTTGAAGAAGCCAATCTGTTGTCGAATTTGAGCCGGGATATTCCCTGATTTCGCCCATAAATGCAGAAATTAACCCCTCGAGAATTTGGCCAGTCCTCTCGACTTGTGCAGGAATTGTCGATATACTCTGAAGCTTGAAATTTGTGAAAGTCTGGTCCCAAGTCCAGCCTATTCTCCTGCGGTAACGTTGATAGTTTTTGATCGGACATTTTTTCCATGTACGCAATTTTTGTTGATGGTGGTCGGCAATACAAAGTATCCGAAGGTCAAACCGTCGAGATCGATTATCGCGAGGCTGACGAAGGTAGTGAATTGACCTTTGATCACGTATTGGCGGTTTCCGATGGCGAACAATTTCGTTTAGGTCAACCCACCGTCAATGGTGCGACCGTAACGGCAAGCGTCATGCAGGTCACGAAGGGTGACAAATTAGTGATTCAAAAGTTTCGACGCCGCAAAAACATGCGCCGTCGTACGGGGCATCGCCAAAAATATTTGATGGTTCGCATTTCCAAAATCGCTGGCTAGTCCTGACTGTTGTGGCAATTCCACAAATCGATTCGTCACGAATCGATTCGTCACGAATCGATTAGTACGGCACACACGATATTTGACGGTCATGTAACAGGACGGGAACTAAATTCTCCGTCCTGTTTTATTTAACAAATACCCTATTCGCTTGGCCCAAGTTCTCGCGTTAGGCTGTTGTCTTGCCCATCGCCCATCGCCCATCGCCCTAAACAAACAAAAGACGTGGTGGGCTTTGGTGCAACCCAATTAACGCGGAGATCGCGGGCAGTCGCGAGCACGGTCGCGGCAAGTTATCATACGTACAAACATGTACGGGAGGCATCGGCTCCAATTGCCAATTGTTAGAACCAAAACGTTTGGTACACAATCTTGTGGGAACTTGATGGTATGAAAAAACGCGGCCCCATCTCGTTAGATTTTGATCCGCAAGCTTGGCGATTGGTTGCCAACTCTGCCGCGTATCGCGAAATGCTGTTGCTCGCCCAAAAGGCTTCGCGGTGCACTTTACCAGTGCTCGTTTCAGGTGAACCTGGAACGGAAGTCTTGCCGATTGCCCATTTGATCCACGATCTCGGATCGCAAAATCATACAGGCACGATTCGATTATCGTCAGCTGCCGACCTTGAATCGTCACAACAGTGGGATGAACTTTTCATTGGTAACGGTCAACCAACAACTATTGAAACACCCAAACATGATACGCTGATTATCGACGACATTGAATTGCTTTCACCCAATTGTCAGCGATTGCTGGTCCAGTATCTCGATCAGCAGTCCCCCTCGTATTCCGGAAATCAAACAACCGCATCTCGCTTCGCGATGGAAAGTCTTAGGGCACCTAGGCTAATCGCTTGTACGCGAATCGATCTCCGCCAACGAGTGGCCGACCAACAATTTCGCGAAGACCTTTATTGGCGGCTATCCATTATGCCAATTGCCATTCCGCCATTGCGCCGACGTCGCGAGGACTTGCCGCAAATGATTGAGCAGCTATTGCAAGCCATGAACGGACTGCTTCAGAAAGTCGAACCCGAAACGCTGACACAGTTAACGGAGTACGCCTGGCCGGGGAACCTCGATGAACTTGCAAATTATTTGATGCGAGCCAATGCACTCGCGTCGGAGGGCCTTCTCACTCCGGACTTGTTGCCCAGTTGTGTGACTGGCGACTCGCAGGCCGCTGCTACTGCCGTATTTCGCCCCGCCGATAACCCTTCTTTGATTCGGGAGTTTGTGTTCAACAGCATCAGTAATGCCGATCGACAAGCCACTAATCTTTATGAGTTGATCGTGCAACCGGTTGAAAAAGAGTTGTTAGTACAAGTGATGCAAGCCTGTCAAAACGTGCAAACGCGGGCTGCCACGCGGTTGGGTATGAATCGCAACACGTTGTATAAGAAGCTCAAAGAATATGATCTCGATAAGTCAGATGTTGGCGACAGTGAGGCGACTAATTAATCAAATGCACCGGTGAATTGTGCGACGGTGAATTGTCAGTGACGGATTCAGAAATTACGATTGGCGATGTTCGGCCCACCAATCGTATAAACCTCGCAACGTCTCCCGAATGTTTCCGGAATGTTTCTGCCAGATTCCTCGAGCCGCATTCCAAAACCTGTCGTCGGGATCGGGGACAAGTTGGTTCAACAGCCCGCAAAGCAATTCCCAGTCCGTTTGAGTGCGATGCCACGTTGGTATCCAAGTGTTGGCGTGAGCGGTGACTACCGTTCGGTACGCCTTGCCCTCATAACGTAACCACCGATAGCGATGCCACCAAGACCAACGTTCGAGTCCATCGATTAACAACCATCGCCCTTGTCGCCCGGCGCGATGCAACAATTGTCTTTCGCGTTTGTGTTCGCGGGAGTTGCGAGATACAAATAAATGAAAAGGAGGGGCATTGGGACTTTCGTTTTGGGCAAGTTGTCGGCCGATTTCTTCCAACAGAGTCGTTTTTCCGGTGCCATGTGGGCCCACGATTGCAACTCGATTTCCAAGTTTAGACAGTCTGGCCCATAAATTTTCCCAGGACTGGTGTTGCAAGACAAACGGTAGCGTGTCGGTATGGTGCGTCGCAAATGGATTATCAATCGCCCGAATGATTGGACGAACGGTTTCGGAAATAGAATCGATTGAGCTTAACCGCGGCATAACTCTCATTGCCCCGAACCTCAATTTATCGATGGCTTTACGACATCTGTTTGAAATGATTGCAGCGAGCGTTCTCGTCGCTCGGGTCCGATTACAAGATCGAATCGAGCCGCTTGGTTGCTAGGCTTGCGAATGACTTCAATCGCCCAAGAAAGCGTGATCAATTTACCGGAAAAACTATGGGGCCAAGCTGGAGCAACAAACTGCAATTCGAATTCCCCTGATTCGTTGGGGCGCTGGACAATACTTTGTTGCACGATGGCAAAATCTTGTTGGCCTTTGCCGCTGGTGTACCAAATCAAACGGATATGTAATTCATCGCAGTCGGACAGTAATTGCCAACTGACTTGCCCAACAATCGGTTCACCAGGCTCAAAGGCATTGCGTTCCAAATTGAATTTGATCATGGCGTTGCTCCGATGTCCTGCGTCTTGACGTAAACCGCCATTGACTCTCGCAAATCGGGCCACCAGGAAATTATGCCGTGGACTTCTATTGTCCATTCAATGTTATTGCGAGGTGCGGTAAACGAGTGCATTGCGTTGGCAGGAATCGTAAATTCAACACTATTGAAACGGATTTGTTCCGGATCGGTCGCCGAAGCGATTGGAATCCGTGCAAACTCATTTTTATCCGTGGTGGTGGTCGTTCCCCGCGTATAGGTCGCCGATTCGCGACCGACCCAAGCCAATTTGAGCTCGCGAATTCGCTGATGGCGCCCTTCCAATTCCCAGGCGACATCAACGGTCTCACCCGGTAACGCCGCGGCATTGCTCAATGCAATTGTGACTTTGGGATTAAATAAAGCCAAAAAGGCATAAAATGCAAACAATAACAGTCCCAGCCCAACCGTAACAAAAATAGAGATAAATATGCCAGGAATACTTAGCCATCCCTCATCCTGCAAAATATTTATAAATAGGATCCAACTGAAGCCGTTCCAAAAAAGTGCAAAGACCAGGACGCCGACAAAAATGGCCATTCGGGATGTGCCCGGTTGGAGTCGTTGCGGGCCCTCATGCCCGGCCCATGGTGGCGGATCGCTAAACAATTCGCCGGTATCAAAGTCATCATCGTCGTCATCAACTTCGTCATCTAAGGCATTATTACGATCATAATCAGGGTTAGCGTCGAGTTCGCGTTCGGATTTGGATGAGGAACCGCCAAGTTCGCTGTGGGGTAAATTTTCAGAATTGGACAAACGCGCGATAGAATTGGAATGCCCAGCAAGTCGATTGGCATTGAGGGTCAAGACGTTTTTGGTGCGTTTGGCTGATTCGGTTCGCAACATGCAAATCCCAGCATACATGATGCCTCCGCCCACGATTACAAAAATCAAAGTGAACAGCCCCGCAAAATCGACCCAATTCAGCGAACGGTCCAGCACGGCCTCCGATGGAGCATTAGGGTTGTAATAACAAGTTTGCTGAGAACCAACTGGATAACGTTTGATAACGGCCTCAGCCCAAGACTGCGACGCCGACCAAACTGAAAATGACCACTTTGTGCCATCAAAGGCTTGGCCATCTAATTCGTAGTGGAAATGAACTTCCGGTCGATATGTTGTACCGTCGTCGTCATGGGAAACATCAACCCGACTGGCTGTGATCTCGGCCGGATGAGCAATCCACGACTGCGATTGATATGACTGATAAAGTGGCAAAATCAGTGTGAAATAGCCAGCAATACAACCGGCAGCGAAGAACGCAAATCCAAAAGCAATCAGGCAGCCGCCGCCCAGCGAATTTTGCGACGAGGATTTCTCGGAAATTGCTTTTAATGCTGCCATTGGGATCACGCTCGCTTAATTCCAGGCTGCAAACTCAAATTAATTGCAAACTGGTATGAGGCTCCAGGAATTTTAACTAACTTTAATCTATCGCATGATATCAATTTGAAAACCACCGCTTCCAAGCAAGACCGTTTACTGTTGCCGCCTACTGTTGCCGCCTACTGTAGTTGCCGCCTACTGTAGTTGCCGCTGTCCTCAGCGGCAATCCACAACGATCAATACTCGGTGTAAGCTGACTATCCGGTTTCCCCCTATCTTCCTGTCCCCCTATCTTCCTGTCCTCCCATCTTCCTGTCCCCCCATCTTCCTGTCCCCCCAATCTTCCTGTCCCCCAATCTTCCTGTCTCTGTTGCAGCCATTGCCGATTTCGTTGCCCGATCCCGTCGCAATTACCTTAATGGCTAAGCCAACAATTCTCGTTTAGACAATTCACATCAATTAACTAGTAAACGCGTGACAGGCTCTGTAATGTTTCAAATCCCAAGTCGATAGCCAAATTGGCCGTTTTTAGACTCTTAAAACGAAGCTAAATAATCAATTCTCACTCCATGAAACGAAAAAATCGCCGAAAAATTACAATAACAACTTTGCCCATCCTGCCTGCCAGATTGCCCAGTTTATTGCGGTGTGAGGTTGTGAACAATTTGCCTCCATAAGGCGTAGGTCAGGGGAGTTTCGATTCAAAGCAATTATTTGCCGCCGAAGTCAGCGAGTTAGACCAAGCGACCGTCGGGGCTGGCGGGGCATTGTTGCGAATGAAGGAGCTGGTAAAATTTACCGCTTGCGAGGACTTTTAGGATTGGCGATTGTCGCCGATTTCAGGATTACGATTTTTTTGGAGGAACGCAGTATGCGTAAAGTCTTGTCTCGATTGATGGCCCTTGTGATGGTCGTCGGCTTGTCGGTCAATGTATTTGGCCAAGATAACCAACCATCACCCAGCGATGCAACCTCGACCAGTGGTGTGCAAACAGTTGTTACCCCCGCCCCAGACCAAGCACCTGTTGAACCGGTTGCTGGCTCAGCCGTTGGTGGTGGGTGTGTTGGCTGTGGTGGCCAAGTTATGAGCACCATGTATGGTGGTGGAGTTTATGGTGGTGGTTGCTCGGGCTGTGGCTCGTGCATGACTGGTGGTTGCAATACCATGAATGCTTGCAATTCCTGCAACACATGTGACCGCAATCGCGTTTTGGGTCGCCGGGACAATTGCTGCAATGTGGCGAATGATTGTGGTCGCCGCAACATTTTGAATCGCAACAATTGCTGCCAACCGGTTAGCACTTGCTGCAACACTGCACCTAGTTGCAACACCTGCAACACTTGCAACGCGGCTCCTGTCGTTAACACTTGTTGCAATACAGTTCCGATGATGAGCACTGGTTGCTGCGGTTCGGCCCCTGTTGTTAACGCTTGCAACACTGGCTGCGGTATGCCTGTTGCCAACTGCGGTTCAGTTCAACCAATGCGAGTTTCTCGCGTCCAAATGATGCAACCGCGCGGCACGTTCGTCCGTTTGGGCGGTCGTCGCTAAGCGATTAATGAAACGATATTGGGTGAAGATTGCAAATTGCGATTGACTCCCAGCTTTCGAGTTGATTCTCCAGGGTGGTTTCCGCATTCAAGTGGAAGCCACCCTTTTTTTGTGACGGGGACAGGCCAATCAGAATCCATAATCGTTTATATCGAAGACTTATCTTTGTCCAATGGCCGCGTAGTTTAGGGGGATACAAAAACCGAATGGCTTAGCCGGACGACTGGTTCAAATCGTTGTGCCGGTATGAAAAAATAATTCGATCGTTCCTGGCATTTCGCCCCCGATTTGCTTTCCCGTCGACATCACCGAGTCAATGTGGGGGCATTTGGGTTGGGAAAATGCAAACGGGATTGGGAGTGGCTGGAATACCTTGATAAAAACATAGTATTTCCTCAAGCGAATGAGAGTATTCTGCCGCTGACCACACTCTCGAGCTTCGTTCCACCTACCCAATTCGGCCGGTCTGAGCAATAATAGTGTTTTGCGGAGAAAGACCATGAGCAGTGACTATTCATCCGATCCATTGGATGACGATGACGATTTTGGTGATTTAGCGGACATCACGCCTGAAGCCGGCGTTCCTGGCGATTTGGCTGAAGACGTTTTAGCCGAATTCGACGAAGAAGACTTTGACGAAGATTTCGACGACGATTTCGAGGAAGAGATCGAAGGTGAATACGCGCTTGAGGATGACAAGTACGGTGCTGAGTTCAGTGAGGAATTCGGGCATTTGGAGGAAGATGAGCCGCTGGATGAGAGTTGTGATACGGATTTGACCGATTTTGATGTGCCCTAATTCTGCCTGGGTCCAATAAAGACAATAGTATTTGTGCCGTTCCGTCTGCTCGACTTTATTCGCGTCTTGGGAATGGAATGTTTTGGCTCCTTCTTGGGGGAGGTTGGTGGATCTTTCCGATCCGGGTTGGTTTGATTTGATGTGAGGTTTGTGCAGCAACATGTTTGAAGCCGTCGATGTCAATGTCCATTTCCCCACCTTAGAAACCAACATCCTCGAATTCTGGAAACGCGCAGATATCTACAATAAATCGTTGTTGCGGCGCGAATCGGCCCCCAGTTTTGTCTTCTTCGAGGGCCCACCAACAGCCAATGGCAAACCTCACCCAGGGCATTGCCTGACTCGGGCCATGAAGGACCTGTTTCCTCGCTATCGCACCATGCGCGGCTTTCGTTGTGATCGCAAAGCTGGTTGGGATACGCATGGATTGCCGGTCGAAGTTGAGGTTTGCAAAGAACTCGGCATTCATTCAAAGGAACAAATCGAAGAATATGGAGTAGAGCCGTTTATCCAATTGTGCCAAAAAAGCGTTTGGCAATACATGCAGCAATGGGAGCGGCTCACCGAACGTTTGGGTTTTTGGATCCACTTGGACCAAGCGTATGTAACCTACCATCAATCTTATGTCGAATCCGTTTGGTGGTCGTTAAAGAATTTGTTTGACCGCGGCCTGCTGTATCAAGGCCACAAAATTGTATGGTGGTGGGCTCAAGGTGGAACCGCGCTCAGCAGCGGTGAAGTTGGGCAAGGCTATCGATCCGTCGCTGACCCCAGTGTGTTTGTGTTGTTCCCACTGGTCGATCAACCACAAACCAATTTGTTGGTTTGGACCACCACACCTTGGACATTGCCCAGCAATCAATTTGCCGCCGTGCATCCAGAAATACGCTATGCGCGCGTTTATGACGAACAACTTAATCAAACCGTGATCATGGCGGAGGCACTTGTTGAAAACATCTCACAAAAAATCAAACGCGAACTGAAGGTGCAATCAACGTGCCTGGGAAGCGATTTGATTGGCCAACGTTATCGACCGCCCTTTGATTTTTATTATGGCGATCAGGGCCAGCGACGAGGTGAATTGGTTGAGGGTGGTCAGGAATATGTGGCTTGGCGAATAACGGCTGCCGATTTTGTAACCACCGATAGCGGTTCAGGAGCCGTGCATGAAGCGCCAGCGTTTGGCGAAGTTGACTTTGAATTGTTACAGCGGGAGCAATCGCGGTTTGTTGCCGGTCAAGGTCCGGAATTGATTTGTGCCGTCGATTCAAACGGCCGAATGACCGAGGTTGCCGGAGAGTTTGCTGGCCTTTGGGTGAAAGACGCCGACAAACCCATTGTCCGCAAACTCAAAGAGACCGGGCGCCTGTACCACCAAGAGCTCTTTCAACACGAATACCCGTTTTGTTGGCGAGCCGATCAAGATCCTTTGATTCAATATCCGCGGCAAAGTTGGTTCATTCGCACCACACAGTTCCGCGACGACATGTTGGCTAATAACAGCCAAATCAATTGGTTGCCCGACCATATTCGCGATGGCCGTTTTGGCAATTTCTTGCAATCCAACGTGGATTGGGCCATATCGCGCGAGCGGTACTGGGGTACACCGTTGCCAATCTGGGTGTGCGACCAAACCGGCAACATGGAAGCCATTGCCAGCTTTGACGAGTTAATGGCAAAACCTGGAGTTGCAGGCATCGAAGTTTGGGAAGCGGCCAAACGCAAAAACCCGGAACTTCCCGACGACCTGAAAGTTCACAAGCCCTACATCGATCATTTGACTTACGATTCGCCACATGCTGTGGGCGGCCGGATGCGTCGAGTATCGGAAGTGATCGATTGTTGGTACGACAGCGGCGCGATGCCATTTGCACAGTGGGGTTATCCGCACCGTGGCCAAGCCGAGTTTGCTCGACAATTTCCAGCTGCTTTTATCAGCGAAGCCCTCGATCAGACTCGCGGTTGGTTTTACAGTCTGCTTTCGATCAGCACGATGTTGTTTGGCCGCGACTCGAACCAAATGCAACCACCGCCAGCCTACCCCCATCCCTTTCAGAACTGTATCGTGCTGGGGCTGATGCTCGGTGAAGATGGACAGAAAATGTCCAAGCAAAAACGCAACTACCGCGAGCCGCACGAGATTTTTGACAAGTATGGCGCTGACGCACTGCGTTGGTATTTCTTTGCCAACCAGCCGCCATGGACGTCGATTCGTTATCGCGAACAATCGATCGAAGACAGCATCCCCGAGTTTCTGTTGCGATACTGGAATGTCTATAGCTTTTTTGTGTTATACGCCAACATGGATGGATTCCACCCCGAACAACTGGTGGATTCGAGTTTAAGTTCGCTGGGAGCTCTGGAACTCGACGCGCTGTCAACCGCCGCCTCCTGTCGTCCGGTTGCCGAGCGCAGCGAATTGGATCGCTGGGTTTACGGCGAGTTACAACAAACTATCAACGACGTTACAACGCGAATGGATGCGTACGACAATTTTAATGCCTGCGCCGCAATCACTCGCTTTGTCGATGCTTTGAGTAATTGGTACGTGCGCCGCAGCCGCGATCGGTTTTGGAGTACGGATCGCCAAGATCAAGACAAACAGGACGCGTATTGGACGCTCTACGATTGCCTATTGCAGTCGACACGATTGATCGCTCCGTTTGTACCGTTTACGGCCGAATCGATTTGGCAAAACCTTGCTGTTAAGCCGTTTGGCGACCGAGCTTTCGAGAGCGTTCACTTGTGCGACTATCCTGCTGTCCGCGCCGAATATGTGGACAACGAATTATCGACGCGGATGACCGTATTGCGGGAGATCGCCTCGTTGGGTCGCGCGGCGCGAATGGACGCCAAACTCAAAGTCCGCCAGCCATTGGCCGGTGTCACCGTTATTTTGAATGAATCTCATCATGCAAACTGGTTGTCAGTTCACGACGGCATCTTAAAAGACGAACTGAACGTTAAAGCCGTCACATATCAAACCAACGCTGCCGAATTTGTCGATTATCAAATTCAGCCGAATTTCAAACGGCTGGGCCCGCAGGTGGGGCCGTTATTGCCCAAATTAAAGGCCTATCTCCAAGCTGCCAATGGCGCTGACTTGTTGCAACAATTGCAAAATGCAGGACAAGTGACGGTTGACTTGGGCGAACGACAATTGCAGCTCAGCGGCGAAGACCTTCAAGTTCGTTTGCAGGCCAAACCGGGTTGGGCCGCGGCGCAAGGTTCGCATTGTGTGGTCGTTTTGTCGACCCACCTGACACCGGAGCTTGTTAGCGAAGGCTTAGTGCAAGACGTTAAACGATTGGTTCAGGATCATCGAAAGTCTTGCAAATTGCAGTTCTCCGACCGAATTCGTTTGTTCCTATCGACCAGCGACCAGCACTTGCAAGATGCGGTCAACCGACATGTTGAGTTTTTAAAAGGTGAAACCCTAACGGTCGAATTGCTGTGGAAATCGACTGACACGGCGACCAAGACTGTGCAAACCGTGGGTGACAGCGAACTGCAAATTGATCTCGAAGTCGTATCGGCCGGTTAACATCAAGGACCCGGGGTATCCCCGCACTTATGAACATTGCGGTTTTTATTTCTGGCAGCGGAACCACGTTGCGAAATTTGATTCAGAAACGAGATCAAGGTCAGCTCAATGCCGAAATCGGATTGGTGGTAAGTAGTTCGCCGTCGGCCGGTGGATTGAAATTTGCAGAACAATCCGGCATTCCGAAATTGGTCATTGATGCTAAACAATATCGAACGCCAGAGGCATTTAGCCAAATCGCCTTTGAAGCATGTCGTCAGCGGCAATTGCCCTGGGTGGTTCTCGGTGGATTTTTACGCCGCTTGCAGATCCCGCATGATTATTTGCACCGGGTCATCAATATTCATCCCAGTTTAATTCCTGCCTTTTGCGGTCGCGGCTATTATGGCGCGAAGGTTCATCAAGCGGTCATTGATTATGGCTGTCGACTCAGTGGGTGTACCGTTCACTTTGTGGATGATGAGTATGACCATGGGCCGATTTTGGTTCAGGCCTCGGTGCCGGTTTTGCCTGAAGATACCTCGGCAGACTTGGCCGCAAGGGTTTTTGCCGTCGAATGCGAACTCTACCCGCGTGTGATCAATCGATTGATGCAAGTCACCCCTCTGGTTCACGAGCGCCGAGTTCAATGGAGTTTGGAATAATCTGATGTCAGAACGCGAACAACTTGCTCATGAACTTTGTGAAATTGGTAGGCGGATGTATGCGCGGCAATTTGTGGCCGCCAATGAGGGTAACATCTCATGTCGGCTGGGAAACGACAATGTACTGTGCACGCCCACCTTGCACTGCAAAGGATTTATGACACCAGCGGATTTGTGCGTGGTTGATTTGCAAGGCGAACAGCTCGAAGGGACCAAGCGTCGGACGAGCGAAATCTTGTTGCATTTGGAAATATATCGCCAACGCCCCGACGTGCGAGCCGTTGTGCACTGTCACCCACCGCATGCAACTGCGTTTGCAATTACTCGCGAACCAATTCCGATGGGCGTTCTACCAGAGCCGGAAGTTTTTTTGGGTGAAGTTCCAATCGCTCCCTATTTTTTGCCGGGCACGCAGACTTTTGCCGAAACAATTGTGCCTTATGTTCATCAGACTCAGCTCATTGTGTTGGCCAATCACGGCACGGTGAGTTATGATACGACCTTGGAACGGGCTTTTTGGTTGACCGAAATTTTGGATTCTTATTGCCGGATTCTGATCCAATCTCGCGCGCTCGGGCCAATTCAACACTTTACGCCCCAGCAAAACCGTGAGCTGTTGGATCTGCGGACACGCTGGGGGTTTGTGGACCCGCGATCAAACCGACAACTGCCGGATGAGGAACTCGACCGGCATCCCACATTTCGAGGTCATTGGCCCGCACAAGGAATTCAGCCACGGACGTTTCATCGTCCGTAGGGGAGTTAACACTGCTCATGGGATCCAAAGATCCAAAGTCGATCGAAATACGAGTTAGTGGACAGATCCCCGAACCCGGTCGGCGATTGTTACCTCTGGTCAAGCAGACGTTGCGCTGCAACGATCCCACCGCCAAACGGACCATGCAATCCGGCGGCGTGGCAATCAATGGGCGCGTGCAATTGCGCTCGGATTGGATTGTCGAACCGGGCGATCGGTTGAGTATTCTGCGATGGACTCCCGAGCCGCCCAAAAAAGAGACGACTAAGTTTTCGGACCGGCGAATTATCTATCAAGACGACTTGATTTTGGTCGTTGAAAAACCTGCGGGAATATTGACGGTACCGACGCCATATCGCGAAAAAAATACGCTTATCCATTGGTTGGAAAAAGAAATCGCACCCGATCTGGTTCGCAACGGCGACGGGCCGCCGGGAAAATTACAGGGCATTGTATTTTCAATTCATCGCCTGGACCGGGATGTTTCGGGACTGTTGGTTTTTGCAAAAAATCTAAAAGTTGCCGAACAAATGCGAGAGCAGTTTTCCCAGCGAAAACCACAGCGCCGCTATACGGCAATTGTGGCAGGAATCGTCGGTCCTGATCAAGGAACGTTTCGCTCTTATTTGGCCACCGATAAAAACCTAAACCGTTATTCTGTGCCCAACGAATCGGACGGTGAATTGGCGATCACGCACTATCGCGTGGAGTCGCGTTGGCGAGATTCCACGTTGGTCACTGTTGAATTGGAAACTGGACGCCGCAATCAGATTCGCGTTCATTTTGCTGAGGCCAACCATCCAGTGCTAGGCGAAACGCGATATCGTCGACATCAGGCAGAACACGATCGCTGGCGTTATCGTCGGATTGCCCTTCATGCACACGAACTGGGATTTGAGCACCCAGGGACAGGAAAGTTTCATCTTTATCACAGTTCGTTGCCGAATGAGTTTGAGTCGTTTCGCCGCGCGATGAGCTGAATCAGGCGGGCTCTCGCCCACCCGTCGCGCTGAACCAACAACCGTAGCTCGCTCAGCAATAACACTCATCGCAATTGTTCAATTGCTACTAATCGAAGGCAATTCCTGTTTGTCGGCTGATGTCGCGAAGTTCTTCGACCACTGGCAAGACCAAAGGAATGCCCGATACCCGACGAATCGATTCGGCTTCACGTTCGGGATCGCCTGGAATCATTACACCGGGCGTTCCTGGTTGTGGTTTGGTGTTACGGAAAGTGGTAATCCATTCATCGATTTGCGATTTAAATTCATCGACATCGATAAACGCTTCGATCTGCATCGCCCCAAAGAAATGGCCGATGCCTTTGCCCACACTGCGGCTGGGGATTTCTTGTCGCAAGGCAAATGGAGGCGCAAATGGACCCCAGTTCGCGCCGCTTAGAACGCAACAAAGAATGTCGACCATTGCCGCGAGCGCGTAACCTTTGTGCCCACCCATTTCACGAAAACTTCCCAACGGCAACAACGCGCCACCTTGAATCATATCTTCGGGGACTTCTGAATAGCCACCCGCGGAGTCGATGATCCAACCTTTGGGAATATTCTGCTGCTTTCGCCTCGCCATTTCCACTTTACCGAAAGCACAGGCGCTGGTCGCTAAGTCGATTACTATCGGCGGGTTTACTTTTCCGGGAAAGGCAATCGCAATCGGATTGGTTCCCAACATACGTTCGCCGCCAAACATTGGGGCGACGAGTTTCGTTGAATTCGTCATGGCCCAGCCGATTAAGTCGTGTTGTAAGGCTTGCAACACATAATATCCGGCGATGCCAAAATGATTTGTGTTGGCGACACTGACCCATCCAGTCCCCACTTCCTGTGCCTTTTGCATTGCGATCTTATTGGCCTGAGGCCCGACAACAAGCCCCAGGCCATTGTCGCCGTCGACGGTGGCAGTGCTAGGTGACTGCCGTACGATTTTGACCGTGGGACGCGGGTTAATTCGGCCCAGCGTCAACATATCAAAATAAGTATGCAATCGAGCGACGCCATGCGATTCAATGCCGCGCAAATCACTCGTAATCAATACATCAGCCGCCAATTCCGCTTCATGATCGGGCACGCCAAAATGGCGAAAAACAAGTTGGCAATATTGGTGCAAATCTTCAGCGCGATAGGTTATGGTGTCGTTCATCTTACCTCAAATTCCTTGGCAATCTGCCTGCCCAGTGTCCGATCAATTCAATCCCAGAGACAGTTTAAAAAGATTGTGTTAGTTTCGCGAGTAGGATAGTTACGAGAAGGATAGTTAGCCGCCGTTGTCGGTTCTGGGTTCTTGCTGTTACCGTATTGATTACGGCGGTCGTGGCCGCCGGTGTTTCACCGGCGG
>JBGSMY010000330.1:0-11502 GCA_041739975.1 Pirellulaceae bacterium
CACCAAAGGTCGCCATCGTCGCATGCATGAGAAAGTTGATCACCATACTCAACCATATCGTCAAAATCAATCAAAAATGGCGCGAGATTCCTCTCGCTACTTGACTAACTTTAAGACAACCGCTGTCCTCAGGCTGACAAACCAAAACTAAATCATTGCAACTAACGCCCGCACCAACAAAAGCACGCGCATCTCTTTTTTGCCAACCACCACGCGTAAGCTGGTGGGGGCATTCAGCGCCAACCACCACGCGTAAGCTGGTGGGGGCATATTACCAGCTAGCGCTCGTTATTGATTCCACGTAATCCACTACTTCGAGCTCTGTGGTATATTTCTCGCGTGTACCAGATATCGCGCCGTCGCCGCCGCGAAATTTGCGACGGGCATCATTCGAAGTGGTCAAGTCGAACGTCGCAAATTTCGCTCTGGCTTGCCGTTAAACGATCGCGCGAAACGATTGCAATTAAACGATTGCAATTAAACGATTGCAATTAAACGATTGCAATTAAACGATTGCAATTAAACGATTGCAATTAAACGATTGCAATTAAACGATTGCAATTAAACGATTGCGCGTGAAACGATGGCGAGTGAAACGATTGCGCGTGAAACGATGGCGAGTGAAACGATGGTAAATTTCAACGTGGATTAGTCGTCTTTGTCTTTGCGGTTGCGTTTCACTCGAGTTCGCAATTCAGCAAGTTCCGACTCCGATAGCTTTGTGATCGTTCCGAATAAATGACCGCCAACTTGATCGTGGGCCCAGGTTCCGGCATAACCATCCGGTCGAATTAAAACACGAGCGTCAAACGTGCCCATTCCAGGAATCGTTAACTTGTCGACCGTAATCACCGGCGTATCACCTGCAAATTTAATCTCCATCGCCATCGGCACGGTTAGATCGTGAGTTCCATACTTAATCCGCGCCGTTAGCACCCAGAACTCACCCAACGATTGTTTTTCGGCCGACAAGATATAGTACTCTTCCGGTACCAACGACTTGTCGTCCTTGCCATGAAACGTAAAGTTGCCCGATAATTTAACGCCCGATAGAGAATCCATTACCAGCTTGACCTGTTCCGCAGTCGCAGTGCCCAATTCTTGCTTCTCAGCGCCCGATGCAGGCGGCGTCGAACCAGAAGTTTGCGCCGCAATCGGTCTCACGCCACAAACCACCAAACACAGAAAACAAATCACGCTCAAGCATCGCTTCCATAGCTTCGAGCGGCCAATCAACCTTTCGGTTTGACTGGCGAACGCAGTGGTCTTACAAACAGAGTTACGAGATAACATTGTCGAGCGGCCGAATTTAGATGTCATCGGTTTCATAGATCTCATTCCAATTAAGACGCGATAAGAAACTTTCCAGGCTACGATTAACGCGACAGCAACTGCCGTTGGTTACTGCGCTCCCGATGGAAATAATTTGCGTTTTAGAAACGTATAGGCCAACGCCTGCATGTAAGCCGCTTGTTCATTATTAGCGGCTCCACCATGACCACCTTCGATATTTTCATAATACGTAACGTCGTGCCCATACGATTCCATCAAAGCCATCATTTTCCGCGCATGGCCAGGATGCACTCGATCATCTCGCGTCGATGTCGTAAATAAAACCGAAGGGTACTTTGTATCTGATTTCACATTGTGGTAAGGCGAAAATCGTTGGATGAACTCCCATTCTTCGGGCTTATCTGGATTTCCGTACTCGGCCATCCAGGACGCGCCCGCAAGCAACTGGTTGTAGCGCCGCATATCGAGCAGTGGGACTTGGCACACCGCTGCCGACATTAAATCTGGATAGAGCGTCACCATATTACCGACCAGCAATCCGCCGTTGGAACCGCCTTGAATTCCCATGTGGTTTGGAGAAGTCACACCGCGGCTAAATAAATCGCGAGCCACTGCGGCAAAATCCTCATAAGCTCGCAAACGGTTCTCTCTCAATGCCGCTTGGTGCCACCGCGGGCCATATTCACCGCCACCGCGAATGTTGGCAACAACGTAGACTCCTCCGCGACTCGTCCAAGCTGCCCCGACCCCGGCGTTATAACTGGGCAACATGGAAATCTCAAATCCACCATATCCATATAACAATGTCGGATTCGTTCCATCGAGCTTTACACCCTTAGTCGACACCATGAAATATGGGACTTTGGTACCATCGTCACTAGTGGCAAAATGCTGCGAGATCTTCAAATTGCTCGCGTCGAAAAATGCGGGCATCGATTTCAACGGCTCTGGATTGGAACCGATTTCGCCCATCAACAACGTCGTCGGAGTTAAGAAATCGGTCGTCGTCATGAAATAAGCATTTGACTCATCGGCATCCACCGCATTAATTTGCACGTTGCCAAATGCTGGAGCGCCAACCAACGGTTCCGCTTTCCATTGCGGTTGCCGCAATTTCATCACTTTGATTTGATTTTTTACATCTTCCAAAATGTTCAGATACAAATAATCTTTTGTAAAACCATAGCCGGCAAGCGCTGAGTTGTCCGTTGGTTGAAACAAGACGTCAAAATCGCGTTTGCCCGTTAAAAAATCATCAATCTTGGTAACCAGTAGCGCTCCCGCGGGATATTTCTTGCCAGCTACCTCCCAAGCGTCGCGAAGTTCCAATACCAAATACTCGAACGCGGTCTGCTTGTTGGCAGAGTTAGGCACATCGATTTTGGTAAGTTTGCGATCGTCGCCCCAGAGATAAAGCTCATTGTTATAGAACGCCAAATTGCGCATCACAAAATTTCGCTCGAAACCCGGGGAGTCGTCGTGCACGGCCATTACCGACATATCCGTTTGCACGCCCTCGTAAACTACTTCCGCCTGATCCAACGGAGTGCCGCGCTTCCAGATTTTCGCAATTCGCGGATAACCCGAATCGGTCATCGTGCCGTCGCCAAAGTTGGTTTGTACAAAGACATGATCTTGGTCAACCCAAATCACACTGCCTTTGGATTCGGGCAATTGAAAACCGTCTTTAACAAACGAACGAGTGGTCAAATCGTATTCGCGGACAACTCGCGCATCCGCTCCGCCGCGAGACATGCTGATCAAAGCCCGTGTGTAATTGGGCCGCAGCAACTGTGCTCCGCCCCAAACCCAATTTTCGTTTTCTTGTTTTCCCAACGCGTCGAGGTCAATAATTACCTCCCACTGCGGGGCTGGCGTGCGATACTCGGCCAGCGTCGTTCGACGCCATAGTCCGCGTGGGTTTTGCTTGTCGCGCCAAAAGTTATAGTAGTAGTCGCCTTGTTTGTTGATGCCGGGAATTCGAGCGTCCGAATCGAGAATGGCCAACAGTTCGGATTTCAATTCGCCAAATCCTGGATCGGCCTCTAAAGCGGTTTGCGATTTCTGATTCCTCGCGCGAACCCAGTCCAAGGCCTTTTCACCTAGAACATCTTCTAGCCAAACAAACGGGTCATCTGTTTTTGCCGCCGCTGGCGATGACGCAGGTGATTGTCCCAAACAATGAAAACTCAATCCTTGATCCATCGCCACCATCGCCAAACAGGTAATCACCAAACTACTTACCAGACGCAATTGCCAACGCATGCTCTGTTCCCTTTGATCGCAATGATAATGAAATACCGAGGCCCGTTCGCTGAGCCGCTGAGAAATAGTTTAACCGATTCGCTTTGGCAGGGGGTGGTAGGCTGGAAAGATGTCACGACCGGAAGTGGCGGCAAGTCGGATTAACACTAAAACATGAAGTTCATTTAGTCGTGGTAGAAACATCAGCTTTTTCCGGCTTTCCAGGCAAAGTTTGAGCTGTCGTAAGGAAAAGTTTGAGGGGCCTAGAGGTCAAGAGATGCCATCTAATTCTTCATCCAGCGCCGTGTTTGGCGCAAACGGTCGTGGGTGACTGTGCTGAGCATGCAACCAACCGTTGCGATAGGCCAATCCCCACAGCACAGCTCCCGACACGGCCAGCAACAATCCCACAACCAATAAGACCAATTGAGCCCAGGCCGGAATGCGGCTTACCCAGGCTAACCAAGCCGGCACAACAGGCGTGTTGCCGGTTGGTTCGTTGGTGTCGGCCGAAACTTGATTCGCACCCGTCAGAGAGGGCCCCCCGGGGTTAGATGTTCCCGGCGCTGGCAACGATTTCAAATCGGCCAACTTCTCCGTTTCAATAGCCAGTCGCTCCGTTGTCGCAGCCAGCTCTCGTTCGAGTTGGTCCACTCGTACGGACAACGAGCGGTTGCTCGATTCAAATTGTTTGCGTTGCAATTGCGCTTCGGCCATCACATCAATCCACTGAATCTCCCCGCCGCGCTCGGCCGCAAGCCACTGCGCGAGTTCGCGAAAGGCTTCGACGCGAGCCAGCGAAGCAATCTGTTGTTGATGGGCCTGTTCCCACTGGGCTTGTGAAACCATCCGTTCCGAGACATCACCATTCGCAGCGACTGAGGAAAACGATCCCGAAGCTTGGCTATAAATCAACCAACTCATCAGTATCAATTGCATGGCCAACAAGGACCATGCAAACCAATGAACTTGTGATGTCCGTTCCACGATTTGCACGACCGGTGCGCGCGATGACGAGTTAATGCTGCGACGGATTGTAGACGACTCGCTGGACATAGGTTCGCTCAATTGTTGTTCGACAAATGACTCCAATTCCCACTGACGATGACGACTGGAAAACAAATAGTAACCACTGCATCGTTCGGTCTGACGATTTTCATTCCACTGAAACCAGCCCGTATCGCCTTGGCAAGGATCGACGACTAAGGCGACATCTAAGGCGTGAGCAAAGAAATTCTGGCAAATGAATTGGTCCATCCCCGACAGGAACACTCCCCAACCAGGATGGGTATGGTACCAGCCTACCATTTGCAATTCGGGATCGCGCTGCGTTCGTTGGCGCGTGATGGCTTGCCAAGTCTCATGGGTAAACGTAAAGCTGCCACGAGTCGCTTTGTAATGTTCGGCTCGTAAACTATCGAGCACCACAACAAACGGTCGGCCTTGATCGTCTTGCCCCGTATGCCCCAGCATAACTCCGCCCAACTCAACACGAGTATCGCTGTGAGCATGCTCTTGGATATCGAGCATGGTATCTAGGTCGACGTAAATCGGCAGTTGACCGGTAGGCGTTTGTCCGCAAGCCACCACGGCCCATTGACCGTTTTGATCGGGACGCCGACGCGTTTGCAACGTAGGTTCGCGCAGTTCACCAAATTCAACTTCCGAACTCATCTTTTGCTTTTGACTGTTTAAATTAACAAGCGCGAAATCATCACCGAATCCAGTGTACTCCGCTGGGACTATTTAACCAAGCGAATACAGGGCCTGTCTGCGTTTTCACTTTGACTATTTCTTGATCAGGAATCCCTAGCTCGTTCAACCGTCGCGACCTGCGCGGATCGTCGCGGCCAATTTCGTGAATCGATTCCGGCCGCATCCATTGTCCGCATTGTTCACAAAGCGATTCGTCCATGGAAACGGTGTTGAGTGGACGTCCTACGGGAATCCGTTTGTCGCAGGCATCGCAGCAAAACTGATCGAGTAAATCCCGATCGAGTTGCAACGATTCAATTCCGGCGACGCCTTGAGACTCTAAATTGATAAAGAGTTGTTCGACGGTAGCAACTGCGGCCGCTAGGTCGGTTGTGAGGATCGGATCAAAACGCTCATGGGCCAAACATTCCGGACGCGACGAGAATTTGGTTTGATAACTTTGATTGACGTGGCCATTGAATACCCAAGCACTATTCCACTGTTGTGGCAATTCATGGAGGTATTTCAGCATTTCTTGCACTTGCAATCCGGCGATAACGGCTGCAATCGTCGGCGAGGTAGGCACTTTGCCTTGAATCAAGTTGTCTTGTTTTAACAACGGGCAACGGTATCGCAAATGAATCAATCGAAAATCGTTTTCGGTCATGGCGCATTCATAACAACCGCCGGCTTGTGGACCAAATACTTTGACCACGCCATTGAGTTCTTGGATTCCGCCATCAATCCAAGGTTTGCCGACCTTCCAACAAAGGCGATTGATCCACATGCGAGCCTCGCGGTTGTCGACACAACCAAACACAAGGTCGGCTTGCTGGATCAATCCTAAACCCAAATCGCTGGTGACATTGGCGACCCAACCTTGGATATGACAATCAGGGTTGATCTCGCGCGCGGCTGCTGCCGCCACCAGTGCTTTCGGTTGTCCTTCATCGCGATCGCGAAACAATACCGAACGCGAGAGGTTGGATGGTTCAACCGTATCAAAGTCGAGAAGTATGACTTGGCCGATACCCAGCAGGGCTAAATTTTTCACTACCTCGTTGCCCAATGCCCCAGCACCGACGACGATAACTTTTGCTTTGGCCAATCGCGATTGGTCCCACCAACCAATCATACTCAGTCGTTCGTAGCGTGGGTCCATGCCAATTTCAAAAGGCTGTTCCGATTTGACCGTAGTTGATGTGCGGGGGCGGGTAGCTGAGTCATCGCCGTTGAATTCGGATTTAGCGCTGGTCATGTCACCTACAAAAACTGAATATCAGGTGGCGGTTGAGAACGAATGGGCGAAACGATCTCGATTCCATGTTCAATGATTTCAATGGGTATAGAGGCGGAGGCTGCGTTGTCAGAATGGTTAATTGGTGCAGAGCAGGGGAGTTGGGCTGCGGCACGCTGTCCAGACTCGGCCACTAAATTTCGCAGCGGACGAGGGTCGAGTGGCAAACGGAATTCAGTTTGGCCGCGAACCCAAGCCGCGGCTTCGCGATTGTAAGGACTGTCCGGATCAAAATTTTGATAGCGAATGATATCCCACAGCATGCAGCATAATTCCGACAACGTTAGACTGGGCACCCAGTGCGTGCCATAACCGCCTAAGCAGACGATTCCGTTGGCCGAAATATTGGGATGAAAAATGGGGGTCCGCCAAGCAAGTGTCGGCATCATCCGAGGATAGGCCGCCCCCAATTCAACGGTCACTTCGTGATCATGTGTCAATTCAATGACACCCTGCGGATTGAGTTTTAGTCCCCAGCCATAGAATCGAAACCGGTACTGAGTCGGCGGGCGCCCTTGCGCTTCGGCCGTCATGATCGACGAGTCGCTTAGTAGCGACGTGATCGATTGATAATCAGCTTCGAGGCGACGGTCTCGCGGGGAACTTCTCATGTTCTAACAATCGACGACAATTGAGTGATGGTTCGGACGGCAGGGAGCCAAATCCATGGGAACCGCGTTCACCGAACGGCTCCACTCCCGGCAACAATTTCTGGATAGATAATCAAATGATCGCCATCATTGACATTAGCGGCAACCAGGGTCTCGTCTTCATATAATCGGCGACCACCTTCCTTGTGATCAATACTATAACTCATCGGCTGGCCGTCCGGGCCGATTACCGGCAAGCTCATTTTAGTGATAATGCTTGGCAAAATCCGACGGACTTGAATTGTATGAGAAACTACCGCATCAACACTTTTGGACCCGGTTTGATCCAAAAATGTCACTCGAGTTCCCTGACGTTCCGCCTCTGGTCGCTGAGCATTTCCATTGGTTGTCGACATCGCAAACACTCCTGGAGTTCTAAACAAAGATGTCAGGCATTCGTTGACCTTTTCGAAATCTTGGTAGGCGAATGTTATCGCGGCTAATTTTCAGGCAAATTGGCGATGAATCAGCTGTTTTAACTAAGACGTTGGTTTTAATCGATCATTGACAGGCTTGCAAACCACCCTACCATAATGTGCTGAAAACCTGTCTCAGAAAGGAAATGGCAACACATGGCCGAAAAAACGCAATTGTTGGCCGCCCGTCAGGGCGAAGTCACTCCGGAAATGGAATTTGTCGCCAAACGCGAGCAAATACCCGTCGAAACGATTGTGACCGAGGTCGCCGCCGGACGGTTGGTGATTCCTGCCAACAAAGTTCACTTGCAGCAACGGTTGGAGCCCATGGGGATTGGAATTGCCGTTAAATGCAAAATCAACGCGAATATTGGCAATTCGGCCGTAACCAGCAACATTGACGAGGAATTAGAAAAATTGCATACGGCAGTGCATTTTGGCGCTGATACCGTGATGGATCTTTCGACCGGCAAAAATATTGACGGCATTCGCCAAGCAATTATTGCCGCCTCGCCGGTACCGATCGGTACGGTTCCGATTTACCAAATGTTAGAGGAACTGGGTGGGAATATCGAAGATATGCGGCCCCAGCATTTTCTCGATATGGTCGAGCACCAAGCCAAACAGGGCGTCGATTATATGACCATCCACTGTGGCGTGATGCTGGAGCACTTGCATTTGACCACCCAGCGGGTCACGGGGATTGTTTCGCGCGGTGGTTCGTTGATCGCCAAATGGATGATGGTTCATCGCAAACAAAACCCGCTGTACGATCATTTTGATGATCTTTGCGACATCATGCGAGAATACGATGTTACCTGGAGCCTGGGCGATGGCTTGCGTCCGGGAAGTATTGCCGACGCCAGCGACGAAGCTCAATTCGCCGAATTGGATGTACTGGGCGAATTAACCATTCGCGGCCAAGACCGTGGTACACAGGTCATGGTCGAGGGTCCCGGCCATATTCCAATGCATCAAATCGAAATGAACATCAAACGGCAAATCGAAATTTGCCGCGGTGCGCCATTTTATGTGCTCGGTCCCTTGGTGACTGATATTGCACCCGGTTACGACCATATCACCAGTGGGATTGGTGCGGCGATGGCCGGTTGGCATGGTGCCGCCATGTTGTGTTATGTAACGCCTAAAGAACATTTAGGGCTTCCCAATCGCGATGACGTTCGCGCCGGTGTGATCGCCTATAAGATTGCCGCTCATGCGGCCGATGTGGCACGCGGACGCCCGGGCGCTCAAGACCGCGACGATGCCTTGTCGAAAGCCCGTTTTGAATTTGATTGGAACGAGCAGTTTCGCTTATCGCTAGACCCTGAAACGGCGCGGGCCTATCACGACGAGACGCTACCGCAAGAGACTTTTAAAAGCGCTCATTTTTGCAGCATGTGTGGGCCTAAATATTGCTCGATGCGAATCACCGACGAAATTCGTCAAATGGCAGCCGAACAAGGTAAATTAGTCCCACTGCAAAGTACTGAGAAGTAACCACTTTAAAAGTCCGTGAGGTCCAGAGTTTTAGTTCTCGACCAGTTTTAGTTCTCGACTTTGCCGCCGCCGACGTTTCGCCTGCGGCGGCAGGTCGATCAAACTCTACAACTCAGAACCTCATGGCCCTATTTGACCGTACTAGTCCAAATTTTAAATACTAGTCCAAGCCTTAACTGGCCACTTCTTCGGCAGTATCGGAGATTTCTGCAGTCAGTGGTACGTCGATCTTAAACGTCAAAGCTCGCAGTGCCGGGTTTGATTGGGCTCGCATTCGTTCTAACGATCGACGAATTTTGATGCGGCCTGATCCTAAGTCTTCCGCGTCCTCTACCACCGACGACTGACTCGCGATCGCTTGGCGACGACCAACAGACCCAACCGATCGCGTTCCTCGGCCCGAATCAATGACTCCTGGACCAAATTTACCTCCTTCTAAATCAACCTGACGCGACTCCAGCGTTGAGCGGCCGTTTGTTACGCGGCGTCCATTGATCCGAATGCCAGGTAACTCAGCATCTATCGGTATTCCCACCGACGATTCCATCAGCGAGTCGCGAATAGAATCAAATTCCTCGTCACTGGCAAATTCGATCGGCAACAGGGCTTTCGCGGACCTCATTGACTTGGCGGAAGCTTTTTTTGATGCCAATCCTCTTGACGTTAAATTCTGTGGCGCTAACTTCTGGGGCATTAACTTTTGGGGCGACAATTCCTGAGGCGACAATTCCTGCGGCGTGTTTTGACAAGCAAACGGTGTCAGCTCTCCTCGCAGGATTTTCACTGCCGCCGGAGCTTGAATCCCTAGCCGAATCTCATTGCCCTTGATCTGCAACACTTCAATCTGCACACAGCCATCGATCACAATCGTTTCATTCTTGCGGCGCGATAATACCAACATTCTGACACTCCTTCGTTTTAACTTCTCGCTAACTAAACTTCTTCGCCGTTGCGGCTGTTCCTCACTCCGACAACGTTGATCATTACAGTCTTAGTTTCGCAGGCCCTCGGACACCTTAGGTCCCTCGCTTTTTGGGTGGAAAAAAATAAAATGAAGGCGGATTAACAATTCGAGCGGATAAGGTCAAAAAAGGCTTGTTTTTCCCACAAAAGCCAAGTATTTTCGCCGAGAAAAAAATATTACTTTTTTTCTAAAGCGATTTGTCGCCAAAACGGTTTCCGGGCACCGCTGTCCAGATAATTTCCACCTATTTTTTTCTTTTTGCAAAGATTACCGCAATGTTCTCTTGGATCGAACTGCCATGGACTCGAATTCGAATCACCGGTCGCGATCGCATTCAGGTTCTGCACAATTTTTGCACGGCTGACGTCCGCCGCATGAATACTGGCGATTGCCGCGAAGCTTTTGTGCTCAATCTCAAAGGAAAATTATTGGGGCACGCCTGGTTGATTCATTGGGGCGATTGGCTTGAATTGATCACCGTGCCCAAACAAGCTCCTAGTTTGATCGCTCACTTCCAACAATTCGTAATCCGCGAGCAAGTTGAATTTCACGATGTCTCATCGCACGCTCAAACACTGTTCCTGTTCCATCCAGAACCCAATCAACCAATCCCCGGGCGATCCAACGATGCCCTGTTGACCACCACGCCCCCATTCCTGTCGAACGGCCTATCGTTGATCGCTCCAGATCGCGCCGTTCACTTGGATTGGAATTCCCAATCGGTGCCGGTGGTACACGCAGAGTTCGCAGGCCCGGGCTGGTTGCTTGGCTTACCGCTCGAGTCCGCAGATCGAATGCGGCAAGAACTTTTGACGCACAAGTTCCAAGCCGCTTCTAAATCGGATCTAGACGCATATCGAATCATTTACCGTACACCTTGGTATAACATTGATGCCGATCAAGACTGTTTGCCACAAGAACTCGATCGCGATACCCAAGCGATTAGTTTTGACAAAGGTTGTTACCTGGGCCAAGAAACCGTGGCCCGTATCGACGCGCTGGGAAAAGTAAATCGCAGGCTCGTGCGGGTAAAGACCAATCAACCTGAACAGTCGATACAACCCGATGTCCAAAACTCGATTTTAGCCCCCCCCTCAATACCTCTTATCTTGAATAGCAATGGCATCGAGGTTGGAAGGTTGACCTCGATCGCACCTCGCCCTGATGGGGCAGAGTTGATTGGCCTAGCGATGGTCAAACGCGCAGTGATAAAGAGTGGCACGGAATTGACTGGCGGCGGACTCTCTTGGCAGGTTTGGTAAGTCCAATGGTCAAGGAAAAATTCTCAGCTCTTCGAGGAATTTAGGCGCTGCACGACAATAAAGTATCCAAATTGATCTTGCGTTGACCAGCCAGGTATGGGATATCTGTTTGTATGCCGGACGCAGAATTAATCAGGACGATAAATAACAAGTTCATTGCGGTTCTTGGAGAGCTGAATGA
>JBGSMY010000396.1:0-6177 GCA_041739975.1 Pirellulaceae bacterium
CCGCCGCTGAGGACAGCGGACGGCTACTGTAATGCGGACGGCTACAGCTTGATATCGGCCCACGACTGTAATTGCCAGTCCAAACAAATTATCATTGCTGATTGATCAAATTCGCGACCAATATTAGAGCTCCGTAAGCTATGGAAAACCAACCTACTTGGACCGTCTCTGATTTGACGGCGCAGATCAAGTCGCAACTAAATCTGCAATTTGCCAATTGCTGCGTCCGCGGAGAAATTTCGGAACTTAGTAACGCTACGTCGGGCCACCTTTATTTCTCATTGAAAGACGCCAATGCCAAAATTTCGGCGGTTGTTTGGCGGAGCACCGCACAACGATTGCCGTTTGAACTGAAAAACGGAGTGGAAGTGATTTGCCAGGGCGGCGTCGATGTTTATCCGCCGCGAGGTGCTTATCAATTGATCGTGCGATCCGTCACGCCGTTAGGCGCGGGGTCTTTGCAATTGGCTTTTCAACAACTTCGCGCTAAGTTAGAAGCAATGGGTTGGTTTTCTGCTCAGCGGAAAAGGCATCTACCCAAATTTCCTCGACGAATTGGCCTTGTTACCAGCCCGCAAGGAGCAGCCATCCGCGACTTTTTACAGGTGATTGATCGGCGTTGGCCGCATCTGGAAATTGTGTTGTGCCCCACCCGCGTTCAGGGGCAAGGAGCGGCCCTCGAAATTGCCGCAGCCATCCAAGCGGCCAATCAAATTCGCCCGGCTCTCGACCTGATTGTCTTATGTCGTGGCGGCGGCAGTCTGGAGGACTTGTGGTGTTTTAATGAAATGCCAGTTTGCCAAGCCGTTTTTTCATCGCAATTGCCCATAGTGACCGGCATTGGACATGAAGTCGATGTAACTCTTGCCGATTTAATCTCCGACAAACGCGCGTTGACGCCCACGGAAGCCGCTGAAAGAATTGTTCCCGACGTTGCCGACATGCGTGACCAACTGGCGGATCAACGCCGAAGAATGGACCAAGCTTTACAGACGAAATTGCGACATGCACAGGCGTTACTACTGGCCTCAGCCAGTCGCCCAGTCTTAGCTCGACCCTTAGAACGATTGCAATGGCAACTCTCTCGGTTGCAAGACTACCAACGCCAATTGCCCAACCTTTTGCAACGACGCGTCGATCTGGCGCGGCGTGAATTGTTGCACGCCGCAAGCCGACCGGTATTACAACGCCCCCTGGATAACTTGCAGGTATGGGCGCGGCGACTGGATGAATGGGAAGCGCAGATCCAGCGTTCGATGAATTCTCATCTGGACTCCGCACGCGCTCAATTGCAGCACAGGGCCCAACAATTGCAGTCGCTAAGTCCGCTGTCCGTGTTGGCTCGCGGGTATTCCGTGACACAAACTGCGGCGGGTGAAGTTCTTCGAGATTCTGAGCGAGTCTCCGCCGGTGATTTAATATTGACGCGGCTGGAACGTGGAATTATCACCAGTCGCGTTTCAAACGTGAACGATAAAGTCGTTTGATTGCAGAATACGGAATGTGATGTGTCCGCTTAAAACAATGCGTCAATTAACATTGAATCGTCATCGGCAACCGCCCAAAATTTTAATTGGCAACGTTAGACAATAGCGAACGATGTATTCATCGGTGTCAAAGAAACTCTGGCCACTGCAGTTGCAATTATCTTGTTTAGGGTTGTCAGCTTGAGGACAAGCTGACCTACTGCAGCTGACCTACAGTCGCTGACCTACCATAAACACTCCAAATTTGGCGAAGTCGGATTGACGAAATCTTAATTGTGATTTCTTTCACAAATTAGCTTAACCGGCACAAGCTACCTGTTTTATTCGTTGCAAACGTCAAAGTTTAAGGCCGTGTTAACCTTACCCCCCCGAAAATGCCAAAGATTCGTCCCTTGAAGGCATCTTCCGGTTCAAGTGCACAGGTTGGATTGTGCCGAAGTATATGTAGACGACAACAACGTCACCCCAAGGGTGTCTCGTTCTCTGCAACTCGGAATCTTGCATACACCATGACCTTCAGCTCGAACACTCGCTTGGTTTTTGGTGCGTTGGTCGAAAATCGTCGGGCAAGTGGCCGAAGTGCTGCTTGTCGTTTCAGGCTTGTCAGCAAGGAGGCTGGCCCATGCTGCGTGTACATTTTGGATGGTTGGCAATTGCAGTTAGTTTAATTGCCAGTGGCACTGTGGTCGCACAAGTTGGAAAAGACACCACATTGTGGCAATTTACCGAAATCGCTTCACATCATGAACCGATTGTACAAGTCAATTGCAATGGTGGCACCGGCACAGGCGTGATTATCAGCGTCGACAAAGACAAGCCATTTAAAGAGGGCTTTCAAGGCTATTGCTTGACTGCTTGGCACGTCGTTGAAGGTGAAAAAGACAAAACCGAAATCACGATCCAGTATCGCAATGGCAAGAAATCTCGCAAATGCCAAGTTGTGCAGCATGACGAACAATCCGATGTGGCATTGGTGTGGGTCTGGGTTCCCGAGGGAGTCGAACCTGCCAAAATTGCCAACAAATGTGTGCAACAAGGTGACAAATTAGAAATGGCCGGCCTGGGCGGCGGATCAGAACTCAGCTGTTGTTTACGGCATTTTTCGGCCGTAGCCAGTATGCCCAGTTCTGCCCAAAAGATTTTTGCCGATGTACCACTGCTGCCTGGCGACTCGGGCGGGCCCGTGTTTAACGAAGCCAATGAAGTTGTGGGCATCATCTCTGGTGGATGGTTTTGGTGGGATGGTGGCGTAGTCACACAAAGTGGAAACAAACTCAATGCAACATGGCCAGCCCGAGCTTCCAATCTCGACCCAATTCACGCAATCATGGCCAACGTCGAATCAACCGCTACCCTAATTCGATGAGCTTGAGACTTGTGGCATTACAATCCAATCATCAGCCCGGCCACATTCATGTAGATAACGATTCCTAAAATGTCACAGATGCCCGCGACAAAGGGATTGCTCATGAGGGCCGGATCAAGCCCAAGACTCCGAAAAATCAAAGGCAGAGCGGCTCCTAACACCGCTCCGCACATTACCACCAAGACCAATGTGACCGGTACAATCATGGCTTGAGCAAACGACTCCGGTCCACCGATAACCAGGATGCTAATCGCGGTTCCAATGACGGCCAATAGGACCCCCAACAAGAGCCCCATACACAGTTCCCGCAGTACGATTTTTAACCAATCACTGCCACTCGCATGGCCTTGCGACAATGCGGTAATAACTAACGTCGCTGATTGATTACCAGAATTTCCACCGCTACTGATAATCAGGGGAATGAAAGCAATTAACCAGGCCCATTCATTCAATCGGGTTTCATAATGTTTGAGTGAAAACGCTGGTATTAAGGCAAAGCACAATAAAACGGCTAGCCAAACACCTCGTTTCCAACTCAATTCCAGAACTGGCGTTCGCAAGTAGGTATCTTCCAAAGGCTCAACGGCCACACTGCGCAAGGCATCGTCAGTCGCTTCATCGCGGACCAAATCGATGACATCATCATGGGTAATGATTCCGACTAGTCGTCGTTCTTGGTCGATAACTGGAATTGCCAAAACGTCCAATTTGGCAACTTTGTTGACGACATCCTGTTGATCATCCAAAACGTTGACGGTGATTACGGCAGTATTCATCAGCTCCGACATCGGTGTATCCGGTTGTCGCATGCCGCGCATCAGATCGCGGGCCGTAACTATACCCCTTAAGTGATCGTCATCGTCGACAATAAATAGGTAGTAGATGGTTTCGTAATGGTCGGCTTGCCGAGCGATTTCATCAATCGCTTGTCGAATCGTCAAATGTTCGGGAACTGCAACAAACTCGGTGGCCATTAACGAGCCTGCCGTACCCTCGGGATATTGACTCAAACGCAAGACTTCGCGACGGATTTTAACCGGCAGCCGCTGCAGCAGGCTGGCCAATCGAGTCTGGTCGATGTCTTGGAGAATATCGACACGTTCGTCAGAAGTTAATTGTGAAACCAGACCGGCCATTTCGTCCAAGTCTTGCGTCTCGATAATCTGTTGTTGCATTTCGAGCGGTAGGTACTCGAAAACGGTGACGCGATTAGACTCCGAGGTATGGGCCAGCACGCGCCAAATTTCCGCGGGTTCCAAGCCATCCATGAAATCCGCGGTGCGCGCAGGGTGCAAGGCTTCGCAAAACTCTTGCAACTCTGCAACATTATTGTCAGCGAGCATTTCTCGCAGTTCAGGCAAAAATAACGTGTTGACCATGCCGCATCGCGCTTTGTGGCTAAACTGTAGGTGCTGTGACTCCGAATCGTTGCTGGATTAACGAATCTAATTCTTGTTTAATCCGCGGCAGGATCTGGTCATAGGGAAATGCACCGAGCGATTCGGTACCTCGTTTCAAATTGACATAATTGGGCCCGCACCACAATCCTAAATCGGCATCATCCGTCTCTCCCGGACCGTTTACTCGACACCCCATCACGGCGATGGTTAGCGCGTAGGGCTCGGCATATTGGGCCAAGGCCTTGACATCGCGAGCCAATTGAACAAACGCTTCATTTTCCACTCGCGAGCAACTGGGGCAGGAAATGATGTTTAATCGATCCGTCCGAAATTCAACCACCGAGCGCACGCGTCCGGCATAAATGTCATCGATGATTTCTCGCCCAACGCGGATTTCTTCGCCTTTTTCGTCGTTAGGAACTGTCAACGAGACGCGTACGGTGTCGCCTATGCCATAACCAATAAGTTGTTCGAAGGCGATCCGCGTCTTAATGATCCCGTCTGGCGGCATCCCGGCCTCAGTGACGCCTAAATGCAATGGCACGTCGGGGCGCAGCTCGGCAAATCGTCGGTTAAGCGACACGACTTTGCGGGGATCCGAATCTTTCAATGAAACGCAATACTGGTCAAAGCCCAACTCATCTAAGTAACCGCAGTGATCAATAGCGCTTTCGATCATGGGAGTGATCGAATCATCATGGGCATACTTTTCTTTTTTCGCTGGATCCATACTTCCGCAATTGACGCCAATTCGCAAGGCACATTGATGTTCGCGAGCGATAGCAACAATCCATTTGACTTTGTCCTGCCAAGGTTTTTCGCGTTCGTGGTGATAAAGGTGCCCCGGGTTGTACCGAATTTTATCGACGTAGGGAGCCACCCATTCGGCCAGTCGATAGTTTTCTTGGAGATCGATGGAGAGATTTGCGGTTGTTTGGCTGCGAATTTCGCGGATGGCGTCGGCGTCTTTTCGACTATCAACGGCAATTCGAACGACATCGGCGCCTGCCTGATGCAACAAATTGACCAGCGACACCGTAGCATCAATATCAATGGTTTTTGTAGCAGTCATTGATTGCACGGCGATCGGATGTTGGGATCCAATGGAGATTGAACCAATGCGCACACTGCGGGTGAGGTTGCGCTTAATTTGCATGATAGATCCTCAATTTCTAATGCGGCACCCTGATTTAGGGAATTCACCTTTACTCGTTACACGATCACCCTCATTTAGTTTCACCAGGGAACGACCGTTTGGCAACGGGAGAATGGAGAAAACGCCGTGAATGATGCGTGTTTATAAAATAAAAGTGCGACCTCAAGAATTCTTGAGGTCGCACAAGTGAATTTTAGTTTTACGGCCCACTCACCAGCGTTTTTTTGATTAACAATTGCTGGAAACTAGCAACCAACTAACCTCGGTTCAGGGGAATTTAGAAACCCCGTGGCTGATATTTGCCATCGCCAATTGAGCCTTGTCCCCAATTGGATTCGCCGTAAAAAACTTCGTCAAAGAAATCATTGACGCCTTGGAATAATTTACGGAACGGACCCTTCTTTTTGCTACCCATGCCAAAGCACGGATCAAAGCCACACTGTTCGCATGCGGCTGCACCAAATGGATTGGGGCGACTGATGATCCGTTGGTAGGCCAATTCAGTGGCTTGATGATTGAGCCAACCAACTGTTTCCGAAGTAAGCATCGTGAAGTCAACCGCTGGACGATGGGCAATTGCATTGTCGTCGGCACTGACAACGCGGATACCGACACATCCCATGCCGTCATTGCCGGCCGCAACCAATGAATAATCGCCCGGGGCTACATCGTGGAACGCAAAGGTACCAAAATAATCCGCTGAAGTGGCTCCCACAATGTCATTGTTCTGCAACAACAAAATTCTGGTGTTGCGAATATCAATCGGGC
>JBGSMY010000397.1:0-4839 GCA_041739975.1 Pirellulaceae bacterium
GCGCCCGCGATCGTTGCCGCGTGGGCGGTCTTCACGAGCGCGATCGGTGCGGGGTCGATCGGCACGGGGTCGGTCTTCACGGGGTCGGTCTTCACGGGGACGATCTTCGCGGGGACGATCTTCGCGGGGTCGGTCTTCACGGGGCCGATCATCTTGAGCTACACCGTCTTCATCGTCGACAAACTCATCGTCGTCGTCAACAAACACAACTTCTTCACCCTCAACAAATTCTTCGTCGTCCTCTACGAATTCATCGTCTTCGATTTCTTCGTCTTCGTACACGATTTCTTCTTCCACCGGATCAGCGAACTCATCGGCTAGGCCTAGTTCTTCCAAGGCCCGACGTCGACTCAATTTGATACGGTCATTGCCATCAATATCGATGACAAACACCTTCATTTCATCGCCAACTTGGCACACATCGTGAACATTTCCAACGTACCCTGAAGACAATTCGCTGATATGGCACAGGCCATCGCGACCTGGCAGGATTTCCACAAATGCGCCAAAGTCTTTAATACTGCTGACGACGCCATCGTAGATTTTTCCGATTTGCACTGTCGCCGTTGAAAGTTCAACGCGAGCAAGTGCTTTTTGCGCCATCACCGAATCGCTGGATGCGATCGTGACTTTGCCCGAATCGTCGACTTCGATCACCGTGTCCGTTTCTTCTTGGATGGCTCGGATATTTTTGCCGCCCGGTCCGATCAACATACCAATCTTTTCCGGATCGATTTGCGTGGTTAACAATCGAGGTGCATGCAATGAGATCTCTTCGCGTGGCTGATCGATTGCCGACAACATGTATTTGAGAATCTCCAAGCGAGTTTCGCGCGATTGCGTCATCGTGGCTTGGATAATTTCGCTGGAGATACCGCGAATCTTAAGGTCTAACTGGATCCCCGTGATACCATTTGGGGTTCCGGCAATCTTGAAATCCATATCGCCGAAATGATCTTCATCGCCGATGATATCGGTCAACAAAGTCCAGCGATCGCCATCGATCACTAGGCCGATCGAAATACCAGCGACTGGATTTTTGATCTTAACGCCGGCGTCCATCAATCCTAACGTGGTTCCGCAAACGGTTGCCATCGACGATGAGCCGTTAGATTCCAAAATGTCGGAGATCACTCGAACCGTGTAGGGGAAATCATCAGGATCTGGCAGGACGGGTTTCAAACTGCGTTCGGCCAACATGCCGTGCCCGATTTCGCGGCGACCAGGCCCACGATTTGGCTTACATTCGCCCACACTGAAAGCGGGGAAATTATAGTCCAACATGAACTTTTTTGAATATTCTTCTTGCAAGCCATCAACACGTTGTTCATCGCGGTTAGTGCCCAAGGTGATTGTAATCAGAGCTTGAGTTTCGCCGCGTTGAAACAGCGCCGAACCGTGTACTCGCGGCAAAATACCGACATGGCAATCGATCGGTCGCAACGTCTTGGAGTCGCGCCCATCGGATCGTGTTCCGTTCAAGATCAATTCGCGAACAACGGCTTGTTCGAGATCGTGCCAAGCATGTTGGAAACGGCCCGCGTCAAATGTTTGTCCGTCAGCCACATTTGCTGAGAAAGTATTTAGCGCCAATTCTTTTACGGCGCGAACGGCTTCGGCACGATCTTGTTTACCAGCCACCATTTTGGCTGTTCGCAATTGATCTTGGAAATGTTTCCGCAAATCGTCAATCATGGCATCGCGCGGAGGAGATTTGAACGTGCAAGGCTCCGGATTAACCTGGGCCTTGAGTTCTTGCATCAGAGCCAACACTTCGCGAATAACCGAATGGGAATACTCGATCGCAGCCATCATTTCGTCTTCGGGCATTTCCCGTGCAAAACCCTCGATCATCGTGACCGATTTTTCCGTTCCGGAAACAATCAAATCCAAATCGCTTTCTTCCAATTGGTCATGGGTTGGAAACGGTATGAATTGGCCATCAATTCGACCAACCCGCACGCTGGCCACTGCTTGTTCAAACGGCATTGAACTAATCAGCAATGCGGCGGCTATACCATTCATCGCCAAAACATCAGCATCATTTTGCCGGTCGCTCGACAATACCAAAGCTTGGCATTGAACTTCGTCCAAAAATCCGTCAGCAAACATCGGACGAATCGGGCGATCAATCAAACGGGAAGTCAACGTTTCTTTTGTTGTCGGACGCCCTTCTCGCTTAATAAAGCCGCCTGGAAATTTTCCGGCGGCACTGGTGCGTTCCCGATAATCACAGGTCAGCGGAAAAAAATCAGTGCCCGGTCGGGCCGGCCCCGTAGTCACCGCATTCAAGACGATCGTGTCTTGATATTGACACAATACACAGGCAGAGGCTTGTTTGGCCATCCACCCCGTTTCAAACGACAATATTCCGTCGCCAATTTTCTTCTCAACTCGTACTTTACTCATCTTTACTTATCCCTTCCTTAAACACTTTGGCCGGTCAATCTGCGACCTAACCATTTGCATCTCTACACAAAATACAATTAACTCTTCAATCAACCACAACTTTCCAACTTTCGAAATCATAAAACCAAGCGATCAACTTTGATCGTACATGCCCTCGACACTATGGTTTTTGAGAAACGAACTAACTCAAATCCCTCTGACTCAAACGTTCCCAATCCAAACCAGATGGGAATTTAGCAAACAACTTTCGCGATATGCCGATAAACCTCAATCGTGCATTGCCCCAGATTTCATCTTTAACTTATTACAACCAAGATAAAATAACTGAGGCTCTCGAGCGTCGTCAAATTTGACTAAAGTTTACCAACTTTCAACGGTTTAACAGTCAATGCATTGCCTGTTAATTTTGTTTCATTAACATTGCCGCCCAACAGTTTTGCCGCCCAATTGAACTCCGGAACCAAATCGTTTTCAAACGTCTTCTTTTCAATTCCAAACGTCATCAGCTCAATCGCAGATTTTAAACGAAAATCGCATCGCGAAAAAATGAACGCGTCGCCAAGTACTTAAAAACTCTTAAACGATCATTCAGGCAACGTCAAAATACAGAGCTTTTGACATCAATCATCCCTCAAGACAACTCGGGCGATGGCTGGTTCCCAAACTCATGCAGGATTGTTTAACGTGCCCTCGGCGCGTGTCCAATCCGAAAATCATCAATTCCCTATTCTCGCTTCCCCATCCGCGGTTACCCGTCGTCGCCTACAAGCGTTTGATTAGATAAGTTACCTGGACGGCTTCCCTAAATAATAAGAGGCTCATTCCCGTTGACGGCTTTCCAAGCGCGCGCTGGACAACGCCAAAAGAAAAACGCTTTGTTTGCCAAGCCGCTTTTAAGACAACTTATTGACCGTGCATTACGCGGAATTGAGAAACAAACGCTGTCGGCGCGATTGGATGCTGGATATCAAATCGAAAAAATCGCAGCCAAAAATTGCCGCGCGATTTATTTTCGAATGCCCAACTTGGCAATCGTTTCCAAATACAAATTAGGGCTTACCGATTTGAGGTAATCGAGCAAACGTCGACGACGTGAGACAAGTTGCATCTGTCCGCGGTGTGTCGAGTGGTCTTTTTTGTTTTGCCCTAAATGTCCCGTCAAATTATTGATGCGCTCGGTTAAGATCGCAATCTGCACTTCAGTCGCTCCAGAATCTTGGGCGCCTTTTCCATGTCCTTTAACCAATTCGGCTGTACGCGCTTTCGTGATCGTCATTAACTACTATTCCTACCTATCAAATTTCGACTCTAAATTTCGAAAATAAAAATGTCCGCCTACGTTGTCCGCCGTTTTCAGGTACCTCGATTTTGGGGTACCGACAATTCAGAGCGCTGCTGACGTCAGGACGCTCCTTAACATCAGCAGACCTCGAAACTCGAGCAGACATCGTAACTTCAGCACGGCGTAACTTCAGCGCTGGGCATTTACATACTTCAGCACTGGGCGTTCACAGGAACGATTTTACGTTTCATGTTTGTTTGCTCAGTGTACTATTTTCAGCCTTTTTTGCAATAACGCTTGAGCGGAACTCGTTAAAACAAGTGGTTTTCAACATTCGTATTGGTTGTAGTCCGCTGGGAACTGTCCGTCTTGCCAGCTACGTGCTGGTTCGTGGCCGTCGATGCCAATGAATCATGAGTTGAACCAATCCTAAAAAAGTCCAAAAAAAATGACTTTCTGGCAAAAAAATGGAAATATTCGAAACTCAACCCGATTTAGCTGGTTCAAACACCCTGTGAACGCTATGTCGCTACGTCAGATCGATTTTAAACTCGAAACCGACGACCGGCATATCGCGTTTCGCCAAGTAATCGTCGAAAGTATGCCGACACCGAATTATCCGGCCGCCAATATAACAGGCGAACGAACGATAGTTGTCTGGAGAGTAACTTGGCTTTACGGAAACTCGTGCATTTTTTTGGATCTCGTTAACTGGCCGCTTGCAAGGAAAAGACGAAAAATTTCTGTTCCGAAGTTTCTGTACTGTAATAATTGTGATCTGTACTATTTGTCTGTAATAGATGTGTACGGTTTAAAGTGTGTAGTGTTGTGCTTTTTTAGCGTGGCCTGAAATTGAATGGGGTGTTGGGTATGAGAAACCTAGGATTAATGTGTCTTGGTGTTGTCGCGTTGTTATCTTGGTCCAGTGAGGTAACTGCCCAAGGGGGCCGCGGCGGTGGTATGGGCGGAATGTTTCGCAGCAAAGTTTCATTGTTGGGCATGGAACAAGTCCAAGATGAATTGAAGTTGTCAGACGACCAAATTGAAGACCTTCAAGAAGTCTTGGAGTCAATTCGTCCCCAACGAGGCGGTCGCGGTGAAGGCGGTCGCGGTGAAGGCGGCGGCGGTCGTGGCGAAGGCGGCGGCGG
>JBGSMY010000337.1:0-4494 GCA_041739975.1 Pirellulaceae bacterium
CCACAATGATGGGCCGTCAGTTCAGTATAGTTACGACCAGAAAAAAATGTCAATTATTTTCATGGTGAAACTTTTTCCCGGGGCGATTTCAACGTCTGAAATAATCTCTGTTTCAATAAAACGGCACGTTTTTCGAAAAAAGAGCGACTTGGCGTTGCGAATCCGGACAAACCTGGGAACGGTTAAGTCTATCGTCGGCTTTTGATCCAAGGTTTGTTGTGGCACTCCCAGTCAATCGTTACAATCGCTACGAAGGAAATCTACGCCGCAGGACGCGGTAAAACGCCCAAATAATAGCGCTCGACCCATCAAAACCAAAAGGTGCTTTCGATGAGCCTTAAATTTCGACTAACTATACGTCAAGTTTTGATTGCGATGGTGTTTTTAGCGGTACTTTTTGTGATTTTGGGAAAAGCCCGCCAGGGACAATTGTGGGCGATCGCTCTGTTAATCGGCCTTGTTTTTTCAACCTTCGTCCTGATCTTTCAAGTGGGTTTGTACTGGCTTTTCCGGTCGGTGGGTGTTCTTAGTAATAAGATCTGGCTGCCTCAAAAGAACAATTGGAACCAACTTTGGGACCCGAATGCCCAGAAGAACGGTTTATTGGTCGATCCATCCCAGTCGCCGATTGAGGAGCCCAAAGGATGAAGGAGGTGATTTCTTGCCCGTTATTTCGACGATTCTTGGCGATGCTGTTTCTGATTGGGATAGCACTTTTTGATCCCAACTCCAGGCTGTTAGCGGTTTGCCAAATCGACGAACCATACCAGTTGCGGGTGCAGGACGACTATTTTGGCTCGGTGATGCACGGCTATCGAGTCGTTCGTGTGCAAATCCTGCGGGCCGGCCCCACTTTACTAGCTCCAAAAGATCAGTCGCTTGAGATCGTGGCGAAACTGGGAAGTCGCATGGAGCAATTGCGGACCGTGATCAACCGTCCTGTTGTGATGAAAAAAGGTACCAGCTCGGTAACTGCCGACCTGTACATTCCCGACGTTACTGATCTGCAGACGACCATTTTTGTTGACCTTAATCGCAATGGAACGCAGGAATTTCGCAATCCGAACGAAGCATCGATTGAGATTCAGCCATCGTTTTATCGCTCCGTCGCTTCTTATCCCAATGGACCGTCATTCTTACTGCTTCATTCGCAACCCTTGGCCAGGTCGGCAGACAATACAAAAGAGGTATTTTCGGCGTCCAATGTAATTGGAGTACCTCAACAAGTGGGTGAAGATCGTTCTCGGCTAGATTTGGCGTCGGCGCCGCCGTTAAAACCACTGTTAAGTGTTATCGGTCAACTTGATGGCCCAGGATTCCAAGGCGGCCTCCAGGCCGGAGCGGGACTGACAATGGCCACGATGAACGCAAATATTAATTTTACAAAAATCGAAGACATAAAATCTGATGACGTCATTATCGATCTTTACGACTATTTGCATTCGGCCAGGTTCGCGGATCTGCCCGAGCATTTCGGCGCGTTGTTTACTTATGACGTGATTGTCGTGCCTTATTCAGAACTGAATAGGTTGCAACAAGTTTCTGAGGCTAAACGGCAAGCGATTCGAGACTGGTTGGCATGTGGAGGAACCATTTTTGTTTTAGGAGCCCCGGCAGATTTGGGAGATATTAATAATGCTTCGGCGTTGCTTTTAGACTTGCCGAATTCTGGTCGTCCATGGGATTGGGTAGCTATTGAACGTGAAAGCGAACTATTGGCGTTCGTGGATACTCGATTGAAAAATCGCCGGACCTACGATCGACGTTTGTTTGGTCAAACAATACGAGGTGCGTTCGAGGATCAGCCACCGCGATTTCGCTCCCTGTCAGATGCCTTGACCGAAGACTCCACAACAACCGGGCACACTGACTTTCAATTGGGGCGAATTGTCGTCACGACAAAGCCTGCCGATGAACTTGATGAGATGTCGTGGTTGTCCCTGTTAACGCACGCTTACTCGGGGAATCGAAAAATGGGGATAGCGGCCAGTTTAGGAAAAGAGCCGGTCGATTTTAACGAAATTCCAGCTTTTGAAGTGCCGGGTGTGGGTGACCCACCCCGGTTGACTTTTTTGTTTTTCATCTTTGTTTATGCCTTGATCATGGGTCCAGGACTTTATTGGATTTTGGCTAGAAAAAAACAGTTGGCGTTGTTAACTGTATGGGTTCCGGTATTGTCCATTGCCGCGACCCTCGGACTATTTTGTTTTACCATGATCAAAGATGGTTTTAGCTTGCGTTCGGTGGTATTCAGCGCGTCTCTTATTGATAATCGCACCGGGCATGTCTTAACGCAAACTGACACCGCATTGTTCGCAGGATGGTCGTTAAGACCTTATGAATTTGAGAAAGGCGAATTGCCCTTACCCAGTATCTTTGGCTCTCAACAATCGACAACAATCTTAACCCAACGAGACGATAAGTGGGATCTGCGCGGCGGTCATATGCGTCCGCGCGTCAAACACCAAGTCAATACCGTCCGAGCCGACACGACCGACTTGCGATTGGAAATATTTCCAAATCCAAACGATACCCAGGGCACTCAATGGATTGTGGAAAATCGACTGGGCGTTTTTGTCAATGCGGTGCGATTCACGACAAAGGACGGAACATTTTACGCTTTTGATTTGCGGCCGGGTGCGCAAACCGTTGGCGAACGCGCGGATGGTCGCGAGGGTGGTATCGACTGGTGGTCGGTCGGCGACATTGAAAGTGCTTTGCCATCCGAAAACTTGTCCGGGTATCAACGCTTGTATCGCGAACGCACTTACTATTACTCGAGCGAAGACACAACACAAGAAGTATTAGTCTCGCAATCGATTGCAATTCGCACGTTGGAAGCGATCAAATCGCACAACTCTTGGATTACAAATTACTGGAACAGTCCAGGAAATTATGTGGCCCTGTTGGACGAATCACCTCTAGCCAAAAAGCTTGTGCCCGAGACCAAACCTCAACTGCAAAAGCATGTAATTTATGGACGCTGGTAATTTGCACCTCGACTCCCCGCAACCCGCAGTTCGCATCGACCGGTTGTTCCGCTGGTTCGATCAATTATGCGCGGTAAATGATGTTTCGTTCGAAATTGATTCGGGGCAGGCGATTGGTTTTATTGGTCCCAACGGAGCTGGAAAAACGACAACCATGCGGATGCTGGCGACGCTCGATGAGCCTGATTTGGGCGATGCTTGGATCGATGGATTTTCTGTAGTAAATGATCCCGACCGCGTTCGCCGACGTTTGGGTTTTATGCCCGATGCGTATGGCTCTTATCCCAATGTTTCCTGCATTGAATACTTAGATTTTTTTGCCCGAGCCTATGGTCTTGTGGGACGCGAACGCGCTCAGGCGATTCGCCATGTAATGGACTTTACACGGATGCAGTCATTGTCGGACAAACCTGTCAGCGGATTGAGCAAAGGGATGAAACAGCGATTGTGTCTTGGTCGAGCCATGATCCATGATCCGAAAGTACTGATACTTGATGAACCGGCGGCCGGATTAGACCCTCGGGCGCGAATTGAATTGAAAGAAATGATTGGTCATTTGACCGCGGCCGGCAAGGCACTTTTGATCAGCAGTCATATTCTCACGGAATTGGCCGAGATGTGTCAGCGCGTGGTGATTATCGAACACGGAAAGTTGCTGGCGACGGGAACAATTGATGAAATCTTAGAAGGTTTTACCCGACGGCAAGATGCGATTGATGGTAATTGGGTGACGATGAATATTACGGTACTTGATGGAGCGACGCAGGTTATCGAATGGCTGAGTCGACAGGAAGACGTCCGCCAGCCCCGCGGGCAAAATAATTTAGTTGAATTTGAATTTTCTGATCAACTGCCCGCTCAATCAGAATTGCTCGTTCGAATTGTGGCGGCCGAATTTCGTCTAATCCGATTTGGTGCCAAACAACGGTCGCTTGAGCAAGCGTTTCTGCAAGTCACAACAGGAGCTGCTCGATGAATTCAATTGGAAGTGCCGAGTCACATCCGCTCATTGCTGAGCCCCAAACTTGGCTGCACCGAGTACAGCAACAACTGGCGGATATCTCCAACCCAATCTTAGTTAAGGAACTGCGGCAGGCGATCAAAAGCCGACAATTCTTTTGGACGTTCTTTCTAATGCTGGTCTTCATTGTCGGTTGGTCATTTTTAGGCTTGGCCAATAGCACCCGATCGTATACTTCTGTCGGGGCACTGATGATGACCGGATATTTTATGATCCTGTCGTTCCCGTTAACTGTGGTTGTACCTTTTTCCGCATTTCGTTCACTGGCACGCGAATACGAAGACGAAACGATTCAGTTGATGCGAATTACCACGATGTCGGCACAGCAAATTGTTTGGGGCAAGCTGTTCAGTGCGATGGCGCAAATGTCAGTTTATTTTTTTGGCGTCGTCCCCTGCTTGATGTTTGCCTATCTGTTGCAAGGCGTCGAATTCGCGATGGTGGGGTTAATGTTGTTTATGTACTTCATCGGCTCGACTTTCC
>JBGSMY010000350.1:0-7483 GCA_041739975.1 Pirellulaceae bacterium
CAAGAAAATGGAAGACAAGAAAATGGAAGACAAGAAAATGGAAGACAAGAAAATGGAAGACAAGAAAATGGAAGACAAGAAAATGGAAGACAAGAAAATGGAAGACAAGAAAATGGAATGGCCAATGTGAGGTAGAAATCAGCATTGATTATCGTGGCTTGAATCCTGTGTAAGCATTTTTTCTTGTCTGTCCCCCGCACGTTAACCATTTGGCTTGACCTAAATTGCGTTGCCTCCTTTTTGCACTCAAATTCTTGAATGAGTTCAAATCATCTTGTCCCAAATCTTCTTGTCCCAAATCTTCCCTCGGGAAAATGCGTTTTGCGTTTAACTGATCCTTGCCCGCAATTCCCGGCAACCGACCTGTAGCGCCCCTATCCCGTAGTTTGTGCTGTTCGTGTTTTTCTTAGTCAAATCGTTTTGACCACTAAATTCCCGGAAGTGCCAAAAAACCATGCAAAAAGGCTTCTGGAAAGCTGAATGACCTCAATGAAGGGCAGGGGACGATTAGGTGGCCATCGAGATTCAACGGGAAAACTTGGCTGCCGTGAATATTCGACACCGTAACGCCGGTTCGTCAGGCCAGCCCCAGACCAGTTCGGCCCTAAGAGGCTAGCCGCCTCAAGGAAACGCTTGTTGGCTAGGGGATACCCTATAAAAACCAAGTGTATCAAATCGGCTCACTCCGAAATTTCCCACGATCGGTTCATTTATTGGCCAAGATGGCTTCTAGAATTTCGAAAAACGTTTGGCACCCGGGAATAAACCCAGCTTTGAAGGGCTCTATTAATCACTTGGTCCGTTTGTTCCGGTTTTTCCATTTCCTATTTGGGATTCCCTCGAACAAATTGCCCGTTTCTGGGCCAGTCCTGGTAGATTCCGTTTTTGTTGTTGCTAAAATGTGAAGGTTGCCAAGCGTTGGAGACAAGTTTGCTACTTGGCTTTCGCCGAGTGTTCGATAGTCATTTTATTTTTTGGAGTGTAGAGATGTTGAAGCGTACATTCGCTGCTTTGTCGTTGGTTTGCTTTTGCTGCTTGATTTCGGCTTGCACAAGCCCACCTGATAAGCCCGTTGAAAACAAAGTTGATGAAACAACCCGTCCTGGCGCAGCTGAAGGCTCGGGTCCATCGACCTCAGTTGTCGAATAATTCCCCGAACAAACGTTTAACGTTTGTTTTGTGAAGCCAGTTGACCGTTAATTCGTGTTAACCGTATTTAGCCTAGTGGTATTGCCCGCTGGGCTATTTTTATGCGCAAATGATGCTAAACGGAAAAGTTCTTTAGGTTGGCAAACTCGTCGAGTTCCAGATGTCGAGGAATCGACCCGAATCGTTCGGCGTTTAACTAGACGTAAGCTGGGAAACGGAGAATCGATCGTTATCCGTAACTCGTTAAGAGTTTTTTTCGACGCCCCACTGTCGACTCTCAGGACGATCCAGTCCTAAATGGTTCAGCACTCGATCGATCATGAATTCGACCAAATCATCGACGGTTGATCGACCGTGATAAAAACCAGGTGAGGCCGGCATAACGGTTGCCCCGGCCAACGCGACGGTTCGCATATTGTCGATTTGAATAAGCGACAAAGGCGTTTCGCGGGTGACTAAAATGAGTGGCCGCTTTTCCTTTAAGTGGACGTCGGCCGCGCGTTGAATTAAATTGCGACTGGCCGCACAAGCGATCCCGCTAAGTGTACTGCCGCTACACGGACAAACCACCATGGCTCGGGTTCGAAATGAACCGCTGGCAATCGGTGCCATAAAATCTTGGTAATGGTAGTAATGGAGCTGGCCACGGGTGGGAACCCGATTGGGTAACAGTCGTTCGAGGCGAAATTCCTTTAATGGTACCTGCAAGTTCAATTCATGACGCAACACTTGTTCTGCCGAGTCACTGATCGACAAATGAATTTCTTGGTCTAGTTCGAGAAGGACTTGCACCAATCGCTGGCCATAAACCACACCACTGGCGCCGGTGATGCCGACAACGATTGGCAAGCTCATTTGACCCCCACGTACAGCGTCGCAACACCGAAGGTCAAGGGAATAAAACGAGTATGTTTTAGACCTGCTTGTTCCATGCGTTTTGTCAATTGTTCGTAGGCTGGAAAGTCGCCAACGCTAGTCGGTAAATATTCATAAGCGTTCGATGTATTTCTAGCCAAAGACTGCCCAATACGAGGTAAAACGTTCTTGAAATACCATTGATAGATTCCGCGGATTGGTTGCCTCCGGGGAGTCGAGAATTCCAAAACGGCGACTTGTCCCCCCGCCGCACAAACCCGCGTCATTTCTCGCAACCCCAAATCCGTATCGGCAACGTTCCTCAATCCGAATGCGGCTGAGACGATTTGAAAACGATTGGACTCAAATGGTAGGTGTTGCGTGTCAGCCTCAATGAATTCGACTTGTTCAAATGGCCCAGGCTTTTTTTTCGCACGGCCAATATCCAACATTTCTGGGCAAAAATCAGCGGCGATCACAGGTACCTCGCCGCGCGTTGCACGACAAAATGCAAAGGCCAAATCGCCCGTTCCCGCGCAACAATCCAAAATCGGTTGCTGGCGATTAGGTTTCAATATTTTCACGGTCCGCCAACGCCAATAGCGATCGACATTCATCGACAATAGGTGATTCATACGGTCGTAATGCGGGGCAATTTCGCTAAACATTGAGCGTACTCGCGCCCCCGATTTGTCGACTGCCATAACCTTTGCGTTTACCTTTCCCAACCGTCATTCAAGTTTGGCTCTCTGACTGGAGAGCAAATAACGTCGCACGGCATTTGAATAGACCGCGATCGAATTCACTGAAATTTGATCATTCCTCTAGACAAAAACCGGAAGTTCCAAGATACATTAACTTGCCAGTAAAGTAGAGCGGACGTGGCTCGAACTGGGCATTTAATCGCCCCTACGATCACAGTCAAGCCAAAAACGGTTGGTTGGAACCAAGGATTATCCAGTGCAGCGCGAAATTCAAGTCGTCTTTATTCCGCAATTACTTCAGCCGCAACAGCTTGCCAATGGTACTACGGTCGTCGTCGATGTGTTGCGGGCCACCACAACGATCATCGCCGCCATTGCCAATGGTGCACGGCAAGTCATCCCGGCAGGCACCATTCCGGCCGCCTTGGAACTGCGAAATACACGTCAAAAAACCTTAGTTCTGGGAGGTGAGCGCGGCGGTGTCATCATCCCAGGGTTTGACCACGGAAACTCTCCGCTGGAATTTACGCCAGAGGTAATCGCCGATCGGACTTTAGTTTTGTGCACGACCAATGGCACAGTTGCCATGGAACATTGTCGCGACTGCCCAAAAATATTAATTGGAGCCTTCGTAAATCTTTCGGCAATCGCCACTCACCTGGCCGAATCGCACCATCAACAGATTTTATGCTCCGGGACCAATGGCGTCATAACGAGCGAGGATGTTTTGTTCGCTGGGGCTTTAACGGAAAAACTGATCGCGGCTGACCCCAATGCCACTTTAAACGATCAAGCACAAATCGCTTTGGGCTGGTGGCGGGATGCCACGCAAACAATGGAAAATGGCACACCACTCCACTTGCTTTTAGCCCAAGGTGCAGGCGGCAGAAATTTAATGAAACTCGGCTACCACCAAGACATTCAGTTTTGCGCGCGAATTGATTACTTTACCCACGTGCCCGTACTTTGCTCCCAGTCGTGGTCGATTCGCTAAGCGAGCCACCAGTGCGCGGGATTGCTTCAAAAACATGGCTTGCCTTGAGGCAATTACCAACCCTAGGAATTGACCCGTTTTATGGCACAATAGTAGCGTCAACAAACCGAGGATATGCAAGCGGCCTGTCGGAATTTCGAACTTTAGATTTGACGAGTAGAAAGCAAGAACTCATGGCATCGATGGATCAAATTGTTTCCCTGTGCAAACGGCGCGGGTTCATGTTTCAATCCAGTGAAATTTACGGCGGACTCAATGGATTTTGGGACTATGGTCCACTGGGTGTGGAACTGAAACGCAATGTAAAAAACACATGGTGGCAAGACTTGGTGCTGGGGCATGATGACATGAATACATTGCCCGGTGCCCACAGTCCATACTCAATGACGGGAATCGATTCCACGATCATCATGCATCCCCAAGTCTGGAAATGCAGTGGCCATTACGACCTATTCCACGACTATATGGTCGACTGCCGCGAATCAAAAAAGCGGTATCGTCATGACCAAGTTGTCGGGCGATGGGTCACGGCTAAAGGGAAAAGCGTGTTTGTGGCCGCTCAAACCAGCGAAACGGCCATCGCCGACATCGAACACTCCGCGCTCAAATTCTTCAATTTACGAGCCAAAAACGTCGACGACCTCCACTGGGACTCCGAACTGGTGTCACTGACCCAAGTCGAAAACTTTGAGCAAGTGGTCGGGCCAGACGCCAAAAACGTCGGCACTCTGACCGCTCCCCGGGAATTTAATCTAATGTTCAAAACTACAATCGGAGCTCTCGGCGGCGAAGACGACTCTGCCTTTCTGCGTCCGGAAACGGCGCAAGGCATCTTTATGAATTTCAAGAATGTCTTGGATAGCACGCGCTGCCGATTGCCCTTGGGAATCGCCCAAATCGGCAAGAGTTTTCGCAATGAAATCACTCCCCGCAATTTTACATTTCGCTCGCGTGAATTTGAACAAATGGAAATCGAGTTCTTCTGCCATCCAAATGAATCGTCAAATTGGTACCAATTTTGGCGCGATCGACGCTTGCAATGGTATCTCAACTTAGGCATTGCCAGTGAACGGTTGCGACTACGTGAACATCACGTCGAAGAGCTTTCTCACTATTCCATCGGCACGGCCGATATTGAATACGCATTCCCATTTTTGTCAGCTGGCGAGTTTGGCGAACTAGAAGGAATTGCTCATCGCGGTGATTTTGATCTGCGCAGCCACAGCGAAGGCAAACTCAACGAAAAGGAAAAACCGCTGAAGGTCGAATTAGGGCCCGATGGAAAGCCCAAATGGCGTGGCAGTGGCAAAGACTTGTCTTATCGCGATGATTTAACGGGCGAACGTTATGTTCCCCACGTCATCGAACCATCCGCTGGGGCTGACCGAGCTACGTTAGCTTTCATTTGTGAAGCCTATCATGAAGATCAAGCGCCCGACGATGAAGGCCAAATGCAAACGCGGACGGTGCTCAAATTTCACCCACGCCTAGCCCCGATCAAGGCTGCTGTTTTGCCGTTGGTCAAAAAAGACGGTATGCCGGAAATGGCCAAAGAAATTTATCTCAGCTTAAAACGAAAATTCAACGTGTTCTATGACGAAAAAGCAGCAGTGGGACGCCGTTATCGGCGTCAAGACGAAGCGGGTACGCCCTATTGCATCACGATTGATGGGCAATCGCTGGTCGATCAAACCGTGACCATTCGCGACCGCGACACGTTGGAACAACATCGAATCGCCGCGGGAGATGTCGAAAAGATTATTGCCGAACGAATCGGATGATTCTAAAGTGCTTGAAATTACGGCTCTTCGAGGAATTTAATGGCATGAAAAATTTAACCACGAAAAGCACCAAAAGCACGAACGATGAATTGCGGGTGCGGCAGACTGGTTGTAGGGACTTGCCGGCAAGTTTGAATTCGACTCGAAACGCACATTCGTGCGGATCACACTGAGTGGACCGGGAAGCTTCGCGGGGCCAATCGACTAGCGACTAGAGCTATGTGAAGCCCGTGTAATCCAAGTCGGTTGCAAGATAACGCTCCGCGAAAAATAGTTATCCTGGTTTTTGCCATCGAATCGTCCCCAGACAGCAATTAAAATTCCTGGGTAACCGTAAATAAAAAAGTGCTTGGTTCGGTCAAACCAAGCACTTTGAGTTTTTAATGTCATTAACGAAACGTGTTGTGGAAAAGATTTGCCACCACGTCACCGCTTCCTGTGTCGACTCCGACTTACTGTTCGACCGTTACTACTTCGCCGCCAGCACGGGTCATTTGGAAAACCAAAACGCGGTTGTCTGTTGTTTCTGGAACGAAACGAGTACCGCCATCACAAAACAGGAAGTTCGCGCCACCTTTGTGGAACGAGAAGACTTCACTGGCGTTGATTGCGTTAATCAAGCGCGGCCCGCGGTGAATGAGGCCATCTTGCGAAGCGCCGTCAACACTGAATCCGCAATCCGGATCGGCCCAACCGGTGCCGTCAGTTTGCACGTAACGACCGCTATAAAGTCGAACTTTATCGTTGCCAGAAACTTGGTAAATCGCCCACATTGCGGCAGTGAATACACCGCGAGACGTCCAAGCTTCAGGTTTGCCAGCTGCCTCGGCTAACATAATCGTATTTGAAGTTCCATCGACATAATCTCGCATCTTTGTTTTTTCATACCGTGTCAATGCGCCATTTCGGGCAGTTTGCGACGGGGCGGGATTGATTGGAGGGCTAATTTGGTCGGTAAAAACGTTGCCACGCACTTCATTTATGCTCCCATAATCACCTGCCGAGGCGCCGATTCGATGATAGTCATCAATGCGATTGCTACCTGGAGCCGATGGGCAAATCCAAATCGGAATCGGGCTGCTGATTGCGGGTAAGTTTGCTGGATCATACCAAGGCAAACGATAGTCAAAAATGTCGGCAACATTTGTTTGTTCGATATAGGGCAGGATGAGTGTCGACCATGATTGGAATGCGGAAGTGTTCGTTGGCGAACTGTTGGATGTACCTGCAGGCATCGATTTGGTGTTCGATCCATCAGGATGTCGCTTGCGGCTTTCCGGAAAACCCTTGTGAGCAGATTCATAATTGTGCAATGCCAAACCTAATTGACGTACATTATTAAGACACTGCGTACGCCGGGCGGCTTCACGTACCGCTTGAACCGCAGGCAACAACATGCCTACCAAAATTCCGATGATCGCGATCACGACCAATAATTCGATCAAGGTAAACCCTTGACGTCCTACATTTCGTTGCAACATAAACTCCATTCGCTCCTGAAAGACCCTAATTAAAGACGACACCCTCGTCCAACCAAAATTGAACGACTGATCTGAAGGCAGCAGTATGGAGAGCTATTGTTAAGATTCTGCTAGCGGGAATGTTTTTGAATTGTTAATTCGAGAAGAAGAAACCTTCATATTTTTATGTCTGGATATGGTTCGATTTGAGGCTGAGGGAACAGAATATAAGCATTAGGTGCCGGAGGTCAGCTATAGTTGGTCAGCTACTGTAGGACTGCTACAGTAGGTCTGCCTGTCCTCAGGCTGACAATCGACGACTAATTTCTGGCAATTAAAACAAAGAGAGCTTTCTATTCCGCCGCTGAGGACAGCGGACGGCTACTGTAAGACAGCGGACGGCTACAGTAGGTCAGCCTAGTATCTTGTATTAGCATCTTGTTTTTAGTGTTTGTCTCACTTTTAAGGAAAGAATTTTTGTAGACTAGAAAATCGCTTTCCCCCAAGGCCTTGGGGGAAAGCGGCGGGCAAGTAGATCGT
>JBGSMY010000394.1:0-4361 GCA_041739975.1 Pirellulaceae bacterium
CCATGCGACTGGAAGGGCACAAGGGCATCGCATCCACCATTAGAGACTTCTCAGCCAAGCCCTTGCTCTTATTTCAAATGTTACGCAAACTATAAAACTGATTTGCCCTGGATAGACTCGAAGCGGCCATTTCCCGACTCCGATTACATAATAGGAATCGTGTAAGTGATGGCCCAAATCCTTGGGCTGGCCCTCAGCATATTTTAAAAACCCGGGCGACTGCTGGTTCAAGGTGCGCTGTACAGCCCAAGAGGACCAGGCCACCCAAGCCGCCATCGCCAACCCCAATGCGACACAGCACCAAATCACTAGTTTAATGAACATCAAAAGATCTCAATTACTTATGTTGAATCGTCTACCGACACACCACGCGCTGCCAAAGCTGCGGCTTATCATGTGACTGCATTCCTGCGACGACAACCACAGAAACTTGCCGGCGAAACTATTGGCTCTGATCGCCTTTCGAAGTATCGCTGTCCAATTCGGCACCAAATTTTTCGACCCATTTGGCTCGCAGGGATTCGTGCAGGCGTTCTTGAAAGCCAGTTGGCATTGCGAATGGTTCTCCTGCTCGATAAAGCGAAATGGTTTGTTGGACATTGTCAACGACGACTTGGCAGGGACTGCAACCGTCGAGTTGTTGAGCGAACTCCGCGCAGACTTCATTTAACGCTGCACCGTCGACGTAATCATTTAAGGCGGCAAGTAACTCTTCACATTTCATACACTGGCCCTATCAGTCTCATAAAAATTTTTGATCCAACACAATACGAACGGTTACAGGCAAATCAAATACATCTTCAATTAATGAACGACATGTATCGGTTGCATCGCCCGCCGGGGATCGCCAAATTTCTTTGTCAACTTTTCCCGCAACGCCAATCGCGCTCGCAACAATCGGACTTTTACATTCGACTCCGACAACTGCAAAGTCTCCGCGGTCTCTTTGACCGAAAGGCCTTCGATATCTCGCAATATGAAAACCAATCGATACCTGTCCTCCAGCGACTCCAGCGCTCGATCCAATTCCTCCCGCACTTCAGCTTGCTCTGCGATTTCCTCAGCTGTCTTCGACCATGGCGCAATAAATTCAGGTAATGTTAAATCCCGATATTGTTCCTCAGTGGCGAAACTCGAAACGAAAGCCGCCGTGTGCCCGCGTTTTTTGCGCAAGATTTTAAGCGCCGCATTGGTAGCAACTTTTAGGATCCAAGTCACGATCGACGATTCCTCTCGAAAGTCTTGCAAATGCTCGATGAGGGATACAAACGTTTGTTGTGTCGCGTCTTCGGCATCGTGCGGTTGACGCAATATTCGCAAGACCAAACCATAGACCCGCGGTTGCAACTGAACAACAAGTTGCTGGAATGCCGCATAGTCACCACGCTTGGCCAGGCGCAATAACTCCATCTCCGCTGAGTCTTGCTTCACATTGTCTTCCTTGAGTTCATGGGTCATTCGCAATCGATCCCTTGCCGGACTTGGTCAAAATGTCGCATGGAGAAATATTGTAACCGAATTTTCGTTATTGGATCTACTCTTATGCACGCCTAAAGATTCGCGAGGCGGCTCACACGGAATAGCGAAACAGGAGCAGGCAATGTTTCAGTCAAATGTCGGGATGATCGATCGATCCATTCGAATTTTGGTAGGTGCAGCATTAATCGCCATGGTTTTTATTGGCCCACAAACAACATGGGGGTATTTGGGAATTATTCCGCTCGCTACAGGCTTTTTTGGTTTTTGCCCGGCTTATTGTCCGTTGGGGCTAAGTACTTGCCGCGTTCGCAATTAACCAAAGCTCGGATGTCGGAGAGAAACAGATGAAACGGCTACTTATTCTGGGCGCTGGCACGGCCGGTACGATAATGGCCAATCACTTGCGGCGCCGACTCCCAAAATCTGATTGGCAGCTGACGATTGTCGATCGTTCCGACAAACATCTATATCAACCGGGGCTATTGTTCCTACCTTTTGGCACATATTCCGAATCGCAGATCATTCGCTCAACCCGAGACTTTATACCTTCCGGCGTGGAATTTTTGCACGAGGAAGTGGAGTCGATTGTGCCGAGCCAGAATCACGTGTTACTCAAATCGGGCAAGAAATTGGTCTATGATGTTGCTGTTTTAGCCACAGGGAGCCGCATCGCACCGGAAGAAACCGAAGGAATGCTTGGCGATCGATGGCACAAAGACATTTTTGACTTTTACACGCTAGACGGTGCTCGGGCGCTTCGTGAAAAACGCAAGAACTGGTCGGGCGGACGGCTAGTGGTTCATATTAATGAAATGCCGATCAAGTGCCCGGTCGCGCCGCTTGAGTTTTGCTTCTTGGCCGATGAATTTTTTTTCAAACGCGGAATGCGCGATCGAGTTCAGCTCGTCTACGTAACGCCGCTGTCCGGGGCCTTTACAAAACCCAAAGCCACCAAGACGCTCTCGTATTTATTGGGTCAAAAGAATATCGAAGTCGTCATTGACTTTAATGCAGAACGAATCGATGCCGAGGAACGGAAATTAGTAGGGTATGATGGTCGCGAAATTGCGTACGATTTGCTGGTAACCACGCCCACGAATATGGGCGACTTGGCTCTGCGTCGCTCGGGAATAGGCGATGATCTTGACTTTGTTGCCACCCACAAACACACGTTGCAATCGCTGCAACACCCTAACTTATTCGTATTAGGCGATGCGACGAATTTGCCGTCGTCCAAAGCCGGTTCAGTGGCTCATTTTCAAGCGGAGACGTTGACGGAAAACATTCAACGCTTCATCGCGGGAAAGCCATTACTGGAAGAATTCGACGGCCATTCGAATTGTTTTATCGAATCCGGGTTCGGCAAGGCGCTGTTGATTGACTTTAATTACGAGATCGAACCTCATGCGGGGCGTTTTCCGTTTTGGTTTGGTCCGATGAAATTGCTAGCCGAAAGTCGCTTGAACCATTGGGGAAAACTATTTTTCCGCTGGGTCTACTGGAATCGGTTATTGCCCGCGCGTTGGATTCCAGGAATCACGCGGCAAAAGTCCGTTAAACCACGAGCACACGAATCATAGGAGTTGGAGATGAAGAAGAATTTGGGCGGTCGCGAAATCGAAGTGAACGAGGAAGGTTACTTCCTAAATCCGGCCGATTGGAATTCGACATTGGCGGCTGAGATTGCCAAAGAAGAAGGCATTGTCGATCTCAGCGATGCTCATTTTAGGTTACTGCACTTTCTTCGCGACCAACAAGCTAAAGGCGTGGCCCTGACGATTCGCGGCGTAGGAAAAAGCGGAGTAGTCACCGTGAAAGAGTTTTACGACTTGTTTCCGGGCGGTCCTTTGAAAAAGGCTTCGAAGATTGCTGGGATCCCCAAACCGGTAGGATGCATCTAAGCGATTAATGAAGTCGGGGCGAAAATAATTGGGCCTGCAATGAGCAAAGGGACAATCGATGGAAACGCAAACGAACGGTAGTCCGGTAAAAAAAGTCATGATCGTGGTCAGCCGCGGTTCGCTTGACGGTGTTTATCCGGGATTGATCTTGGCAAATGGCGCGCGGATGGAGGGCATCGAAGCGTCGTTGTTTTTTACGTTTTTTGGCTTGAATGCGTTGGTCAAGAAAACGATGAACTCGCTCAAAGTCTCGACCGTCGGTAACTCAGCCCTGAACATGGCGATGCCGATGTTGGGACTGCCGATCACCATGCCTTTTCCCACTTGGATGGGCGCGATACCTGGGGTCAGTGCGCTGGCAACTTATTTGATGAAGAAAAAAATGGAGAAGCTCGATATTCCTCCGGTCGGTGAATTTTTAGAGCTGATTTCTGATTCCGGCGGGAAAATTTTCGCCTGCAAATTGGCCATGGATATGTTTGACTTGCAAACAAGTGATCTATGTGACCGCACTGATGGTGTTTTGACAGTCGGCGATTTTTACGCGAGGTCGGGCGGTGAAGGAACGCGGGTGATTTTTACATGATCTGATCAAGTCAGTATGGGGCGGCGACTTTCTTGCTTTAACGTCTAGCTGTTTTTGATCGGTCGTCAGCAGCAAGGTGTGAGGAGCGGCAAGGTGTGAGGCGTAATTTAGCCGTCCGCTTTCTTCAGAGGCGGAATAGAAAGCTTTCTTTGTTTTAGTTGCCGGTAAATAGTCGTCGATTGTCAGCTTGAGGACAAGCTGACCTACCGTAGCCGTCCGCTTTCTTACAGTAGTCGTCCGCTGTCTTAAAGTAGCCGTCCGCTGTCCTCAGCGGCGGAATAGAAAGCTCTCTTTGTTTTTGTTGCCAGTAATTAGTCGTCGATTGTCAGCCTGAGGACAGGCTGACCTACGTTACCGCTGTCCTCAGCGGCGGAATAGAAAGCTTTCTTTGTTTT
>JBGSMY010000122.1:0-7811 GCA_041739975.1 Pirellulaceae bacterium
AGGACAGGGTGGAGATCAAAAAGGACAGGGCGGAGATCAAAAAGGACAGGGCGGAGATCAAAAAGGACAGGGCGGAGATCAAAAAGGACAGGGCGGAGATCAAAAAGGACAGGGCGGAGATCAACAAGGACAGGGCGGAGATCAAAAAGGACAGGGCGGAGATCAAAAAGGACAGGGCGGAGATCAAAAAGGACAGGGTGGAGATCAACAAGGTCAGGGTGGAGATCAACAAGGACAGGGTGGAGATCAACAAGGACAGGGTGGAGATCAACAAGGTCAGGGTGGAGATCAACAAGGTCAGGGTGAGCAGTCGGGCCAAGGGGCCGGAGGGCAGAGTGGGGCTGGCGGTACTGGCGCGGGTTCTGGCATGGGTGGCGGCATGAGCGGTGGAGGTGGAGCAACTCAATCCGGATCCAGCGGACGGCAATCAGCCAACAATTCAAGTCCCAAGCCGGGACAAGTTGACGAAAAGATTGAAGAGTCCAAACGCGCCACAGACTTGGTCTTGGACTATTTGCGAAACCAAGAAAAGAACCCGAATCCCGAACTACTGGAGCAAATGAATTGGTCTGAAAGCGACTTGCGCGAGTTTTTGGAGCGTTGGCAGGCCATGAAGGAGCGAGCAAAAGTCGGCGGTCAAGAAGAAAAACGTCGTTACGAAGAAGCTTTACAAAGTTTGGGCTTGCGAACTCAAGGTCCGCGGCAATCGAACAGCGCTGGTCAAAACCGCACAAATTCTGGAATGCGGGAGAGCAATGCGGTACAGAAAATACCCGACGAGTACGCGGAAATGTTCCATCAGTTCAAGAAGAACCTCGGCCGCAGCCAATCCGATCAACGAGAATGACAACATTTACGCTGGCTGTTTGCAAGAAGTAGATTGATTTTCCTCAATCGATCACGCGCTATCGAAAATAAAATCCAAGACATTACACCTGAAACCCGACCCCCGATGAATTTTGGCCAAACTTTTTCTCGACTTGCGGGTGTCTTATTATTAGCCACGGTTGGCGTGTTGCTGATTTATTTCCCTAGTTGGATCATTGGTCACTATCGAACCATTTCGGAATTGGGGCAGGTTTGGGGCACGCTTTACTTGATCGTGGTTGGCTTGGGCGTCGTGCTAATTTTGACAAGCACCATTTGGATTATGTGGCGTTTGTGGGGTGCGTCGATTTACAAACGGTTGAATCGAGAGCGCCGTAATCGAAACCCAAGTTCGCTATCCAAATCGCAGCAATCCCAAGAATTGGACGAAAATCTTGAACACGTCCGATCACTTGCCAAAGACTCTGATCAGGATACTGCCTTGCGACAGGAGATCGATCCTTTAGTCCAAGACCTTTTGGCCAAACGTGAACAACAGACTTTGGAGATTGTCGCATTTGGCACGATCAGTTCGGGTAAGTCATCAATTTTAAATCTTTTGGCCGGCCGTGATGTTTTTGCTACCGATGTGCGGGGAGGGACCACCACTGACCGGCGAGAAATCGATTGGCCGGGATTGGACAAAGTGACATTGGTCGACACACCGGGGCTTGGCGAAGTCGATGGTGAACAACATGTATGGATTGCGGCTGATTCAGCAAAAGACGCGGATTTAGTATTACTCGTCGTCGACGGCCCGTTGCGCGACAGTGAATTTCAGCTATTGAAAAAACTCGGGGGCATGGAGAAACGCATTCTAGTCTGTTTGAACAAATCCGATTGGTACCTGCCTGTCGATCGCGAAAAACTGTTGGGTCAGTTGCGGCAGCAGACTATGGGCATTGTCAATGCAGATGAAGTGGTGGCTATTCAAGCGCAAGCGGGGACGCGAGAGAGGCATCGGGTAAATTCTGCCGGTCAACGCGTCGTCGAGCAAGTTGCGGTGCAACCGGATATTGACCCGCTGGCAGAACGGATGTTGGCGGTTTTGAAGCATGAGGGTAAACAGCTGTTATTAGCCAATTTATTGATTCAGTCGCGGAGCATTTTAGAGAAGGCCAAGACAAAACTACAAGCGGCGATTGACGATCGGGCCGAAAAAACAATCGACAAATACATGTGGACTAGTGCTGGCGTAGCAGCGATTAACCCGTTTCCCGTTGTTGATATACTGGCAGGAATGGGAATTTCAACCAAAATGATCGTCGATTTGGCCGAAGTTTATCAACAAAAAGTTGACTTAGAAACGGCATCGAAGTGGTTGGGACAAATGGGTAAGATTCTGATCGGAGTCATTGGCTCTCAAGGGGTAGCGTTGGTTACAACCTCGGTTGTTGCCTCACTTGTTAAGACGGCGGTCCCCTTCGTTGGCACCATTGCGGGCGGGATGACCCAGGGCATCATCCAGGCGTTGATTACAAAATGGATTGGCAAGGTCTTTATGGAATATTTCCGCAGCGAAATGCAGACTGCCGAGGGCGGGTTGGCCGGAATAGCTCGTCGCCAATGGGATCAATTGACCACGCTCGACGAATTGCGCAAACTCGTGCAAACTGCGAGACATAAACTCAGCGACGGATCCCCATGACAACGTCCCCCAGCCAAGCTCCGTTGACAAATGATCATCGCGACGAAAATCGCCAATTTCGTCAAGCGATTGAGTCGATTCGCGGCACGATCGAAAAAATCCATGCGGGTTCAACGGCCGAAAAAGAAAAGTTACATGCCGATGTTGTGCAATTGCAAGCGATGTTTGACAAAATCACGCAAGGCAAAGTTGAGATTGTTGTATTTGGCGAGATTAGTACGGGGAAGTCAGCACTGATCAATGCGTTGATTGGACGTGAAGTGGCCTCGGTTGACGTGCAAGGCGGTTGGACCAAAGAAGTTCGCGGGACGGAATGGACAGGAGTAAGTCATTGTTTGCCGGGACTGGATCAATCATCAGTGACTTTGTTGGATACACCGGGAATAAATGAAGTCGGTGGCGTCGGTCGGAAAGAACTGGCGGAGACGACAGCGCGGAAGTCGGATTTAATTTTGTTTGTTGTAGACTCCGATATAAACGACGTCGAATATTCAGCCCTGGTCGAATTGGCAGCCGTAAATAAACCGATCATTTTGGTATTTAACAAACGTGATTTGTATGCTGATTTTGAACGGGAAGCGTTGTTAGGTCGACTGGGGCAACGTTTAAATGGGTTAGTTCCTGGCACTCAAATCGTTACTGCTGCCGCACATCCTCGTCCGGTTGAATATGTGATTGAGTCGGCCGATGGTCGCACGGCGACCGAATGGCGTCGTCCGGAGCCTCAAGTCGATGAGTTAAAGTCATTAATATTGCATATCTTGGCCACTGAAGGATTGGGATTGATTGCTTTAAACGCTGCGATGTATGCGGCGGACAAGAGTGATCGGATTGCGACGATACGAATTCAATTGCGTAAGGCAAGTGCTGACAAAGTAATATGGGGCATGGCGGCTACAAAAGCATTAGTGGTGGCATTTAATCCCGCGCCATTGTTTGACATTTTGGGTGGTGTGGCGATTGATGCGACGATGATTGTGACTTTATCTCGGGTTTATGGTCTAAATTTTTCTTTATCGCAATCGCGGGAGTTATCGAAAGCGATAGCGAGTGCTGCGGGTATTTTTGCATTGGGTGAATTGACGAGTTGGGGGGCGAGCATGTTTAAAGCCCTGACGGTTTCATTTGGCACCGTTTTGACGGCATTACCGCAAGGCGCAGCTGCGGGCTTTAGTTCTTACATCATAGGCCGAGCGGCCCAATATTATTTCGAGCACGGCGGTTCTTGGGGTCCGGCCTCGGCCAAAGCGGTGGTAAAGCAAATATTGTCTGAAACCGATAAAAACTCCGTTATGAATCATCTGAAAGACGAGATCCGCCGCAAATTAAACTGGAACCGTCACGCTAAGAAATAGCTTTCCCCGCCGAAACTACCGACGACAGTCGGTAGTGAGTTACCATCAGCTAACTACCGACGACCAACGCGCTCCCCGAACGAAACTACCGACGACAGTCGGTAGTGAGTTACCATCAGCTAACTACCGATGACCAACGCGCTCCCCGAACGAAACTACCGACGACAGTCGGTAGTGAGTTACCATCAGCTAACTACCGACGACAGTCGGTAGTGAGTTACCATCAGCTAACTACCGACGACAGTCGATATTGAGTTACCATCAGCTAGCATTAATCCCAAACTCACATTGACCAAAAACAAGACATAAGTGACATTAGGAAACTGGAAATCGAAATAGGTCAAGGAAGATCAACCTCGAGGTGTCATGATGACGCGTCTGTATATTGCACTTAATTCTCAGTTGACGATGCGGTCAACGACGACCATTTGTCACGTTATTGCGATTTTGTTGCTCAATGTATCTGCGTTGATGGCTCAAGATCAGATGCCGGTGGTTACATCGCCATCAGTTTTGACTTCCCCCAGTCGGACCGTGCAAGAGAGTCCTCCGCAACCGCGGGTATTTCCTGCGAACGGAATACCTGTAAATCCCGCTTTTTCTACGGCGTCGACAGCGCCCGCATCGGGCTCCTCGGATTTTGGCGACAATTCTTTGCGTGCCAACGTAGTGGGCAACAATCGGACAAATCAATTCAATGATACCGACAATCAACTGATCTCAGCAGGTCCGTTACCTCCTCGGGACGAAGCGACAATACGTCAACCGCCGAGCTTGAATGCTATTCAACCTGTTGGTTATGAGAGTACCGAGCCAATTGCGATCTCGACAAATAATGCTTTGACCGGTTCGATTGAAGCGGTACGTGAGTTGATGCAGCAATTTGATTTGAAACATGCTCCGGACCCTTTGGCTGGTCAACCGTTGCCATTAACGGATGCTTTGCGTGAAGCACCGGTTTCGCAGCGGCGAGAGATGGTTGTTCAGTATTGGGAAACGGTCGGTTCATGGTGTCGATGTCGTGCTGCGGAGGCGGCAGTTCAAGAGTTTACCCGGCTCCCGCGGGCCTTGAGCGGTTTGGATCAAGCGTTGGTCGCAAGCGCCGAGCAACTGGCCAACAATCGTTGGCGAAAGAGTCAAATCGAGTTGTTGCAAAATCAAATTAAATTAAAAGCCTTTTTGCCAGTCAGTGGACTAAGTCAAATGTTACCATTGCCGTCGGATTTGCCGTTGATGCAGACCTATGAAACGCAGCACGAGCAATTTGCATCTTTGCGTGCTGGAAACGGCAACGTTAGTCATGCGCATTTAATTTTGCCCCAACAGTACCAAATGATGTTGGTGCAGGGTCAAGCGGTCCAGTTGACGGGCAATAGCAGCCAACTGGCAATACAGTCAGTGGGCAGCGGTCAGGCTAATTGGTCGCAGTGGTTAGTTGCGGAAACAATGTATCAAAATTCTGTAAACGAATTGATTGATACTGTAATTGACTATAACCAGCAGATCGCACGATATTCGCTTTCAGTAGCACCAGCTGGTCAGTCGGCGGACATCGCCGTTGCAATGTTGATCGTACCCGAACGTGTGTCTTCGCCGGGAGGTGGGATGGATTCCGGTGTACGTCAAGCGAGCTTGATTAATGGCGTCGGTCAGCCGGTGACTACGGGGAATAGTGTTTTAGGTGGAAACTCTGGCTTTTCAGCTCAATCTGGCTTTTCAGCCCAAGGCAATCAGAGCGGTTCGGCGACTTTGCCCGTGATGCAACCTCGTTCATTTGAAGGTCAACCGAATCAGCCACAGCAAACAAATCCGAAATTTTCGCCATTACAATTTCAATCTCAACCTCCACAAAGTTCACAAAACGAGAATCAGTCTTCACAGTTCCAGTCGCAACCGACAGCTTTTCAAGCGTTTCAGAATCAACCGCCAACACAACGATCACAGCCCCAAAGTCAACTGGCCCCAGAACCGCGTAATTCAGCGCAATTCAATCCACAACAAAGCCCGGCGCAACAACAACCCTCGCAGTTTCAATTCCAACAAAATCCGACCCAACCGCAGTCCTCGCAGTTTCAACCACAACCAAGCTCGCAATTCCAATTAGGAGCTAATGAAGTGAAATCAGAGTCAACGCAGCCACACAATCAACACGGCCAAAATACAGACGTCGTGCCACGGGACAATTAATTGTCCTAAAAACGACGAGGCAAACTCGGTCCAAGTCTTACGGGCCTCTGGGGAACTGGTGCTGATGCAATTAGAACCCATAAATGAAATTTAAATAGACAAGAAAATTTGAGACAAGAAAATTTGAGACAAGAATAGAATTTATGAGATGAGACTCAAAACCAGCGCCATCGAACAGGAAGCCTCGCGGAAACTATCGACGACCCAGCGCGCTCCCCGGACGAAACTACCGACGACAGTCGGTAGTGAGTTACCTTCAGCTAACATAAATAATCATGTGTCGCAGTGCTCGATCCGTTCGTTGTGATTTTTTCTACTATCCACTCCATTCAACGCTGGAAAGTCAACCTTGTTTGAGCAATAATGATCGTCTAACGCCTGAAAAAGTTGGCTTACAAACAATCAGCGAACCCCCGACATCGGACTATCCATGAATGCACTTTTCGATTCACTGTTGGTTGCCTTTGAAACGCATTCCGTAGATAAAATCGCCGAAGTGCTCGACGCTGGGTTTAATATCTGCCAGCCAATCGCAGAAAAGACGCCTGTCAATTATTTGTTAGAAATGTACGCCAGGTCGGATCAATTCACCGATTGCTTGCGGTTGATGCTGGACCGCGGAGCCCAACTTGACGACCCAACCCTGCGGCCCGTATTGCTGGACGATGCGGAAGGACTTGCAGAAATGATCCGAATAGAACCAAATTTGCTTGAGCACCGCACGAGCTTAATAAGTGCATTTACACCGCTCGAAGGAGCAAGCTTATTGCACGTGGCAGCCGAGTACGGTCATTTGCAAGTAACTCGCCAGCTTTTGGAACTGGGTGCTGACGTCAATGCACGAGCTGCAACTGATGAATTTGGGATGAACGGCCATACGCCGCTTTTTCACACGGTTAATTCAAATGCAAATCGCGCGGAACCGATAATGCGATGTCTGCTAGATGCCGGCGCCGACCCGCAACTGTTGTTGCCTGGAATCGTTTGGGGTAAGGGCTTCGATTGGGAAACCACTTGTGTCGACGTCACGCCCATGTCATACGCCCAACTTGGATTGTTACCTCAAATGCACCGTTCAGCAACGGACTGTTGTGCCAATATTAAGACGCTCTTAAAATACGCAGGCCGCAAGATTCCCAAATTCGAAAATGTTCCTAATAAATATTTGATGAACTGAAGTAACGGCGGGCATCGGCACAAACGCAATTCATCAGCGATTGCTCAGTAGGTTCTTGCGCAGCTTTTACTCTTTTCGGGACGGGTTCTTCCATACGAATAACATGTAACCGATCACAAAAACTAAGATCCAAAGGGAGGCATTTTGGAACAAACGGGCACCTTGAAACAGCCAAGATTCTTGCAGTTGCAGAAAACCGGACACCATATCAGTCCCATCGCCCGATTTGATTGATTTCATTTCCTGCAATACCAGCCGTTTGATGTTCGCTTGCTGCAGCATTAACCCGACGAGCGTCAACATTCCGATGAAGTAAACGCCAAAAGCGGCAATTCGAAAAGCCAATCGCGTGCGATGCAAAAACTAATAGATTGCCACAATCATCGCAAAATTGATTGCGATAACCTGAGCCTACAAATCGCCATATTGTTCCTGGACTTGTTGCGCCAAACCAAATAACTCAGCCTGTGACATCGATACCCCCTTGAACCCGCGGATTGTAAACCGGCCACAATCACAGGTGGTAGTACAGCAACATGTTTTTGATAAATGATGGCGATGGTTCAGCGTCTTATTT
>JBGSMY010000022.1:0-26634 GCA_041739975.1 Pirellulaceae bacterium
AATGTAGGACAAGAAAATGTAGGACAAGAAAATGTAGGACAAGAAAATGTAGGACAAGAAAATGTAGGACAAGAAAATGTAGGACAAGAAAATGTAGGACAAGAAAATGTAGGACAACGGGAATTGAATGGCCAATGTGAGGTGGAAATCAGAATTAATTATCGTGGTTGGAATCCTGTGTCTGCATTTCTCCTTTTCTGTCCCCTCGAACGATATACATATTGCATGACCTATATGGCGATGCCGCCTTTAGGCGCTCAAATTCTTAGAAAGTTCAAATCTTCTTGTCCCCAAATCTTCTTGTCCCCAAATCTTCTTGTCCCCAAATCTTCTTGTCCCCAAATCTTCGGTTTTTCTTAGTCAAGTCGTTTTGACTACTAAATGCCGGGAAGAGCTTAACTAAAATTATTTTCGGCTGTAAAGGATCTTTAAGCTGCCGATCTTCGGCCGCCCTGACCAAAAGCGGTGATTGCCAAGTTCAGCCGATATGGTCGCGTTTAATCCCGCCATGAAAACCGAATTGAACGCGGCGTTGGATCAAATTCCTGGTCGCGATTAATAGCGCGCTGAAGTACTTGAACATTACCAGTACTCTCCGGTGGCCCAAAAGCATAGGTCCATTCGACCCGCTGGGAATCATCCATTCGCCGCAACGTTGGCTGGACAAACGCGTGTGTAGTTTGCCATTGTGTCCCATTCCAAAACAAATTTCGCGTGCGATCGGCAATCGTAAGGCGAACGTTTTGAATTCCGACGGTGTGGTCTTGGGCGACGCCAGAAATCACCATCGGTCGGCCGGCCCGGTAGACTAATGTCTCTTGATTTTGCGGATAGAGAAATTGACAAAATGGCTCGACCGTATCAATCACAAAGGTCCGAGAAGGAACAGTGCGTTCGTAATTTCCATCCGCAGCAAATGCTCGGGAACTAATACGAAATCGACCCTCACTTTCAAGGCTGGGTTGAAACGAATATCGCCAGTTTGAAATCACTCCACCTCGATTGTCCAGATTCGCTTGCACGATCGCTTGCTGTTCTTGCCAGCCATGACCATTCCAATATTTGATTGGGTTAGTAGTGAGATCCGTAATTGTCAATCGGACTTGGTTGACACCAATTGAGAACTCGGCTTGTCCTTTGAGTTCGACCGCATCAAAAAAGACATCCGAATCCAATAACGGAGTTTCGATATGGCTATTGGGAGTTGGCATCTCAGATTTCAAAAAACTCAGTCGATTTTCGAACCAAATTTTATCTGCTTCATTTAAGGAGTTATATTGATTGATAAGTTCGTTTGGATCGACTTTCAAATCATAATACTCGCGCTCACCATTGGCCCATTCCGTATAGATTGTGTCGTGAAGTCGCAACGAATTAAAGGTTGCCTGCTGAACATACCCCCGCGCGCGTTGGGACGCGTAGCTTTCGACCAAAACTCCCTCGGGACGCCAACTCAATTCGGGGATCGGAACCGATTGTCGCAAAAGCGGTACAAACGACTTGCCTTGCACGGGTTCGGGAATAGTCCGACCGGCGAGCTCTAGGACCGTCGGGGCGATATCGATGGTCGATAACAGGTGTCCTTGTGGCACGGCCTTTTTTTGAATCAAGGTCGGCCCCCAAGCAATTAGCGGTACATTGGTACTGGATTGATAAGGCAGACTCTTACCAAAATGCCGTTGTTGCCCTAGATGAAATCCATTATCGGAGGTCAACAATATAATTGTTTCACCAACTAAGCCAAGTTGTTCAATGGTCTGTCGCAGCTGGCCAACCATATCGTCAACCGATCGCATGGCTAAGACACGACGCCGAAATTCCACATCATTTCTTAAGTCTTCGTTGATATTAGGATCGTTGCCAATGGTAAACAGTTTTGGCATTTGCCGAATGGGCTGTGGTTTGTCCAAAATATTCCATTCGTTGTAATCAGCCGTCCGGATTTGTTTGATATTGGGCCACCATGATTTGTACCGCGGCTCAGCCATACCTTTACCCGGTTGAACTTCTAACAAATCTCGCTCGTCGGTTGGCTCTGTATGCGGGGCGACGGGGGCCAAATACAAGAAAAATGGTTGCTGTGGTTGCGTCACGACATGTTGAGTCACTAAATCTCTCGCATCAACACCTTCAACCACGGTTCGATAGGCCTCCGGATATTGCTCAACCGGCGCTCGATTAACATTGGTAACTTCACCATTTTTGATAATCGTCGTGTTGTAATAACTTGCCCCCAGCGCAATGTAAGCATCGTCCCACCCAGGTGCGCGAAGGTCGTTCCAAGTTTGACCAGGTCCAGGCAAATAGCCATCATGCAGATATTTCCCGACCAACATCGTGCGGTAACCCGCCTGTTTTAACCACACTCCCAACTCGTTTTGGAAATATTTCGAACTCGTCGACTCATACGGACCAAAATCTCGAAAAGCCGGAAATCCTCCAGTGGTACCGCGACTATTTTCAGTCGCTGGTTGATTGCATTTAACCCCGTTTTTATAAGAGTATTGCCCAGTAAATAAACTGGCTCGCGAGGGACCACATAATGGGTTATTGCAATGTAAATTAGTAAACCGAATTCCATCCTCAGCCAAACGGGAAATATGCGGAAAATACCTCACCTGTGGCATTCGAATAAAATCAATCTCGATCAACTCGCGATCTGCATCATCCAGGTTGATCAAGATAATGTTGGGCTGGCTCGTTTGCGGGCTAGGGGGCGACAAAAAGACATTGGGTGAGTTAACGACCGGCCAATTGAATACCCAGGTCCATCCCGCTGCAACTATCAACATCGTTAACAGGATCAAGCGAATCGCAACTTGAATTCCTTGCGAAGCAACACCGGCAGGCCATTTGGATGTCTGAATGCTCGTCTCTAAATTTGATTTCGCAAGTTCCATATAATTTTGCAATGATCTAAAAACGAGTGCTAAAAAAATTGAAGTAGGACATTCCCGGGGAAATCTTGATCCTCGCCAACCGACATCCAGACCGAATGCCCGGTAACTATACATTGACACAGCTACTTCTTTTTGGCAATTGAGAAATTATCGGCAAATATGCGGGCAATTATCCAATTTCGCGGATTTTACTCAACAAACTGGAGTAGTTTTCAGGTGAATTGATGTTCCAAAATCCTTGCAAGTCTGGATCAAAATCCCGAAAAGCAGCAATGGGAATTCGTTTGATATCGAACCAGTTTGCCATATTTTGAAACTTGCGTTCGCCATTTTTAACCTTGGTATCCAGCCGCGTTAAAATCCGCGTTCGCCAGACGGAAAGCAGTGCCGGCCGTTCGAGTTCGTCAATAATCATCACACCGTCAGTTGTATCGTCAGCCTCAGACAAATACTCAATTAACCTAGAAATGTGACCTGCACCCAATAGTGGCAAATCGCAGCCGACCACCACGCAGCATTCGACCAGACCCGTCAAATAATCCAGTCCGACGGTTATTCCATGCAAGGGCCCCTCATCAAAGCGTTGGTCGCTCAACCACTTTGCCTGGGCCGGACATTTCCAAGACTTAGGTGGATTCAACGTGTCGCTGGCCCCGACGACTACAACCGGATCGCATAAAAAGGCCAAGGTATGGACTATTCGTTCCAAAAAAGTCTGGCCTTGGATCTCCAATGAGGCTTTGGCTTGCCCCATGCGTCGACTATTACCTCCCGCTAATATCAGGGCCCCGAGTTGCTGACGAACCTCTTTTTCTGGCGTTGCTTGAAAGAGATCAAACGTCTTGTCCTCAAGCGACATGATCACGACGCTCGCTTTGGGGTCCCACCGCCGAACCGCGCAACTCGCGATTCGTTCCAGTCGGAGACAATCGAATCACATGAGCATTTTGGGTTATTTGGGAATTGGAAGTTTCATTTTTTTTTACCGTCGGCTGTTCTGGCTCTGTTGCGGAGTTGTCGTCGCTAGGGGTGATTGCATGCAATTGTGTTGAGGGCAACGATTGAATCGGTGGACTTGAAACCATTGGCTCAAGCACTTCATTATTCGCCACATTACCTTTGCCTTCGGATTCCGTTCGCGGATGCTCTAAGCGATATTTTTCGCAATAGGTTTGAATTTTAGCGTCCATCAGATCAAGCTCACGTTGCATCTCAAATCGCAACAACTGCATTCGCTGTAGTCGGCTTTCCGGCGTTCTCCAAATCAACCGATCGATGACCTCCAAGGCCACAATGGCGCGCCAGGTTCTCATCAACAAACCGCGAACGCGATAGAGTCGTACGGTTCGCCCCAATTGATTCAGTCGCGCCAAACGAGCCAATCTCAACGCAGGTAAAAATGAAATCAATGGCAATAAAACAACGATCAGGTCAATCCAGTGTCGTTTCACATAGTTCCACTTGTACTTGACAACCGCCATCATCAAGATGAACTCAAGGGCAAATGCTGTCCAAATCAATCCCGTCGCCGATTGAATCAATTGTTGCCAGAATCGATTCGCAATGATCGTATCGGACCAAATGTACTCGATTGAGACTAATGGCAACACAAATAAAGCAACGCCCATCATGGGCAAGGCAAATGCTTGATGCAGTCGATGTTCCAAATCGCGATCGACAATCACCCAACTCCACACAGGAAACCATAAATGATCCCCACGCCCGTGATCGCGAACCGCGACGCGCAACCAAGGCAAACAAGCGGCCCACAGGTGAGCGGGTCGCATCGAGGCCCCGGTGATCCGTTGCACGGCATATTCCAACGGGAACACTAGCCAAATAATCGCCAACGCAGTGATCGATCCACGTCCAATCGGTGTCTCGAGGCGACCTTCACTTAAATGCAACAACATTGACAAAACCAACAAATACAGAATCCCGGCCCAAAACATAAGACCGGAAACATGTTGGTCCAACCGACTGCCAACATATTCCTGTTCTATGGAACTGGTGTGGTCGTCGAGTATTTCCTCGGTTTTTCTCTCTCCAGTTTTCATAGCCTACTATTCGATTGTATTGCTTCAAGCTTGGCGGTTGTTTTTTCGAGAAATAGTTGGTTTTATCGTTCCACAAGGCTGTCAGCGCTGTTAAAGAACGAAATTCGCAAAACCCATTTAGTCAAGGTCGCTCATTTGCGAACTGCCTTTTGTCAACTTGATCGCTCGCGCCCAATGCGGCCGGTCGACTTTTTGCTCATTGTTTCGAATTCCGCCCCGGTCGTCGTTTCCACCGGCTCGTGGCGAGTTTTCATGAACGCTAATTTCGCCCAGATATTTTCGTTTGACTTCTTCATGGGCGGTTATTTGTTCTGTCGTTCCCGAACACAATATTTTGCCTTGACTCACCACATAGGTGCGATGGGTGATCTGCAAGATCTCGCGAGCCGCATGATCAGTAATCAAAATCGATATTCCACCGGCAGCCAATTCCTTGATGATGACCTGGATATTTTGTACGGTGACTGGATCAATACCTGCAAACGGTTCATCTAACATGATGATTTGTGGTTTTGAAATCAAGCAGCGGGCAATCTCCAAACGTCGACGTTCACCGCCCGATAAACGCCCGGCTGGTGTCCGGCGGATCGTTGTAATCTTGAATTGTTCTAGTAATTCGTGGCATCGTTCGCGTTGCTGCTTGCGGGTAAACCCCAGCAATTGCATCATCCCCAGCAGATTGTCTTCTGCCGACAATTTACCAAATACACTCGATTGTTGCGGCAAATAGCCCATGCCGCCCTGTTTGGCACGGATATACATCGGCCAATCTGTAACCTCTTGTTGCTGCAAACGCACTAATCCATCATCTGGCTTGACCAAACCGCAGATCATTCGAAACGTAGTCGTTTTTCCAGCACCGTTGGGCCCCAATAACCCAACAATTTCACCTTGACTTACATGGATCGAGACACCGTCCACTACTTTGCGGCCGTGATACGCTTTTACCAAATGCTCGGCTTCCAAAATTTTCATATACGATCCTTCGTCATTCGGTCAGCAAATACGGCCAAAAACTATAAAATTGCTACGAAACAGTACACTGCAGGTTTTGGCCTAAATTTCCTACTTTACCTTATCAACCCTCCATCGGGACAACAACATCATTTTTGCGTGAGCTTAATCTGGGGGTGCATGCATTTTTCGAGATGGTTACGGTAAGAACACTAAACAACGCGCCTAACGCCGCCGGTGAAACACCGGGCGGCCACGCGGCCACGCTGCTAGCTTGCTGGCAGGGGCGAAAGTTTGACCGCTATATTATGCCGCCGATGAAACACCGGCGGCCACGCTAGGAAAACGATTACCCCCTAACCAAGGTCCCAACTTGCCGAAAGAATTGGCCTCGCGTGATCACATCGCCAACCCCCCAAGCTCTGGCGCTACTCAATGTCTCTTCATTCACATGTTGCGCATATAAGACGATACGCGACAGATCAGCACGATGCGTTTCCACCCACAAGCATAATTGTTCGGCCAACAATTGCTTATCCTGCAAATCAACAAATAGTTGTACGTCTGCCACTTGTTGGCTATGGGCAATCCCAATCGCATTAAGCTGCTCGTGATTTCCCACGAGTATAAACTCAACGCCAGCCGCAACGGCCGCGCTGCGCACCGTCGAGACCATCATTAAATCGTTAGAAAAATGCACTACCTTCATCATCCAACCTTTGCTGGAGATGAGGACGAAGAGCAGACTGGAATCGACAACGACTCGCGATTCAGTCTTAAAAAATCACATTCTCGAATTCCATTGCCTTCCAACAACCGGATCGCTTGTTCACCCAATACCGGTGCAAACTTAAAGCCATGGCCGGACAAGCCCGCGATCATGGCGACCTGGGGAAAATTGGGATGAAGATCAACCACAAAATTCTCATCCGGTGACATGGTGTACATACACGTGCTGGAATGAGATAGACGCATTCGTCCAAAACGAAAGTATGTCTCGGCAAAACACTGAGCTCGTCGCACATCGGTTTCGTTTTCACGCCGATCCAATGCGTCGGGATCGTCGACCGATTGCCCGCCGCTGTGTTCCGCGATTTTCATTCCCAAGCGGTCAATTTCAGGAAAGCCATAGAAACAACCATTGGGATCATCCACCAAGAAACAGGGAAAACCAGCGGCAACATGAACGTCGGCCCGATCGACGTGAAACCAATTTTGTTGTTTCCGACGTACCAGCAATGGGCAACGAGATTGTAACTCGTCAGGAAATTTCAGCCAACGCTGGGCCCATGGGCCTGCAGCGACTACCAATTGACGGGCTACCCATTTAGCTGTTGTGGTCTGCACGTGAACGACACCCGCATCATCGACCTGCCAGTCCACAACCCGCGAATTCGTATGGAGTTTAGCGCCAGCTGCTTTGGCCTGAGCCAATGTGTGTGCCACTGCGTTTTCGACCCGTAAGATACCCGCTCCGGATTCAAATACTCCTACCATCGTCGGGGCGACTCGAAACGCAGGCCAACGCTGTTCCACTTCATTCGCTGTCATCCGTTCAATTGTCAATTGATGATCATTGGCACTGCGCAGAACACCCTTGATCACGGCGGAGTCTGGCGATCCCAATTGAACTAAGCCTGAACGATTAAAAATCGGCAGTTTCCAAGTAACTTGTAGCTCGTGCCACATTTCAAATGACCGCAACGCCATCGGCACATAATTGGGATGCTCGAAATAGGCCGCCCGGATAATTCGTGTCTGTCCATGAGAGCTGCCGCGATCGTGGGCGGCACCAAATTGCTCCAAACCGACAACATCCCATCCTCGAGTGGCGGCTGACCGCAGCACGGCACTACCAACACCACCTGCGCCAATAACAATCAAGTCGTGAATGTGCATACGGCAGCTTTCAACTACACTCCTACGTGAACGCTCTAAGATCAATAATTTGGTGTCGGCGGACGATATTGCTCGGGATCGATGGTCTTGAACCAATCGATTGTGCGCTGCAAACCTTCGCGCAGAGGTACAGTTGGTTCCCAATTCAGATGTTTACGCGCTAACGTAATATCTGGTTGTCGACGAGTGGGATCATCGGCAGGCAGGGGCCGATAAACGATTTTGGATTTGCTGCCGGTCAATTCAATCGTAAGTTCCGCGAGCTGTTTGATTGTGTACTCGCCGGGGTTTCCGATATTAATCGGAAAATTTAAGCTGTCCGGCCCGTTCATTAACCGAATGAACCCCTCAACTAGGTCATCACGAAAGCAAAACGATCGTGTTTGTGAACCATCACCGAAAATTGTAATATCTTCGCCTGCCAGAGCTTGACGAATGAAATTGGAAACGACCCGTCCGTCAAAAGGGTGCATCCGCGGGCCATAGGTATTAAAAATGCGGCAGATCCGAATCTTTAATTTGTTCATACGATGATAATCGACGAACAACGTCTCAGCGGCTCGCTTGCCCTCATCGTAACACGCGCGGACACCGATCGGGTTTACACACCCGCGATAAGATTCCGGCTGTGGATGGACCTCCGGATCGCCATAGACCTCGCTGGTTGACGCTTGGAAAATCTTAGCGTGACAGCGACGCGCCATTCCCAGCAAATTGATCGCGCCGATCACGCTGGTTTTCATCGTTTTGATGGGATTGTATTGATAATGTCCAGGTGCGGCGGGGCATGCCAGATTGTAGATTTCATCGACTTCGAGCCAAATGGGTTGAACGACATCGTGTCGCACGAATTCAAAATTTGACAGCCCCAGCAAATGTGAGATATTAGATTTTTGGCTAGTAAAAAAGTTATCCATGCAAATAACGTCGTGACCATCACCAACCAGTCGTTCGCACAAATGCGACCCCAAAAATCCGGCTCCGCCAGTCACTAAAATCCGTTTGATCTTGCCCATCGATTCGATCCCTATTGATATCCCAAAGCTGCAAAACGAGCGCTGTTGACAAATTTAAAACGCCCGCATTATAGGGGTTTTTGAGGGATGTGACGAGTGGCGGGCGTGCCAACCACCAACGCCGCGATTGGACCGATACTTTCGATTCACGATCGGGTCATGCTTTGTTGAAATGTGGATCGATCCCAGTTACGATGGGCCGTGTTCGATATGACGTGCCGTTCAATCGTTTGAAATTAATTGAATAAGGTATTTACTCCATGACCGCGCGCTTGCAACCCATTCTGATTGGCGGATTGTTAGGGTTTTTGAGTTTCATTGGGAACCTCAACGCTCAAGTTAAAATCGAGAAATTTAAACAAGCCGATAAGTTTCGCCAACTGGAAGAGATCTTGCCCACGCCAAACGATTACCGCAATGCGGCCGGCGCACCCGGCCGCGACTACTGGCAGCAAACCGTGCATTACGAAATTGATGTCACTTTAAACGACCAAGATCAAAGCATCCAAGGGTCCGCGAAAATTGAATATCGCAATTCGTCGCCCGATGAATTGCGGTATTTATGGCTGCAATTGGATCCTAATATTCATGCACCACATTCCGATGCGAATGTTACGCAAACGCTGGAGCCGGAAATGGGGCTATCGCTGGGCTCCCTCAAAAATCAACTCGATCGCCAACGATTTGACGGAACCGTACGAATTCAACAAATTTTGGATAAACAAACCAATCAACCATTGAAGTTTACAATTGTCAAAACCATGATGCGGATCGACTTGCCGCAATCGCTTGCCCCTGGTGCAACTTATTCATTCCAAGTCGATTGGAATTACGCGATTAACAATGCTCGGGCAGTCCGCGGACGCACTGGATATGAATTTTTCGAAACCGACGGCAATTACCTGTACGAACTGGCTCAATGGTTTCCAAGGGCTTGTGCTTACACCGATGTTACGGGCTGGCAGCACAAACAGTATTTAGGCAGCGGAGAATTCACCTTGGAATTCGGCGACTACGATGTTCGAATTACAGTTCCGGCTGATCACATCGTGGCATCCACCGGAGTATTGCAAAACCCTGAGGACGTATTGTCGGAAGTTCAGCGACAACGTTTGACGCAAGCGGCTAACGCCACCACACCTCTGTTTGTGGTAACGCCGGAAGAAGCCAAACAAAACGAATCATCTCGATCCACCGCGACAAAGACTTGGCGATTCCGAGCCGAGCGAGTTCGAGATTTTGCTTTTGCCTCGTCGCGCAAATTCATCTGGGATGCACTGGGGGTCCCTGTCGGTGATCGCCGAGTTATGGCGATGTCGTATTATCCCAATGAGGGCGAGCCATTGTGGAGTCGTTATAGCACTCATGCGATCGCTCATACGCTCGATGTCTATTCTCGCATGACCTTTGATTACCCTTATCCGGTGGCAATTTCTGTCAATGGCCCGGTCGGCGGCATGGAATATCCCATGATCAGTTTTAATGGTCCGCGACCTGAAAAAGATGGCACGTATTCGGCCCGAACAAAATACGGATTAATCTCAGTGGTGATTCACGAAGTGGGGCACAACTGGTTCCCTATGATTGTCAATACTGACGAACGCCAATGGACTTGGATGGACGAAGGGCTCAATACTTTCTTGCAATTTGTGGCCGAAAAAGAATGGGAAGAAAAATATCCATCCCGGCGAGGTGAGCCCAAGGATATTGTCGACTATATGGTCAGTGTCAACCAAGTTCCGATCATGACCAACAGCGATTCATTGATCCAATTTGGCGAAAACGCTTATGCCAAACCGGCCACCGCCCTCAATATCTTGCGGGAAACCATTATGGGTCGCGAGTTGTTCGATCATGCTTTTAAAGAATATTCCAATCGTTGGAAATTCAAACGCCCGATGCCGGCTGATTTTTTTCGCACGATGGAAGACGCCTCGGGTGTCGACCTGGATTGGTTCTGGCGCGGTTGGTTTTATAGTACCGATCACGTCGATTTAGCCATTGATCAAGTCCAATCGATCCAATTAGATTCGCAGTTGCCCTATTTGGAAAAACCCAAACAGCAACAGGAGCGAAATCAAACACCGCCGTCGTTAACCGTGGAACGGAATCGTGAACTCCCAAAACGAATCGATCGATTCCCCGAGCTTCAAGATTTTTACAATCAATTCGACGCCCTCGAAGTAACCGACACGGACCGCGAAAGCTATGAAAAATACTTGGCCAACTTAGACCCGGCCCAGCGCGAGATCATCGGCAACCAGCCATTTATGTACCTCGTGTCGTTTCGCAATGAAGGTGGTTTGATTATGCCGCTGATTGTGGAAATCGAGTACGAAGATGGCGAAAAAGAGGTCGAGTATATTCCAGCTGAAATTTGGCGGCGCAACAACGAGAAAGTTTCCAAGCTGTTTATTTCCGAAAAGCCGATTCGCCGTTTTGGTTTAGATCCGCGCGGCGAAACCGCCGACGCTGGCCGCGACAATAACCACTTCCCACGACAAATTGAAACCGAAAAACGTGAGTTGCAACCGGATCGATTCCGACAAGGCGAACCGAATCCAATGCAACAGAAACCTCGCGAAAATCGCGACTCCAGCGGTGGCGGCGGATCATCGAAATAAATCAACCTTTCGCAATAAGTTGTCATGGTGAATCTACCGACGCATCGCAGTGAACGCGTTCGTTTTACGAATGCACAGGGCGTCAGCTTGGCCGGAATTTTAGAATGGCCACAACAGCCGCCCCGCGCTTATGCGGTTTTTTCACATTGCTTTACGTGCACCAAAGACCTCAAGGCCATCGTCAAGATTAGTCGACAAATCGCCCGACATGGTATCGCTGTTTTGCGATTCGATTTTACCGGACTGGGCGATAGTCAGGGTGATTTCAGTCAAACGACCTTTGACAATAACCTGGAAGATGTTTCCGCGGCCATTCAGTTTCTGCGCGAACATTATCAAGCACCCCAATTGTTGATTGGCCATAGTCTGGGCGGGGCGGCTATGATCTGCAGTGTGAGCCGAATCCCTGAAGTGCGAGCCATTGTTAATATCGCCTCGCCTTCGACAACACAGCACTTGGCAAAATTCTTATCGCAAAGCGATCCGGCAATTGAAGCGAACGGCAGCGGCCAGGTAACGATCGGCGGACGCACCTACACGATGCAACGGCAAATGGTTGAAGTCTTGCGTTCGGTGGATTTGCCCAGCCAACTCACGACGCTGACCTTGCCCTTGCTGGTGATCTTCTCGCCGCGCGATGAAACGTTGCCGTTTCACCATGGAATAGAAATGTTTCGCTTGGCTGGGGGCCCCACGAGTTTTTTACATTTGGACGGCGCCGATCACTTGCTGGTAAACCAACCTAATGACGTTATTTTTGTTGGCGATATGATCGCAACTTGGTTCGGTCGCTATGTCGTTGAACAATAATAACTTGAATTGTGTTGTTGTGAATTGGAAAAGTCCAACAGATCGGATTATGTTGGTTATGTAGTTCTTTTTGCCTGCTTTAAAAAACCCTCACAATTTATCCAGAGTAACGGTGTGACGATCGCCAAAGTTTGCCGATATCTCCCATGTTGACCCATTGTTTGCAATTTGTGTTTACCCAACATCAGGCCACTTGCGCCGGGGTGGCCAAACAGTGAGGAGACGTTGCCGAATATGCGGCAAGAACGCGCTGAGAAATACAATTTGATTCATCTGAAACAATTCGTATCTCGCACGTTATGTCAACTGAATGATTTTGAAGATGGAATTTTCCAGGTAACTGAGAGGATATTAGTGCGATGCGGAAAGAAGTGCGGCATACTATTTTGTTTGCATGGTCCGCGCAGTGTTAAACTGACCGCTGTCTGGGAAATGGCCTCCAACACAATCATTTTTTATGGCTCGACGGGTGAGAAGGTTCAGAAAACTGTTTTGCCAACAGAACTGAACCCACAAACAACTTGAATTCCCTAAATTTGTCAACCAATGGACTTCCAGGAGGTTTCCCAAAATGCTCGTTCTTTCCAGAAAGGAAAGCGAAAAGGTAAAACTTGGCGATTCGATTGTGCTGACAATCGTTCGTATTTCGGGAGACAGAGTGCGATTGGGGATTGATGCTCCATCGGACATGTTGATCTTGAGAGAAGAACTTGATGTACCACCGTCCGCAGTAAGCGGATCTGAGGATGTCCGTGTCGCGTGAACTGGTCTGCACGCAACATTGATTCCTAAGTGGAACTAAAGAACAGTCAATTGAATCTTCGCAATACGAAAAAGGCGGCCCTGAGTTTTCAGAGCTGCCTTTTTTCGTTGGTTTAGTCGAAATCGAAGCGACTAGCTGTCTAGCTTTCGGACTTTCACAGTGCGAGCAAGGAGTTTGTGCAGATTTCGAGTTGTTTACCGTGAGAACGCCAAGAACAAGAGAAACTTTTTGTGCAACTTAGTTATTCGCAACTAATATTGGGCTGCCCCCTAGCCGGCTTGCTGGCAGGAGCAAAAGTTTTAGAACTGCAGGTGAAACACAGGCAGCCACACGCTGGAACACCAACAGGCACCCCAGACTGCCGGTTGAAAACCGGCAGCCACGCACTGGAACACCGGCAGCCACGACAGACTGCCGGTTGAAAACCGGCAGCCACGCACTGGAACACCGGCGGCCACGACAGACTGCCGGTTGAAAACCGGCAGCCACGCGCTGGAACACCGGCGGCCACGACAGACTGCCGGTTGAAAACCGGCAGCCACGCGCTGGAACACCGGCAGCCACGACAGACTGCCGGTTGAAAACCGGCAGCCACGCACGGGAACACCAGCAACCACGACAGCTGGCTGGCAAGGGAGCAAAGTTTGACGGCTAGTTGGCTCCCAATTCGACACAGATAATTTCTGCATCATTGCGAACGTAGATACGGCGGTTGGCAAAAGCCGGCATGCTCCAAACGACCGGTCGTCCAAAGGCATTGTTGGTCGGCTCCAATAGTTTGGCGCGATCAATTTCTTCAAATTTTTCTCGGTTCATCCGCGACAAAACTAAATCACCATTTTCAGTAAACATCCAAAATCGATCCGCTTGTTTAACGATAAACGCTGTACCCGATCCGACTCGCCGTTCGCTGACAGGTTGCGGCGTGGCCCACAAACGCTTGCCGCTGGGAATTTCCAAACAACACAAATCGCCACTTTCATCACAACCAAATATTAAATCGCCCACGGCAATGGGTTGTACATTCACGGGCGAAATTGCCTCACGGCCTCGATCTCGCCAAACTTCACGAACCGCCGGTTTGGTGGCATCCAATTCCAACAACAGACTCTTGCGTGAATAGCCGGCGACATACAGATAATTTCCCATCTGGATCGGCGACATAATGATTGAACCGCTGGTCGCTTCATAGGGAACCGACCAATATTCGCTGCCAGTTTCCGGATCAACGGCCGACACCGCATCCGGGCGAGCCAAGACCAGTTGCCGTTTGCCGCCGGCAGTAATCAATGTGGGCGGCGAATAGCCCTGTTCCGGCGAGGTCGTCGATCGCCACAATTCTTTGCCCGTCATTTTATCGAGGGCAACCACATGTGATCCGTTGCCGCCGGCCAAAGTAAATAAACGATTCCCGTCGATTAATGGATGAGCGGAATAGCCCCACAAGGCGGATTTAGTCTTGTACTGATCCTTTAGACTTACAGTCCAAACGCTGCTGCCGTCGGCAACTTTGAGACAACGTAGATCACCTTCGGCGCCTAAGAAATAAACGCGATCGTCTTCAACCAGCGGAGTGCATCGTGGTCCAGATGGATAGGAGACCGAATAGGTCATCGGGTATTCTTGTTTCCATAGAACTTTTCCTGAGTTCTCATCTAAACACAAAATTCGCTCTTGGCCGATAAATTCTTTGCGGGCAAAGTTGTCGACTTTAACATCGCTTTCGCTAACAAAATCCAACACGTAGACACGGCCTGCGGCTACAGCCGGGCCGGCATACCCTACGGATACTGGTGCTCGCCAAACGACTTTTGGACCACCCGCGGGAAATTTCGATATGATTCCTTGTTCATTCCAGACATTATCGCGATTTTTTCCCATCCACTGTGGCCAATCGTCGGCTCGCAAGGCATCATTGAATACAGTCGCCAGAAGAAACAATACCAATGCCATCGATTTGAATTGCATTGCCAGGGGCCCTTTCAAATGTGGGTGTGTATTCGCGAATCCTGCTATCGGACGCTAATTCAAAACGTTTATGAATACTAAACCGATGATGTCCGACACGCGCTAAGTCAATTTCTATTGACCAATGCTCGATTGTTGAGCGGCGGTACCCGCAAGGCACAAAAGGTTACAACAACAAACTTTCCAACAACAAACGCATTTTTCGCAGCTCGCCGTAATGGTCCACATCGACAATAGGTGCAATCTCAACCACCAAAGCGCGGTTGTATCGTATCTGCATTAACTGACTTACTAAGCGTCCAAAGTCGATGTCGCCTTGACCAACTCGAACCTGCAAATGATCTTTGTTCGAATCCCGCAAGTAGACATTTTGCACGTATTCCAACAACTTGTCATAGTTGCCTGGCCGGTCTGTCTTATAGATATATTGGCTGGGATCTAACGACAAACCGACACCTTTGACGTGGCCACAAATGACCGATACCGTATCGACATCTCCCGACAAACGTCCCCACTGACTGCGCATTCCTACGCGCACACCATGGGCGTCAGCAATTTTGGCCAGTCGTTTAAACTTTTCGACTTCTTCGTTGAAGGGTGTACCATGTTCGCCGCTGGGGACAGTCAAGGATACTACTTTGACAGCTTTAGCCAATTGGCAAATCGATGTGAACTGATCGAAATACTCTTCGCCTTCAGTAGCGAATTGCAGACTAAAACCAGTCAGATTCATACGACGAATAGAATTGCATTGCAAAATTGCAGCGTCCAAGTTGGCTTGGACCATGCTGGGACGTAAATGATTGCAGTCTTCATGGATGGTGATTTCAACACTGGAATATTCCAGATCGAAAATCTTATCAATAGCTTCGGTAAATTCCAAATCGGGGAAACAAGCGGTAGACGCGGCAACAATCACGCGTTGACTCCTTCACGGCGTATTTAGGTCTGAATCGAACTGGGAACCAAGAATAGTGATTCGGTCATTCAGTCAAGGAAAACGATACAGGGAAACAAACGTTACTCAGCGAGATTCCCTGCGATTAGCTTAACGTTTTTACCATGACATTGACAATGCCCTCGCCAGCGAAAACCATGTAATCGACGTTGCCTTTTCAGTGCTTCCCCGGGCGATAGTTTGATTTTTTGCGTTTAATCACTAAGCAATCACCGCCCCCCGGCCATAACCCCAGGCCAGTCCGTCACGAGTCGTGATTGCGTTTTGACAGCCGCTAAGCCAAAATAATGGGCATTCGGATTTACCGGCACTCGTTTTTAATTAGGAATCCTTTGGCAATGTGTGTCATGTTAAAATCTAAAGCTATTGTCCGTCGTCTGAAGACATCGGCCTCAAACTTGTCTGACCCTCGGAACGGATATCCTAGAATCGTCGCTTTACAGTCGACAATCCGTTTCGGAGCGCTTGCTGGATTTTGGGTCGCAATTCTGGCAAGTTCCGCCTACGCTCAATCCAACCCAGCCACCACCGAACCCGCGAAAGCAGATTCAGCCGCCAAGACGGCGAGATTGACCTTCGAGCAACTGCCTGCTTACGGTCTGTATCAACAGGCAAACCGGATTCGAGCCGATTGGAGCTCCGTTGGTCGGGTGAGTCAGTTGCAATGGGATACGGACAAACAATTAGTGATGTTTTCGCACGATGGAAAACGTTGGCAACTCAATTTAACTGATGGCAGCGTTGCCGAAGCCGCCAAACCCGATGAAGAATCCGCTCCGAGAACTCCCAATCGTGGAGGGCGAGGTCGTGGCGGTCGGGCTCCCGTTGCTCGAGCCACTCAAAGAGCTATCGAACCCTCTCCCGATGGAAAATGGAAAGCGGTCTACCGCGATTTCAATCTCTATTTGGAATCGACGGCCGAAGGGGCCGAGCCCATTGCGCTTACGACCAACGGGACCGAGTTCAAACGATTTGGAACCGGCTGCTGGGTCTACGGCGAAGAACTCAATCAGAATGACGCTATGTGGTGGTCGCCCGACAGCCGTTATTTGGCTTACTATGAGATGGATGAAAGTGAATTGCGCAACTACTATTTAACACTCAGCAATACCTCACAATACACAGAGTTGTCGACCGTGCGATACCCTAAGGCCGGTGATCCCAATCCCGTCGTTGGGTTATGGATTTACGATCTTGAGACGAAACAATCTCGCCGCTTAAATATTCCCGGCGATCCAACTCAATATCTCTACGATATTCAATATTCCCCCAATGGCGATTTGCTTTTAGTACATCGCACGAACCGCCACCAAGACGATATGGATTGGTTGGCTTGCAGTGTGAACACAGATGAAGTACGCGTGGTAGTAAACGAAAAACAATCGACTTGGCAAAACAATTCCCCTTATGTTTCGTTTTTAAGCGACGGTGAACGATTCATTTGGGAGACAGAAAAATTCGGTTGGAAACAATTTGAATTGCGGCACTTAGATGGTCGTCTATTAAACCTGTTGACGCCAACGGCAGAATATCCTTGCGAACGAATTGAGCGAATCGATGAATCCGCCGGTTGGGTCTACTATTCGGCATACAGCGATTCAAATCCCTACAATTTGCAATTGCACCGAGTCAAACTTGACGGAACCGCCGCGCAACGATTGACAACCTCCCCGCTCAACCATTCGAATTTTGAAATTTCGCCCGATCACAAATGGGTCGCCACAGTTCGCGAACAGTTCGATGTTCCACCGATGTCGGTCGTTTATGCCTGTGAAGGAAATCAAGAATTCGTTCTGCTCGACGGCTCACAGCGATCGCGGACCGATTTAGGTAACGCAGTGCCCGAGTTATTCTCGTTTCCGTCCACCGATGGCCAAGTGACCCTCTGGGGCACGCTTCAAAAACCAACTCATTTTGACCCAACCAAGTCCTACCCTCTGCTTATCGATGTCTATGGGGGTCCCGAATCGAGGGCCTTTACTAACCGATATTCGCCAATTAACCCGATTTGCGAACTAGGTTTCATCGTCGCCAAAATCGGTAATCGCGGTACGGTGGGTCGCGGTAAAGCGTTTGAAAGTGCGACATATCGGGAATTGGGAAAATTAGATCTCGATGATCAGGCTGCGGGGGTCATGTTTTTAGGACAGCGTCCTGAGATCGATCGCACGCGAGTGGGAATTTTTGGTCATTCATATGGTGGCTATATGTCGGCACTGGCGATGCTGCGATATCCCGAAGTATTTCATGTGGCTGTTTCCGGAGCGCCAGTTACCGATTGGAAAAACTATGACACGATTTACACCGAACGATATATGCGGACCCCGCAAGAGAATGCCGAGGGATACGAAATTGGTTCTTGCATGAAATACGCCAAACAGCTACGGGGGCATCTATTGATCGTCCACGGTCTTGTGGACGACAACGTCCATCCATCGAATACGTGGCAATTGGCTCAAGCTCTGCATGCCGCTAATCGGCGCTTTGACATGATGATTTATTCAGAATTTGCACATGGAATTGGTAGTACTTACAATTCCATGCGCTGGGAATATTTTTACGAACATTTGCGCCCGGAAACCCCGGCAATGAGTGCGGCGCAGAACTAATCGCACTCGGGCTGGCTACTGCAAATGGCTTGGCAATTTTTGTGGCTCGGCAATCGTTTGCATCAGCCAAAATAGCCGCGTCAGGTTGTGACCTAATGTTGGTAACGTTTTGGCCGCATACCGGAGGGACCTAATCTTGGTAGCCTAAAATGTTGCAAACGCATTTAGTTTCGATTGGGACCGAATATTTAGCGCTCTTCGCCTGTGGGAAATTTGCCGCTGCAATGGAATTGCAATAAACGATTGTCAAGGAATGAATGGGTTAGGCTGCGCGGAGCTTGGCTGGCGGTTTCGTGTTGTGTTTTTTGACGCGGCTATACCACGTAAGTTGCGGCGGATCGATTGCGGGCAATCGATTCACATTTTGTCGATTGAGGGCTATCGATCTACTTTACGCTTCAGACAATCGGCGCGCTACTGACAATCGGCGCTACTGACATTCGGCACAGTGACCTTTTAGCAATACTTCCGTAATTTCACCAATGCGACGCAAATTGCGATTGGATTTAAGCTGAGGACTGAAATCAATCGGCGCCAAACACGTAATCTGCCCACAATCGAGACACAAAAAATGAGGGTGACCCGATTCAATTGCACTAGATGGTGTCACTAACTCATACCGCCACACGTGATCGCCCAGTTCCATTCGCCGAACAATGCCGACGTCCGCCAAATCATTTAAAGCCCGAAACCACGTCGACGCATCCGAATATCCTGAGGCGTTGGCGACCACAAGGTCCGCATGAGTCTGCGGACCGGCCGACACCGCTAACTGCTCAACCACTGAAATCCGCGCATGCGTCGCTCGCAACCCGGCGGCACGTATCATCGTCCGCGCGTCGATTTCTGATTTCCCTTTAGACGGTGCTGTCATCTACAATCACTTAGAAGAATGTTATCTGCTTTTTCGCATACAAACCTTGCCACACGACTGACATTGACCGGGATCAATTGTCTAGCTTAATTCAATCTTGTGAATCCGACAATTCACTGCCAACCCTTTGGCGAATTGCCGGACACCCTGACTATATTCGCTCCTCGGATGCCTTGATGCTAGCAACCATAACGAACGGATTGGGGTAACCAAAATTCGCGGTTGGCCATTTAGTTGATCACCGCGGCGGAATTGATCTGGAAGAATCTAGCAATTTTCCCTAAAGTTCCCGGCGGAAGGGTTCGGTATTGTTGGTCCGCCAAGGAGCGTGCTTGTGAATTCATTGAAAAACTCGATTGTGGCGATTCTACTTTTGGGAGTTTCTTATGGTGTCTATCAAGTCTTGACGACACCAGATCCGGGATCCCCGACAGAGATTGCGGGTAGTGGTATTACTATCGAGTACCCTGATACAAATGCTTCCGCGGCCGCTCAAACCAGTGGTGCTGGCCAATCTGATTTGTTGCCGCCAAACGGAATTGGGGCATCTCCATCAAGTGACAAGTTGACGCCACCCAATGGGCAACCGGGTCTTTCCAATAACGCTAAACTTACGCCGCCGGCGAATTTGGGGCAGCTTTTCTCTGGTCAGCCAAATGGCTCATTCGTTCCCGCGGAGTCAAAACAAATTTCGCCGACCGGTAACGCATCACCGCCGGCTTTTGCTCCGCCACCACTAACATCGCCGACGTTCCCTGCGCTCCCCAGCAACTCACTCGGATCGAAACCCAACAACGAGCATGGCGCAATGGAGTCTAACGTGCCGGGTATGCAACCGTCAAAACCCGCGGTTCCAGAATTCGCCAACAACCAACAACCGTCCACTCAAATGAAACCCTTTGGCGACTCGTCCACCACGACGCCTCCAGGGTCATTTACCCCTAAATTCGACAACAATCTCGCTGGCAATGCACCGACTGACTCAAAACCCGAACGTGTTAGCGATGTCCTGAGACCATCGCAATCATTTCCGATTTCCAACGCACCAACTTCTTGGATGTCAACTTGGCAACGCGGCGTCGAATTAGCCCAACAAGGTGACTTTCGTCAATCGTTAACGGTTTTAACACAACTCGAATCCGAGCGTGCACTTGAACCCACCCAACGCCAACAGGTGTTACGTTGGCTTGATTCATTGGCCGCACGAGTCATTTACTCGACCGATCACAGTTTTGCCGGTGAGCCCTATGTCTGTCAATCAAACGACACATTGCTGTCCGTGGCTCAGCAATGGATGGTTACCGTGCAACTTGTTTACAACGTCAATTACGACGCAATCAACCAAGCGATGCCAAATGGGTTAAAAACAGATGTCCCATTTCCGCCGGGCTTAGTACTCAAAAAGATTCAAGGTCCGTTTCGTGCAGAGGTTGACTTGAATACCGGTGTATTGACAGTGTTTGCGGATAATTGTTATGCCGGTCGATTCCAGTCTACCAACCAAGCATTAAGCCAAATACCTACGGGTACGTTTACAATACAATCCAAGTCCGCTAATAAAGATTCACGTGGTCTGTTTTGTATGACAATGAACAATCCTCAAATCGTATTTCATGGTCCCTCGCAAACGCCAGGGCAAGCGACGCAAGACTTGGTTTTCTCGGAAGCGGACAGTCGAGACTTGTTTACATTGCTCACCAATGGCGCTGAAGTAAAATTGTTTCGATAACGAAAGTGGCCTTCGCAATCACGAACCAATTGTATTATTCGCCATTGACGATTTCATGAGCGGGCCGGTAGCGGTAGTAAACTTCTAAACACAAAGTCGCCATAGCAGTCGAGTAGACTTCACCACCGTAACCGGACCAAACGCCATCAGCTGGCCAACTTCCCGCGCGATTGCCCGCGGTAACTTGTTTTGCCAATAAGGTTTGCTGCATTGCTACATTCCAGCGCTGCCAAGGCGCTCCGCCGGCGTGGTGCAAAGCCATCGTGCCATAATACCAATAGTAGTAATTAGCCTGTTGCGACTGGGGTAGATACTGCGAAAGGTAATCAATCGCTTCGCTTCGGGTCTGTTGTGACACCGAGGGTTCCAATAACAATCGGCTTAATAGCGCCTCAGCAGTCATCGTCGGGTTATGACCTTCGCCCGGACGATAACATCCAAGTCCGCGATGGGTACCACGCGTACACGAGTGCAAGAATCGGCGCATTCCTTCGATTGTCTTTTCCGGCACGACGGCTCCCCCCAATCGTGCACTATGTAGCCCCATTACTTGCCAACCAAACTGGCTCATGTCGCCCTCGTCGCCGGGTTGATAACGCCAGCCGCCCAAAGTTGAATGTTGTGAACGAACCGAATAATCGACGGCACGTTGGACCGGTTCCAATAGACGCGCATCACCTGTTGCCGCCAACGTTTCGCTGATTGCCAACAATGCGATTCCGTGGCAATACATCCGATCGTACAAAGCGGCTTTTCCAGAAAGGTGTCCGTCTTCAGACTGGGAGTTTAGTAAAAATTGAAGCCCATTGGCGACGACGTCTTGGTAGTCACCAGATAAATGAGTATGCCCCGCTGCCAGAAACGCCAACAGCGCCAAGCCTGATATTCCGGTATCGCTATGCACTCCGGAACCAGGCCGCTGGTGTCCCATGACTTGATTGTCATGCCCTCCGCCGGTAGTTCTTGGATTCCAACGCCCATCACTTTCTTGATGTTTTGCCAACCATTGTAGGCCCAAGGCGACAGCTTTCTCAGTATCAGGTGTTCCTCCGCGTTCGATCGCGCGTTGCAATCGTTGTTCAGGATCGCGAAGGGAATAGACTTTAGGAATGGGCTGAGCATCGGCCAGTCTCACAGGGTCCATCGGTGATGCGGATGCAGCAATTTTTGGCTTGGCGGGAGACACTGACTCAACAGGTGCAAAATTTGTTGCAGGTGGCAGCGCGGCTGGCAGTACAGCCGCCGCTGGTGCATCAGGTACATCCTTTTCGATGGGTCGAGGTTCCAACAATGGTCGTTGGCTCGATTTCAAAAATTGATCGATTACAAATTTTTCCGTGGCCGCTCCGAGTTCCGCTGGAGGTGTTTGAACAATGTCCGGTTGAACGGCTGCCACAGGTTGCGGATTCGTTATGGTAAGTTCCGTTGGAGCGATATTTTCCGTATCCATTGCTTCATTGGACGGAGCCGCGTTTACATCAGCTGCCGGCGTTTCAGTCGTCAACGGGGGCACAAATACCGCGGCTATTTCTGGTGGTGTGGTTAATGGCAACGTTTCGATAAACGAAGGCATCGGCGGTACATTTTCTTGTTCGACGGCGTTTGTTGGTGCATCCCAATCGGGACTGTCAAAACTGCGCTGAATCTCTAGATCCCAATCGTCCAGCGGTTGTGGTAAAGGTGCCGATCCGGGCAATTCCGGTTGGGTCTCAAACTTATTGACGTTCGGTCGCAGATCACTGACAATTTCCGGTTCAATCGACTCAACGGCCTCGTCAACCATTTGCACTGACGCCCAGGCTTCATTTCCGGAAAGTCCTAACGGGCGTATCCAATGGGTACTATAGGCGTACACAATTAAGAAAACGTGGGCGAGCACCGACAAAATTACGCATTTCCCGATCGCTGGAATTTTGGCTAACCGGGTTCGAGTAGCCAACCAATATCCAAAAACTCCAAACACAATCAGCGCTGCCAAAGCGCCCCATACCACGGGACGGGATAACTGCTCACTGAGTGAGGCGATCCATGATTTCAATACTGGCAGCCATTGTTCCATCGTTTAGCGCCGCTCCACTGGTTTAACGGCGATATTCAAGTCGGTAATGTCGGCTTGTCGACAGGTCGCGATCACGGATGCCACGTGTTGATAAAGACTATTAGCATCGCCCCGGACAACAACGCCCAATTTGCTATATTCTGATTTTCCCTGGCGCAAGCGAGAAGAAAGTTCATCCAAAGTGACAGGATCTGCGTCACATGTCAGAGTGCCGTCGGCAAACACGTTGATCACCTTTTTTCGTGGCGGATCGGTCAACGTTTCAGCGCCGCTAACTTGTGGAATTTTTAGGGCTATGTCTCGTTCGGCCGATTCGAGTTCGCTAAATCGCGTTCCCACCATAAAAAAAATAATCAACAAGAACACGATATCAATCATCGGTGTCAAATTGATCGAGATTTCATCGTCTCGTTGAACCTTAAGTGGCATCGTAACACTCCTTATGCAGCCTTTTTGGATGTCTTAACCGCACGCGGGGTCACGTCCTCGGAGAGTGATTCGGCAGAAATCAAGTTGACGAGTTTCATTCCAAGCGAATCGAGCTCCATGACACGTCGATCCACGACACTGGAGAAGTATAAATAAGCAATCAATGCCGGGATGGCGACGGTCATTCCAGCGGCAGTCGTGATTAACGCCACGCTGATACCGGAGGCAATCACAGTTTTCGCATCTCCGGCAGACGCTCCGACACCGCCAATCGAGTCAAAGGCTTGAATCATTCCCAACACAGTACCCAATAAGCCTAACAACGGGCAGACCGTGGCGACGCCATTGATCAACCGCAAATATCGGCGCAGTTCATTCGTCACGCGTTCGCCGCTATCCAAAATAGCCTGCTCTACCTCGACACTTGACCGGCCCCATTTGGTTACGCCACCTTTAAATACCCGGGCCACGGGCGAATCATTTTTTTCGCACAACGCAGTAGCCGTTTCACGATTCAATTCTCCTTCACGGAGTTGCTCGATAAATCGTTTCACAAACGGAGCGGGGACGATGCGGCTCTTGCGTAAACTGAACATTCGTTCAAAGACAAAAACTACGAGGATAAAGGAGCAAGCTGCGATCGGGATCATCAACGGTCCGCCTGAGACCAACACCTCCATCAATCGTTTGGGTGACACGATTTTTTCGGGAGATAAAGCTGGCCCGGTGTTTGTGCCTGCCGGTTGGCCTGTGCCCAAAGAAGGAGAGACGTTATTGGCCGGCACTTCAAATCCCGATTCAGGGCCCTGGCCACATGCCTCGTTAGCACCGCCAATCAAAAAGATGGCGCCCAACAGCAAATTGCAAATTTGCCGCAGAACACGGCAGGCAAATAGACATATATAAGGTATAGGCATCGCGATCTCGTCCTTGAATGATCAGGCGAATGATTGAACATATTACTGAAAACAGCTTGGAAACAATTCTCTAACGAATCGTTTCGTTCGTTTCCAATTGCGCTTGACGCTTGGCGATTTCCAACCGCTGTGACGCCGGCGCGGCAAACTCGGATTGCGGAAATTTTTCTACGATTTGCGTGTACAGTTTTATGGCATGTTGCCAATTGCCGAGTAGTTCTTGGCACTTGCCGGCCTGCAACAAAGCCGCAGCTCGCCAATGGTCAAAGGCAAACAGGGCATCCACTCGATAGTATGCGTCAATCGCTTCGACATATCGCTCTTGATGAAAATAGATTTCACCAATTCGCCATTGGGCTTGGGCGGCAGTTTCCGTCCGCCGCCCAGCAGGTGAGTCGAGTACCAATTGAAACGCTCGCAGCGCATCGCTTGTTTTACCAACTGCAAAGTACGCACGACCCAAGACAAACTCGAATTCGAACGACCACGCAAAATCTTGGAAACGCTCCATTCCCAAGCTGGCGATTTCAATTGAATCTTCCCAAGCTTCTCGCAAGCTCAAACATTGACTCAGTCGCAACTGGATCCAGGGCAACAAGGACTCATCCGCAGTTGAAATTTGTTGTTCAACGGCAGCAAGAGATTGATAGAGTTCCTCGGCTTCACGATATCTCTGCAACTGATAGAGCGATTCGGCTTGCCAATACAGACAACGAAACTGATGTGCTTGATCGTCGCTGGCCGATTTAGCGGCACACTCCATCAATCCTTCTGCTGCGTCCCAATCGCGACGTGCCGAAGCCAGTTGCCCGGCCAAATACTGGACGCGGGATAACAACGCTGGCGAAATGGATTGGTTTAAGATTTCGGAAACTAACCGGTCGGCTTTTTCGTGTTGCCCATTTTGGAAGTGATGTTGTGCCAAACGATAGGCTGCGTCAGACCAAGTAGCACTTTGAGGAAAGTCGACGACAAGTTGCTCAAACAAATGAATACTTCGCGACCAGTCTTGATGTTCGCGATACAACCAGGCTAATTCGTAAAGCAATTGACTGTCTCGAATTGTCCGCGAATCATCTCGCAATAACCGTTCCAAAATTTCAATTGCCCGCATCCGATCGGCTTCTAGCCGCGTTCGCTTCAGCGCACTAGCCAATCCCCATTCTATTGAAATACGTTTTTTTGGTTCAGTGCAACCTCGCAACGCTTGCTCATAAAACAAAATGGCCTGCGGATAGTCCAGCGCTGTCATGGCGGCCTGAGCCAGTACAATCGAGGCTTGGCCATTATGGGGAGATGACGGTGCAATTCTGCCAAGTTCGCGAAACATTTCGTATGCCTGATCGCGCTCATCGAGTTCCCAAGCGGTCCATCCGAGCCCCGCCAAGGCCCGCGCGCGATCCGGATCCGACTCTGCTAATTCGTTTAAACGATGATAAAATCGTCGGGCCAATTCGTATTGCTGCTGTTGAAATGCCAAGTCCCCGATTTGTTGCGCGAACAAATATTGACGTTCGCTCGGAACCGCAGCTAACGATTCTTGAAAATTGTCATGCCAAGGCGACACTGCAGAGCTGGCAAGCCAATGATCCCAACAACCTGCAGCCCAATTGGGATCCTTTGCCTGAAGCGCAGCACGCAACAAGTTTTCAAACAACCGGCGTTGTTCTTCATTGCTCAACCAATTCGCACTAGTAGCGGCATGTAGATAATCAGCAGTCGCCGAATCGTTATCTGCCAGTTGCCACTGAATCTCTCCCAATAACAATTTCACTACAGCCGAATCAGCAGCACTCCACTGATCGAGATTAACGCAGCTTAGAGCACTTTTAGCCTCTTCCCAACGCTGTTCGCCTACCAAGGCCAAAGCCAAAAGATAGTTTAAGTTCGCCGTTTGAGCGTCATCTGATTTTGAATGCGTCAACGAAAGCTCAAACGCCTGGCTTGCATCGGCAAATTTACCAAGGTTGTAGTGCGTGCGTCCGCGTAATTCATAAAGCCGCCGACGCTGCTCGACAGTCTGCCGATCGCTTAGTGGCAATCTCGTCAATTCCAAGACATTTTCGCT
>JBGSMY010000023.1:0-62512 GCA_041739975.1 Pirellulaceae bacterium
GAACAATTCCAATACATCCTCCGCGATGAATCGATTCACCTCAATTTTGGAATCGATTTGATCAATGGAATCAAACACGAAAATCCAAGTGCTTGGTCGCAAGAATTCCAACAACGTATGGTCGACCATGTTCGCGAAGCAGTCGAACTGGAAATCGCCTACGCCAAAGATTGTTTGCCAACCGGAGTGCTAGGATTAAACGCCAATCTGTTCCGAGATTACGTCCAGCACATCGCTGACCGTCGCTTGGAACGCATCGGATTGCCAACTCAGTACGGTAGCTCCAATCCTTTTCCTTGGATGAGCGAAACGATGGACCTCGCGAAAGAAAAAAACTTCTTCGAAACTCGAGTTACCGAATACCAAGTAGGCAGCTTGGAATGGTAGTAATCAGTGCTCATCAAGTTTGATAAAATCCCAAAGGCCTCGCAGCACCATTAAGCTGCGAGGCCTTTTTTGTTGGCAATCTTCCACACCCTCAAGCGGATGCCGTTTGATTTTCGAACTTGGGCAATGCGGGTTTAGAAAAAAAGGCTCGGATCTAAAAATCGAGCTCCTTGCGGAAATTAGTGGTAAAGAAGATTTGGGACAAGAAGATTTGGGACAAGAAGATTTGGGACAAGAAGATTTGGGACAAGAAGATTTGGGACAAGAAGATTTGAACTCATTTAAGAATTTGAGTGCATAAAGGAGGCAACGCAATTTAGGTCAAGCCAAAAGGCTAACGTGCGAGGGGACAGAAATGAAGAAATGCAGACACAGGATTGCCAACACTATAAACAATGCTGATTTCTACCTCACATTGGCCATTCCATTTTCTTGTCCTACATTCCGCGAAAGCCACTAAAATTCCTGAAAAACCAAAGATTTAACCACGAAAAACACGAAAAACACGAACGACGGATTCGGGCGGGTGTCAGACAGGTTGCAGGGAATTGCCGGCAAGATTGAATTTGACTCGACACGCACTTTCACGAAGGTCACACAGAATAGATCGGGAAGCTTCATCAATCGTGGCCAATCGACTAGAGAAACCTGAAGATCGTCCCCAGGCAGCCACTAAAATTCCTGGAAAACCAAAAATGTAAGTGTCCGAATATTTTATTTAAGCTATCGACTCAATAAATCCACAAAAAAGCTTTGCCATTCTCATCCGTGCGAATTTCACCTTGCAAAGCAGGCCGACATTGATTCAGCATGGCACGAATCGCAGTCAGGTGGGCCGTTTGTTTCTTCGAGTAATTCACCCGCGTTTCCGCTAAATCGATCTCTTTTTCCGCCAACGAATTGTGATCGATCAAAAATGGAACGCCCGCTCGATTCTCAATGGCAGGCAAAACATCGGTCAAGCGAAACTGGCGAATCTCGTAATCAATTCGGTCGAATAGTTTTGGTTCGACTTTCACTGGCGGTTCATCGATTTCCCAGCCAACCGGCCAATGGGCGGCGGCTTGCCCCGCTGGAGTCACGACGATTTTTACAGTTTGCCCCTGTTTTCGTTCTGGCACTAACACGAGTCCCGCACTGCGCAGTGCGTAAGCCAAGCCGGTACCTGATGACAAACCTTGAAGGTTTTTTCCAATAGGTTCACCGGTAACCAGGGCCGTCTGACTGGCAGAATCTACTTCCAACGCCGTTTTCAGCTCACCACGAACTTTTTCGAGGAGTTGTTTGGGTGTCATTTCGGAGGTGTCAACAGCGATTGGCTTTGCCAAGTCATCATGCAATTCGACGAGTTGTTCACTGGTAAGTCCAAACGCCTTTTTCTCGGCAAGTGTCACGCGGGCGCCATCATCGCGGAGCTTTTGCACATATTCACGAATCCGCGCGGCGTCTTGAATTGAAAACCTCGCGTTAGGTAGTTGCAATTGACGGCCGGAAATTATCCCAATCACGCGGACGGTAATTGTTCCGTTTGATTCCAGTTCTTCAACATCGGCTTTGGCACCGCGTGTGGTCGACCGGATTGTTACACGGTCCGCTCCAACTTCCTCCAAGCGTTCCATCCACTCTTGTTGGATTCCGATTTCATCGGTTTGCGACGCGAGAATTTGAAGTTCTACAAATCGCTGCTGTGCAGCTAACGGCGACGTCCAAAAGCCAAAGTGGCAAAAAAACAGCAATGTTAGAAAGAATCCGCCCCAACCGCTTTTACCGCTCAGCAACCGCATTGCGCACACTCCTGACCAATGGGAGAACAAGCCCTGTCAGAATCTTAATCGCAAATTCCATAGCGGACAATGCAATAAATTGCTTTGAACAAGTCGCGCACACCGATTTTTTTGCCCTCTTGGTAGCTGCGAGCATGATATCGAATTGGAACTTCCTGAATTCTATATCCGCGGCGAACCAATTTTGCCGTCAGTTCCGGTTCGACACCAAAGCGGTTTTGTTTGATTCGGATGTCACGCAAGGCCGTACTGCGGAAGGCCTTGTAACATGTTTCCATATCCGTCAAACGCACTCCCGTAAACAGATTCGATGCTTCGGTTAACATCCAATTTCCCAGTCGATGCACCAACGATTTGTCTTGGGGAATTTGTCCAAGAAAGCGACTGCCGAAAACGGCCTCGGCTTCCCCACGCAAAATGGGCCCAATCACGGCTGGGATGTCTTGGGGGTCGTATTCCAAATCAGCGTCTTGAACCACGACGATATCGCCACGCACCTGCGAAAACCCGGTCCGTAACGCGGCACCTTTTCCCGAATTTTTCTCGTGCAGCAGAATTTGCAAGCCTGGAATATCGCGTAATTGGTTCAACAAATCGCGCGTTCCGTCGGTACTGCAATCATCGACGACCAATATTTCTTTGGCGAATGGCAATTGCGATACACGGCGAAGTACCGTTGTAATTGTCTGACTCTCGTTAAAAACAGGGATCACGATCGACACCAGTGACTGAGCGGTCAATGCTGGGCCAGCTGCCGCAGGTTTAGCCGTGTCAACCGGATGAATGCCCTGTTTATCAATCTTAGACAACTCAGCCAACCATTGTTCAGTTTGATTAAGTCGCGCCGCAATCTCCTGCCAGCGTAAAGGCACTGGCGTTACTCGATCCGACGATTGGGTGCAAAAGGTGGACATACAAAATGCTCGCTCTACCTCGAAATTCAGTGGCCAATCGAAACCGTTGCGGCCTTCTGGAACCGTTGCAACCTACCCCCGACCGTTGATTCGTGACGGCAGAACCCAACAAATACGCACAAATGCCGATAAATTTAGCTGACTTTTTTGATTGTAACGAATGCAAGGGTCACTTGCTTGCAAGAAATCCACTACAGTGTGAACAGGACTCGAATTAAAATGGAGTAGGTCCGTAAGACAATGTGTTGATTTGACCCCGATGTTTAACTTGAGGCAGGCATGCGAAGTCGTGGAATAGTTTGGATATTGACCTTGAGCCTGATCTGCGGAGGCTGTTCGCAGAATACAACGGAATCTCCCGAGACAAGTCAACCAACTGTCACAGTATCAGCGGCTGAATGGCAACGCAAAATCGATGCAGTTAACGGTCAATTGGTGGCGACCCAACAAGCATTGTCGGACGCCCAAGTCGAAGTCCAACGTTTGCAGGCTCTGCTTGAATCGCAAACGGAGCGTTTAAACGATCAGCTGGCGTCCATAACAGCATTGGAGCAAGACCTAGCAAATGAGCGCGGTGTAAACCAATTAAATACCTCCCGCTGGGAGTCGCTCAAGTCTCAACTACAGAACTTACAGCGGCAATGGCAAGAATTAAACTTAAAATTTCCCGAATTGACTCCGGCAAACGCGGCGGAAAAAGAACCTCCCGTCACCGACAAGGACTTCTCAGAACAGAGCGTTGAACCTCCTGTAACCGACAAGCAACCGACGGTACCGGGTCAACAGAAATGATCGTCCTTGAGCAAGTCACCGTCAAATTCCAGGATTGTTACTTGGCCGAGGCACGCCTTTATTCATCAGCTGGCCGAAATATTCGCCGCTGAGCGATTTTCATGTCGAGGAAGCGCCGGCGTCAACGCGAGCTCTCCGATTGATTTGACCAACTGCAGAGTGCATTGAAGTGCGATCATTAGATCGGTAGTTGTCAGGATTCCGACAATATTTTCATTATCGATGACGGGTACTGACGAAATCTTTCGGTCCATCATTAGCGTAATTACAGGGCTTACTGGCTGAGTCGAGGTAACGGTGATCGGGTTTGAAGTCATCATATCGGCAGCCGTTCCTTCGGTCACCCGGTGTATGTCGCGATCACTTATGATTCCTACTAATTTTCCGTAGGAGTCGCAAACCAACAAATGTCGATATCGATATTGAACAATCCATTCCCGCACTTCACTTAATGGCGTCGCAACCATTACCGTGTTGACATTTTTGGACATCAAGTGCCCCACTTGCATGTCGCCAAAGGCAGTCAGACCGAGTTGTCGATTTAAAATCGCCATCGTTTGGTCACGTTTGGCATAGATTCGTTTTCGATTCTTTTCGGCTAGTGGTTCAACGTTAGACTCGTCTGTTGCAGTTTCTGATTTCTCAATTTTCTTGCGCTGTCGGACCGTCGACAAGCGATATCCCAATGTGCCTCCCAAGGTCATGACCGTCAGAACAAACACAACCCGACCAAATATTGTTGTCGATTCGCTGGGATCGTTGGCGGATGGCTGGTCTTGAATGGCAGCACCCGGCGTCTGTGTCGAGCCAAGTACCGAACTCAATTGCAAGTTTGACTTGTTGAACAATTTCTCCGTGGAAAGTCCTAGACCCCAAATCGTAATAATTAAGGCTCCGGCAATTAACGCCATGAGAACGCAGGTCTCAACCGATACACTGCCTCGCCGATTCTCGCAGAACGTCGAGGGTTTCCACAGCACGCGTATGATTGAATCGTTGTACATATTCAGGTTGTTAGGCAAATTAATAAATGCAAAACGCGGCGGTTCAAAACGAAAGAACGCCGCGACAGCAATGAGGGCGAAACCCAAAATTATCTCGGTCTTGCGTCGGACCCACTTTATTCATCAAAGTTGGCATTAAACGCTTGTTGGACAAGTTTTTATTATCAGTGCCTAAGTCTATTCAAGGGTTGCCGAAATACGGAAAGTGGCAACAAAGGTGTGTTTGTCATGGTGTTGGACCGAAGTCGCTATTTACTTGTCAGTCAAACATAAGTCTATGAAAGCAGTTTGCCAAAAGAATTTCAAATCGTAAATTGGCGAATCCCGATCGGACGAAATTGCAACTTTCCACTTTTCCTGATTATTCGGATTATTAGGTTCGCGCAATATCGATTGTCCAAGCAAACGCGTCAGCTCAAATATTCGTAAATTAACGAATAAACGATAAACGGCAATAATCATCGCCAGTCCTGATACCACCAAAGTACACGAGTGCCAGTTGGCCAATTGGAGCGCAACTGAACCGCCAACGGCATTTCTTGCGGGAAAATAGAAGCTAACTAGGCTGGGCACACGCAAAATCGAGATGATTCAGTGGCTTGTTAGTGTCAAGCCAAATCCGGTCTGGCAATATGATTTCCCGCACCCCATTTCCCCCTGAAATCCCGCTAAACCTCGTCGGGGTGGAAAAACGGTTACCATCGCAAATTTTCACCCTAATTCCCAAGCTCATTCCTCAATTCGCGGGCTTATCAACGCACTGGCAACTTAACGATTCTGTGGAAATATTGCTTGAGTCAACGGGTTTTCAAAGTAAAATAGTAACGCTGGGCACAAAGAACCAAAGTTAGCCAATTGTCGGCGACACGCGGATGGGGAAAGATTTGCCTGTTGTGTCAACCGATTCGGCAACAGCGAATCTACTGTTTGGCTGGTTCGAAGTATCAAATTTGGTCCGTATGGTCCAGTGTGCCGATCTAATAAATGTCGATAAAGCTTGGGGATATCCAGGCTTGCCGTGTGTTTTTTGCAGTGGAGAAATGGCATTATGTCCAATCTGATTCCTTTGGAACAAGCAGCCCAAATGCTGGGGATGTCGGTCGATCGCCTGAACGAACTGCGTTCCAACAAAAAGGTATTCGGATATCGAGATGGCAAGTCGTGGAAGTTTAAGCTTGAGGAACTGAAACGACTGGCGGATGATTTGGAAATTTCAATTGGCCAAACTGGTGCCGCTGGCAAAAAAAATGATAGTGGTGACTTTCAACTCAGTGATTCGTCTGCGGGCGATGCTCTGCTGCTCGACGATAGTGACGATTTGGTTCTCGATGACAGCGCCGACAGTATTGAGCTCAAGCGCCCCAAGAGTGGTGGCAGCGCCAAGAAATTGACCGATGACGATGACGATCTGCTGTCGTTCGGTGATAGTAGTATCGATTTGGCCGCGGAAAGCAGCAAAAAGCTTAAGGCCGGTGCAGCCGAGTTGGACGATAAAGCCAGTTCCTCGACGGGGAAACTCCTGGCAGGCGGAAATTCGGACGACGATTTGTTGTTAATTGACGACTCGATTGAAAGCGGATCGGGCAACGAAAGCGTTGAACTTAGCAGTGACTACGACGATAGCGATCTGGTTCTTGAAGACAGTGATTCCAGCGCCGAATTGAATTTGTCCAAGCCAGTTAAAGGCAAAGGGAACGGCAAAGGTAAAGTCAACCTAAGTGCCAGCGAAAGCGGTGTTTCGTTGAGTGATGATGCGTTGGAGTTGGGTGGGTCGGATGTCGACGAGTTCCAACTGATGGCCGACGAAGACAACGACATTATTAGTCTGTCCGATAGTGCTGATTTGGATGCAGCCACGCTGATGCAAGAGGACGATTTCAACCTGACACCGATGGAACCTGGTGATGGCGATGAATCGAGTGGCTCGCAAGTAATTGCCTTGGAAGATTCTGATTTGTTTGCCGAAGAATCGGCCGAAACGATGTTAGGGCAACAAGCCTTTGACAATACGGGGGCTACAACAGCCGAACCCGATTTCCAACAAAACTTTTCTCCCACAACAGGCCCAGCACCAGTTGCCGGGGTGGTTGAAGTGCCGTTTACAATGTGGCAAGTATTTGGCTTGGCCGCTTCATTTATCCCATTGGCCATTGGTGGGATGGTCGCTTACGACTTGGCAAGAAATTTATGGATGCCTAAAGACCAAGTTGTATCCAGCGGTCCATTGCAATTTTTCTTGTGGCTTGTTGGGCAAGGTTAGTTCGACGAACCAATTGAATGGCGTCGAAACAAGTCCCGTTTGTCGGCGCCACCATTAATTATAAGCAATCGATTAAGCCCGGCATGAATCCACTCATGCCGGTTTTTTTTCGGATTATCAGCTTCATGGTTTCCCCAGAACTGTAGCTTCAATATTCAGGTCGATTAGTCTGAACCAAGTCGTTGCGAGTGGTTTGCCCCTGAGAATACGGCATTACCAATGCCACCGCGGCGCCACGTCACGAGCTGTTATTTGAATGAGATCATGGAATGCCGCAATTGGCACGCTGCCGTGTTTGAAACGAACGCGATGGTCTACAATACTTTAGCCGTTGTTCGCACCACACGATGTCTACCACGGGTAAGTTTTCAGGAACCCAAGTAAGCCTTCAACTGACAACTATGATTGAAAATAAATCGTCCCATGCACCAATTCCCCGATCGTTGCGAGCACTGGTGACCAACCTGATTGACTATGCGGGTTTATTTCCGCCGGCCAGTTTGCCTTTGCCGGAAGTAGTCGCCCGATATTCAAATTACCGCCAGTCCGCGTCAAAATTTGCTTTGGCTCGCATCATTATCCCCGCGGGACAACTGACCGCTTTCGCGGAACTTGCCAACCCAATCTGGGATTCTGAATCAACTTGGCGCGTTAGCGCATTATTAGCATCGCCGGAAGCCCAAACCAGTGACTTTGAAAACGGGCTTCGAGCTATCGAAGACTTCAACCGCGTTCAACAGACTGGAGCATTGATCGACGTTATCGAGACCAAAGCGAATCATCCGACGACTATCGAGCGATATGCACAGGCAATACCCAATGACATTCAGACTTATTGGGAATTGCCTCATGCGACTGTTCCAGACGATATGTTAGAACAACTTTGCCGATCCGGTGTAGATAGGCACCGTGCCAAAATTCGTACCGGAGGAATCAAGCCGGAGATGATTCCCACGCTCGAACAAGTAGCCCAATTTATTAAAGCGTGTGCGCAACATCGCGTTCCATTTAAAGCGACAGCCGGATTACATCATCCTTTGAGACGACTATTCCCATTAACTTACGAACCCCAGTCAATTTGTGCCGTGATGCACGGGTTTCTCAATGTATTTTTGGCTGCCTGTCGCGCCTGGACTGAAACGATATCGCTGCCGTCGTTAATTGACATGTTGCAAGCCGATATGATCGAGGATATTTGTTTTGATGATGAGGGGGCCTCCGGTCCAACTTGGCAATTGTCGCTCGCGCAAATCGAGGACGCCCGCCGCTCATTCGCCATGGCATTTGGCTCGTGCTCGTTTACCGAGCCAATTGACGATTTAATCGCGCTGCGATTGTTGACGGAATCAAGTCGCGTGTGTTAGTTTAGATCGCGATCGAATCTAGGCCGGCGAATCCGTACCTAGGGGCTTGATGACAAAATTTCTCGAGTGCTCTTTTTTGTTCACAAAGATATAACCATGCATTTTCCAATCGATGCGACCCATGACTTTGATTTATCATCCTGGGTTGATTCCGCCAATGAGCCGAATAACCCGTTCCCAATCCAAAATTTGCCCTTTTGTCGATTTATCGCTGGAACGACTGGGGACGACGCGGTGCCGCGAATTGGAGTTGGCATCGGTGAGCAAATTTTAGACTTGAGAGCTGTGTCCAAAGGTGGACTGCTATCCAGCGAGTTGCAAGTACCGGCCAGCCACACTGATCTTTCGTTGTTGCTGAAACTAAGTCTTGACGACCGTCAAAAATTAAGGCAAACGCTCAGTCATTTATTAAGTGATGGGGATTCGGCATTGGCTCGGGATGTCGAACTGCGTGGCCGAGCATTTTTTGCCCAAGCTGACGTTCGTTTTCTGTTGCCACATCAAATCGGGAACTATAGCGATTTCTATGCCAGCGTGTTTCACGCGACCAATGTAGGTAGCATGTTTCGCCCCGACAATCCATTGTTGCCGAACTACAAACATATTCCCATTGGGTACCACGGTCGGGCCTCAAGTATCGTCGTCAGTGACACGGACGTCATTCGACCCTGCGGACAGTTGCCTCCACTAGCCGAAAACTCCGCGCCAAGTTTTGGCCCCTCCCAGAATTTGGACTACGAATTGGAATTAGGTTTTGTTATCGGTCTGGGCAACGCATTGGGTTCTCCAATTTCCTTGGCCGATGCGGAATCCCATTTGTTTGGTGTGACCTTGTTAAATGACTGGTCGGCCCGCGATTTGCAGCGATGGGAGTACCAACCGTTAGGCCCGTTTTTGGCCAAGTCGTTTGCCACCACAATTGCACCATGGATTGTGACCATGGAAGCGTTGGCACCATTTCGAATTCCCGCGATGCAGCGACCGGCGGGCGATCCCCGTCCGTTGCCATACTTAACGGATACGACGAATGAAATGTCAGGAGGGTTTGAAGTTGAGTTGACCGTTGAATTAACATCTGTGGAAATGAGTAAAGCGCAGTTGCCTGCACAAAAACTGTCAACCGGTACATTCGCCGGAATGTATTGGACAGCAGCACAAATGCTAACTCACCACGCCAGTAATGGTTGCAACCTACAAACGGGAGATATTATCGCCAGTGGCACAATCAGCGGTCCGGAGCGATCCTCGAGAGGCTGCCTGCTCGAACTGACTTGGGACGGTGAGTATGGAAAACCGGTGCCGGGAACTCAACGAACTCCGATAGTGTTGAGTTCTGGTGAAAAACGAGTGTTCTTGGCCGATGGTGACGAAGTAACCATTCGCGGGATCAGTCGACGTGCTGGTGTCCGTTCCATTGGATTTGGCAGTTGCCGCGGCAAAGTCTTGCCGGCCCGCGTAAACTCCAACGAATAACTTGCAAGATTAAAATGGTTATTCCGGAATTGTCGTGACTGGCTGGAGACAATTCGATTGCAATAAACCAGGATAACGATTCTTCTCGGGGCGTTATCTTGTAAACGACTTGGATGATACGGGCTGCACGTTGCTCCAGTCGATTGGCCACGATTGCGGTAGCCTCCCGTTTCACTACTGTTTGACCCTTGCGAAAGTGCATGTCGATGCGAATTCAACTTGCCGGCAATTCCCGGCAACCAGTCGGACGCGCCCCCTAACCAGTCTGACGCGCCCCACTACCAGTTTGACGCGCCACCCAATCGGTCGTTCGTGTTTTTCGTAGTTAAATCCTTTTGACTATTAAATTCCTCAAAGAGCCCAAAAAAAAGGAGGGCCCAACCAAAACCCTTGGCTGGGCACCTCCTGGAAAATAGTCCGATCAAAAACCGTACTCTTTTGAGTCAGAGCAGGGGATTAACCACAACTTATTGCGTCGACACCCAAATCCATTGATCGATGCAAGCGCTCCAACCGCGTGAAATCGTTGAGCCACCCGAGTACGACAATCGGGCGCGCACGGCACCCGAACCCAGCTCGACAAATCGCGAGATATCGCCGTTCAAATCGAGTTCAACAACACTGTCCGTATTGAGCGAAGCATTGCGTGAATCGACTTCTTCGTACGATTGAGTGGAGAAATTGAATAGTTCAACTTTCTGTGTCAGTCCAGCCAAACTGACGCGACTTTCCAACCGAATGGAGAGCCCAAGCGGATCATCCGATGGTAACACGCCATTTACGACGATTTGGACCGATTTCTTCCGATCGCGGTCAAGCAAAGATGCCGCCGCTTGATAACACAGCAAGGCATCGTCGGAATTGTCCAAATCACTGACCGAACCTGAGCTTAACGTTCCGCGAATTACGTTGACGTCATCAACATTCACGATTGTCGTCGTCTGACAGCCGACTTTGAGCAGTTCAAATCCGTCAACAGCCGCTTCGACAACCGATTGTGGATTGGCATCGGAGGCAATAAACCTAAAACGCATTTGATTGGTTAGAGCAATCGTGTCGCGTACTCGGAACGAACGCTGATACCATCCACCGCTTATTTCCGGACCAGTGGGTCCAACTGTTTCCAGATTGGTCCAAGACGATCCGCCATTATTGGAAACCTCAACGATAAACGGGTCGGTTTCGGGACCATCTCCTTGGTCATTGGAGAACCAGCGATAATAAGAAACCACCAGTTCGTCCGTGCCGCTGATTGCACCATTCAGCACCGGCGAGGTCAAGGTGACGGTTCCATTGTCGACATCGGAGTTACCCTCGCGATTGGCCGTCAAATAACATTGCCCCGACCCGTCGGCATCGGTCAACGGATCGCCGCGAGTTCCGCCACCGACTGGAACGCCACGTTCCCAGGCCCCATCGGAAGCCGAATTGGTGGTCGTCCAATTCTTGTTAGTTTGAAAATTATCTTCAAACACTATCGCCACAGTGTCACCACTGAGTGCCGAGTAAAAATCAGCAGGCGCCGTGGCCGGATTTGTCACGGTTGCGCCGGTTGTGGTTTGCGCGCTGACATAGTAGGCAACTTGCGTTCCACATTCTGTCGTCGGAAATACTGCCGAATAAGTGTTACCGGACACCAATGACATTGGGAACGTCTCAAATCCATTGCCCCGGTTGACATGCAAGGTTCCCGAACCAGATTGTGGCGTCCCTGCAGCTGGATTAACTACGACTTCAAACATTTCCCCCCCGCGTGGACTGACAAGTTCTGGTCGGCCGGCAGGGAATGTGAAGGTCAACATATCAAGTGGTGGCGCATCCATGTTATGCAAGCCAAATCCCGTGGCGATCTCATTGTAATGAGGCGTCCCGTTTCCGATGTAGGCATCATCGTCGTCGAGTTCCAGATATAAAATTGTTATTAACGGATCAATCGTGGAATTGTTAGGAACCATTTGCCCACGAACGATCAACATACCTAAAAACAGGGAGGAGCCAATATCTCGATAATTCGAAGGCTCCGTGGCCACCAATTGGTTGCGGGTGTCCCAGACACATCCGGACAACAATTGGCCGCAAAAATGTATGGCGCTCGTGCAAGGATACTGAATCGTATTTGCGGCGCTGCGAATTCCTGCCCCGCAACTTCCGGAAAATCCGCGTCCTAGGACAGGATCATCTTGGATTAATACGCCAATTGTATCACCAGAACCTTCACCCATTTGACCTTGGCCATTGCCAGTGACATTAATTAAATGGTGGCCATATTCGTGATAAACGACGTCCGAAAAACCCGTATTATTGCACCCGCCTCCGGCACGGTAGAAATTAATCGACGAGCCGTCGTAGAACGCATTGCAAGTGCTGGCCAAATTGGTATTCACCCGGAAAAACGTCTGATTGGCGATAACCGGATAAGCCGGTTCATAGGCCAAGACGTAATCGCGAACGACATTCGAATCGTAGTAACAATTGATATTGGCCGAATCAAACTCAGATCCTGAAACGTTATGTAAAAACGAGGCAGGTCCAGGTGGTGTTGTGGTGGTATCGATTTGCGGTACGGCATTACCTTGCGCCACATCTCGGACTTCAAAAAATTGACCACGCAATCGCGAACGCACGGTGACAGCGGCAGATCCCGAATGAGCTATGGTAAATTCACCGTTGGCATTGGCAAACGTTGAATTGCCTCCAACCACACTTACTTCGCCATAGGGAATTCGGCGAGTTGTCAAAGGGTCGCAAACCGCCGCTCCATTACCGGAAGTTACTCGACCATCCACGGTCCCAGTAACGTCAACATGAACAATTTGATTTTCCGCCAAGCGAATTTCGCCCGTCGCAACACTCGCAACGTACAAATACTTTTGGTAGTCGGGGAATGTATCCGGTGCACCGCGAGACGCCATGAAACTGATCGCCAGTTCCGGTGTTGCCGGTGCAGTATCCGAACCGGCCCAAATCACAAATTGTGCCTCTGCGACCTGCAAACCAGGCGCCGCTGCACCCGCTTTTCGCCGAGCCAAACGAGCGGCATCATTCATCGATTGATCCATCGAAGCAACTACGTTGGCTCGCATGACTTCGTTTACTTCCGGATCGCCCACGACATTTACATTAATGCCTGACTCGAACATTTCGCGAACTTGAGCCGTGGCCATAACCAAAGGAAACCCAGGCTCATTTCGAACCAAAAAGCCAATGCCACCGCGAAAAACAGGGACACCTTGATAAACTTGTTGAAATCGAAATGTGGAAAACTTGTGCTGGCCACGATTGCGGTCAAACATTACCCCGTGAACTGATTCGCCAGCTGAATTTTGGCTAAGCACAAAAGTGCCTATATCATCACCGAAGGTTGGTTGCCAACGATTGACATAGTTCCATGCGCTGTCGACAGCGTCATTACCCTCGGACAAAACGGCGCCGTAAACTGCGCGTTCAGTCGTTTCACCTTCATAAAAACGAACACCCGGGCTTTCTTCAAGCAATTGCTGTTTGATTTGCGGATTTATTTGCCCCCAAGCCAAGCTGGCCCAGCCGATCCCCAAAAGCACTAGGCATTTCCCGGCAAGTTTTGTGACTAATCTCATCGTCCCGTTACCCCTTTCCAAATGACTCGACGTATTCCTAACGTTTAATTCGTTCACCAACCAAGTCGGTGCATCCGGCCCAATTTCAGAATAAACTTGGGAAATTGTCGTCATGACGCTCTCCCACCTATCCGCAATCGTTTAACGACAAAACTGTTCAAATTTTCGTTTACCGCTGAGGCCAAAAAAATTGGGAATTTCGACTTCACATCGAAAATTGTGCGTTCGTCCCAAATTTCAGCGGACACCCGACTTCATTGAGCCTTATTTAGCCAATTTAAAACTTGAACTGCAATGTGGCTAACTCCAGCCAAAACCTTGAGCCGTCGACCCATATCCCAATTTCTAAGCCAATTTGCGGATTTAATGATCGGCTGTTTCAAACGACAAGCCCCCCCATTTGGGTTAGTGACGTCGAGAAACGAACGATTAGATCTCGCAATGAGTTATCAGCCGGTTTGGATGAGTCGAACGGCATGATTTTGCTGAATTCCAGCGACTATTGTGAACTTATCCCAGTTTAATTCAAACCCAAGGGAAATCGCAACCACCTAGTCTCCCCAGAAGGGAAACTTTCCCCAATTATTGTCAGAATGTGACTTTGGCCAAAACATGCGTCGAAATGGCTAAGATGGTCGTTTATGGGATTGGCCTTTATAATATCGATAGCGGTCAACCGGGGCCGTTGAGTTTGTTTTTGTTTGGTTTAACTATCAGGGTCTACGACATTGCCAACGAATCACGCGATGCGAGTCCAACAATCTGAGAACCAGATTTCGACAATCGTCGAACGCGTCAGAACGCCTTGGTCCATGAAAATTCTAGCCTTAGGCCTCGTTGTTTTCGCGAATTTAATAATTGGTTGCAGTCCACCCGAAGAAATCACGGTTCGCGAAATGCCTGCCTGGAAAACCGGATTGCCGGAACCGAGGGCACTGCCTGCGATGGCCATGCCGGCCGGCAAGTCAATTTCTGGTCCACGTCGGATGGTGGTTGCCATCGCTGCCCGAGCGGATGCCACTTGGTTTTTTAAAATCGATGATCGTCAAGAATTGGTCGACGCTAGTGAGTCGCTTTGGAGGCCTTTTTTACAGCAAATTCAATTTGATGACCGCGGCCAGCCGCAGTGGGCATTGCCGCCGGAATGGCAAGCGACACCGGGAAATCAAGATCGATTTGCCACGCTAAGGATCCCAGTTTCGACGTCCCAAACGCCAGGGAACAATACGATCGATTTGGCCATCTCCAGTTTGGCCGCCAATCAAGACTTGTTGAGCAATGTAAATCGCTGGCGCGGCCAACTTGGACTAAATCCGATTGGACCGAGCGAACTGCAAACTAGTTTGCAGTCCATTGAGTTTCAGGGTGGGCAGTTCATCGTTTTTGATGGAATTAAAAATGCCAGCCCATCGCCCGCAGCGATTGCCGAGCAGCCTCCATCAGCGAACTCAGAAATCGCGCCAATTCCTCTTGAGTTCACCGCGCCTGAATCGTGGGTCAAGTTGCCACCTACCATGTTCACTGCCGTGAAGTTTTCCAAGTCTGTTAAATCGACTGAATCGACAGAACAAGAAATCACAATTGCGGTAACTCCAATGGCATTGCGTAATACTTGGGAAGAATCGATCAGTTCCTGGTTGGCTGAGGCCGAATTGAACGACGAGAACATGGCAGAACGATTGGCGACAACTCAAGCCATCGAGGTCGGTGGCGTTGCTGGAAAATTCATTCTCCTTCACGACGAGTCGTCCCCAAGTGGTCGTGCCGTAGCCGCAGCTCGCGTCGAGTACAATGACCAAGCTTGGTATTTCAAAATGATTGGTTCGCAAAGCATAGTGTTGGATTCACAAACAGAATTCCAACAGTTCTTAAAATCAATCCGATTTAAGTAATGCGTTGCACATAATGGCGTCAGACCGATGGTGCATCAGACTAGATAGTACAGGAAACGATGGCTACAAATTCTATACCCGGTGCATTGGACAAACGATCTTCTCTTGAGGTATCGAAAGGGTCCGGCAATTATTCGTCGACTCATTCCGCATCGATGACTTGGGCCGAACAACTGCGACAACTGCTGGTTGCCGTTTTGACGCCTTTAGCTTCCTTGCGACTCACAGTCGGGTTGTTGGCAATGTCCGTATTTGTCGTGTGGGTTGCAACTTTAGAGCAGACTCGATACGACATTTGGACCGTCAAACAACTGCATTTCCCGCATTGGTTTGTGCGAATTCCGCTGCAGACATTTTTTCCTCCCGCTTGGTTTCCCACGTTTCAGCAAGTCCCCGGAGCGGTCTATCTGCCTAGTGGATTCCTGTTAATCGTATCGATGCTGCTTAATTTGTCTGCCGCTCATATTTTACGAATGCGAATTCAAGCTCGCGGCAGTCGTTTAGTAATAGGTGGGATTGTGTTTTTATTAGCCGCCGCCGTGACCTGGGCCGTAATTTTCAGTGGCCAAAATGCCGAGGGATTCCAGGTCCAACCGCCGGTCAGTTACCACCAAATGTGGGTGATGATGCAAGTCTCCATGTGGGGAATTGTCATCGTTGCTGCAGTTGCTGCTTTTCGCATGGCAGCCTCTCGAAAACTTGAACGCGTATTGCTCACCAGTATGGGTGTCGTCATGGCAGCCGTTTTGTTTGCGGTTATGGCTTTGGGCGAGAAGGCCTTTCTGGGCGATTCGGCCATGCGCGTCTTGTGGCAACTTATCCAAGCATCGATGGCTGGATTGGTGGCCATGGTGGCGGCTGCAATGGTATTCAAGCAAAAAGCCGGCATGGTGGTGATTCACTTAGGCATCGCGATGTTGTTGGTCAACGAAATTTACGTTTCGACAACCAATGAAGAACAACAAATGATGATGGGCGAAGGCGATAAAACAGCACATACGGTCGATATTCGTTCATTGGAAATGATTATCGCGGACACTGCTAATCCCGAGTCCAATCGACTGATCACTATTCCCAAACACAAACTGGTGGTTGACCAAAAGATCGATCACACGGATTTGCCTTTTTTGGTCGAAGTTTTAGCACTTTACCCCAATTCTGAAATCGTCAATCCAGATCAAACCAATGGCCCTGCGGCGACCCAAGGCATTGGATTACGGTTTGCCGCTATTCCAATCCCGGTTTCCACTGGCACTGAAATGGATGCCAAACCTGATCAAGCAACCGCATATGTGCGACTATTTGATCGCCAAACAAATCGCGATTTGGGCGTGTGGATGATTAGCCAAGTTGTATTTGACAATGGCTTTATCGATGAAGTTACTGTAGCTGACAAGGCCTACAAAATTGGACTGCGTTATAAACACATTTACAAACCCTATTCCGTGGAACTGGTGGACGCCCAACGGGAGGACTATTTGGGTACCAAGACACCAAAATGGTTTGCATCTGAATTCTTGCTGACCGACGAATCCCAAAAAGTCGACCGATTGCGCCAAGTCGTCTCAATGAATAATCCGTTGCGATATCGCGATGAAACTTTTTACCAAAGTCGACACTGGACCCAAGAAACACCGACCGGCAAACGCGACTTCACCGCTTTGCAAATCGTCCGCAATCAAGGTTGGATGATTCCGTATGTGGCATGCATGTATGTCGTTGTCGGCTTAATTGCTCAATTTGGAAATAGTCTAATCGCTTTCTTGGAGAAACGAAGAAAAGCGACTGTATTGGAATCCGATTCAAATCGCGCGAACTCGAAAAACAAACTTCAACAGCCGCGACAAATTCATTCCGTTGATCCAATGATCGACCGGGCAGCCAATCGCCAAAAATCATGGACTTGGATGGCTTTGATACTATTTGGCTTGGCCGCAGGTTACGCACTCAGTGGCTACGGAAAGTCGCGATCGGCGATTGTCAAGGAAGGCATGCGACTGGACCGATGGGGGCAGTTACCGGTAACCTCCGGCGGACGCGTTCAACCACTGGATAGTCTGGCTCGAAACTTAGCGCGACAGTTGGGCAATCGTGAAACCGTCGTCGATCAGTTCGACAAACGACAACCTGCGATTCGTTGGTTCGCGGACATGGTATACGAAGCGCCGGGGTACGACAAATATTCACTGGTTCGAATTGACGATCTCAATGTACTCGGCAGCTTAGGCCTGCCGATTAAAAAGGGATTCAAATACACACTTGAGGAATTGGAATCGGTTCAGCCAACTCTGGATGGGTTGATAGAACAATTCGCAACGGTTCCCGAGAAAGATTGGAACAACACCCAAAAACGACTGCAGGATGTCCGCTCTAAGCTCAATATGTTGTTTGCCGTTCGATTAGCGTTCGGTAATCCTCAACAACGGTTTGCCGACGATCAGACATTTGATCGATGGCAGCTGTATCAAAAGGTATCCGCCAGTAGCCAAGTTCCATTGGCCGTGCCCCAGTCAGATCCGGATGCGCCCTGGACGAACCTTACCCGTGCCTATGCGCAAAGTGATGCGTTAGAGCTGGCAAAAAAATTCAATCAAACCACAGTCTCAGGCGTGGCCAAGATTTTGACGGATTCAGAACTCATCCAACCCGCTCGTAATCAAATGATCCGTGAGCGAATGATTGATGAATTGTTGCAGAGTAAGACGATCGCCGACCTATTGGTAGAACAGCTAGGTATTGAAAGCACGGAGAAGCTTCGCGAGCAGATGTTGGCCAAATGGGAACTGTTTCCTCGCAGTATTTATGACGAGATGTTACCCCGAGTTGCCAATGTCGTCGATTCCACAATTGCGATGCGAATTGATGAACTCTATGCATCGACGCAGCAACTTATGCAGCAAAGTCTCGGCAGTGAAACGGATAAGTTGCCGGAACCGCCTAACGATATAGCTCAGTCTTGGATGCAAATGGAACCATTTTTTCGCGACCGCGATGCCACGCAATTCAATTCGGCAGTTGATCGAGCTTTGGCGGCAGTAAAACAAACGCCACCGACAGGTTATTCGGCCGCAAAGATTTCAAGTGAAATGTTATACAATGGATATGCACCATTTTATATGGCGACGTTGTTATATTTCTTTGCCGCGGCGCTGTCTGGCTTTGGGTGGATTCGCTTGCCGCACAGTTTTAATCAAGCAGCCACTTGGATTCTTAGTTTGGCTGTCGCAATTCACGTCTTTGGAATCATCCTGCGGGTTGTGATTTCCGGGCGAGCACCAGTTACAAATTTGTATTCTTCGTTCATTTTTGTCTCCGCCGCAGCGGTTGTTTTATTAATGGTCGTTGAGCGATTGACACGACTGGGGATTGGAAATTGTCTCGCTGGCTTGATTGGCGCCGAGTCACTATTATGGGCTTGGTCGATTAGTATTCGCGATGGCGACACGTTTACAGTGCTGCAGGCCGTTTTAGATACTCAATTCTGGCTGTCAACGCATGTGATCGTGATTTCACTGGGATACGCTGCTACTATTGCCGCGGGTTTCTTGGGCATCGCTTTCTTGTTTGGATCGTTGCTCTCTCGAAAATTTTCAGGTCCGACGCGACGCTTGTGGGTCGATTTGATTTACGGCGTAACCTGTTTTGCTCTGTTGTGTAGCTTTTTCGGAACTGTGCTGGGCGGATTATGGGCTGACGATTCTTGGGGACGATTTTGGGGTTGGGATCCCAAAGAAAATGGTGCCTTGATGATCGTTTTGTGGAATGCTGTTTTGTTACATGCGCGTTGGGCAGGTTTAGTAAAGCAAACTGGAATTGCCGTGCTGGCTGTCTTAGGAAATATCGTAACGATCTGGTCTTGGGAAGGCGTGAATCAATTGGGGCAAGGCCTTCACTCTTATGGATTTAGCGAAGATCGATTATTCTGGGTTGGAATATTTGTTTTGGTGAATGTGGCGATCGCCAGTTTGGCCTTCATCCCCAACCAATTCCATCGCTCGTCGATGACCCAAACTGGCTAATGTCGTCCGGAGGTGTCGGACACCACCGCTGCTTGAATCATGGAAAGCTCTTGTGAAACTGAAAGAGTTTCGAACAATCCCCAATCGGCAATTCTTGCGCAAGGATTTGTGCAGCAGTACCACCGATGGCGGCAGCTTCAGCATGATGGTCGGTTTGACCGAGACGTATTTCGGCGCTTTTTACTTGACCGCTGGCATGTCAAATCTGGGCGTTGGGATATTGGCAACGGTCCCCTATTTGCTTGGCAGCATCTTGCAATTGCTAACGCCTTGGGGCGTCGAACAGATCGGTTCGTATCGCCGCTGGATGGTAATTAATGCATCGCTGCAAGGGACCAGTTTAATAGCGTTAGCGATAGCCGCTTATTTTCAAGCAACTAGTTTTTGGGTGCTCTTTAGTTTGGTCACCATTTATTGGGGTGCTGGGTTGGCGACCGCGCCGGTTTGGAATACATGGATTGAAACTCTGATTCCACCAAGTATTCGCGCTAAATTCTTGGCATGGCGGATGCGCATCTGTCAGGTGTGTCTATTGTTGGGTGTTACCTTAGCAGGATGCGCGCTGCGCTGGTCAGAATTCAGTCAGACTCAATTGACTATGTTTGCCGCGCTGTTGCTGATGGGCGGCTTATGTCGCTATTTATCGGCATCGATGCTCAATCGAAAAAGTGAACTGGCGCCTTGGCGTTCGTTAACGACCCCAACTCAGCCAACGCAAACTTCAGCCTTGCCAGGCAAGTTGCCGGTATCAAACAATGACGAAGCCACGAGTCTTAAAGCGATCCCTTATTTCTTGTTAATTCAGTTCGCTGTTTTCTTATCCGGACCTTACTTTACGCCGTTTATGTTAAGGGTGATGGAATTGTCATTCCTGCATTTCACTGTACTAATTGTGCTGGGTTATTTAGGTCGCATTGCCGCATTGCGTTGGGCCGGAAACGTCTCTCGTTTTTTTGGCCAAGCAACTTTATTGTGGATTGGTGGCATCAGCATCATCCCGGCTTCTGGCCTGTGGATTTTTTACGAATCGTATCTCTTTCTTTGCGTGTTACAGTTTGTATTTGGCATGGCCTGGGCATGTTATGAGTTGGCCTTGGCACTGGTATTGATCGAGCGAATTCCCAACGAGTCTCGTGTTCAAATAATATCGCGTTACAACCTATTCAACGGAGTTGCGATGGTGAGCGGCTCCCTGTTGGGAGGCTGGATCATTCAAATGTATGACGGTAGTAGTACGGGATTTATGGTTATTTTCGTGCTCTCGACCTGTTTGCGGATTGTGGCCCTCGCATGGTTTCCATTTGCACTATTCCGAACACGCCAGACGAATGAAACGGGTCTGGTATTTCTATTCTATCCAACCCCAGAGCCCAACGGCCGGACGTTAATGCGACCGTTTTACGCTCTTCGCGATCGCGGTGAAACTCCTTCCAGTCAAGACACTGGCCCCGTAAAGCCGTAAGATGACTTACAATTTATTTTCGAATAACATCCGATCGATTTGGCCAACAGCCTGCAAGATTGCAGTTTCCTGAACAAATTACTAAACGGAGTCTTCTCATGATTTATGTCGCTCAAAAATTGTCGTTAGTCGGTTTGGTCATCGGCATTGGCTTGATGCAAATCGGAACGACGGCTGCTCAATCGAAGTATACGCAGCACACGTTGCAGCTCGATGACAACGCCAAACCTGCCACGGCCAAACTAGAAGATTTTCAATGGCTGGTCGGACGTTGGGTGGGAACAGGGCTTGGTGGCGACTGTGAAGAGACCTTTTCGCCTATTTGGAATCGCACCATGGTCGGTACCTTTCGTTATGCGCAAGATGGCCAGTTAGTATTTAGCGAGTACTTTTCATTAGTCGAAGAGGATGGCGGAATGGTGCTGAAGTTACGTCATTTTAATCCTAATTTCACGGGATGGGAAGAAAAAGACAAATGTGTAAATTTCCCGTTGATTAAAGTCGAAAATCAAACGGCGCATTTTGGCGGACTCACTTACCAACGAATCGACGACGATACCTTGAAAGTTTGGGTAGCCATGCGTAACTCCAACGACAATACGATGAGCGAAACTGCTTTTGAATTTAAACTGGCCATCGACAAATAACTGATTCCAATACTTACGCCTCGTCATCCGTGGCGGCACTTGATTCTTCCCCTAATTTTTTGCGGATCGTCGTACGATGGACTCCTAACCATTGAGCGGCTTTGGAGTAGTTGCCACCGCATTGTTCGAGTGCCGTGCGAAAAACGGGACGTTCGACAATTTGCATTAGGTTGTCAAAAATTCGACCCATATTTTGGTTTTCAAGCATCTGGGTTAAGGTCCAACGCTGCAGCAATTCACTCAAGATTAGCGGATCGGATTCGTCGCGGTCGCGGGGACTTTCTTGCGGCACCAGCGATGGCAAGGCCGCCGGTAAGTGAGAACTATCAATCCATGGGCCACGGCAGACGACCATTGCGTGTTCGATTGCTTGTCGCAGCTCGCGAACGTTTCCCCACCAGGGACGAATTTGCAGTTCGTTTAAAGCTGCTGGGGTCAATTGTTTTGATCCGTTGACTTCCATTGTCTGATTCAAAAAATATTGAGCGAGCGCGACGATATCTTCGCGACGGTCCCGCAATGGTGGGATTTCGATACGAAAGGCCGCCAATCGATAGTACAAGTCGTGTCGAAATCTGCCTTGTCGCGACCAATTCAATAGATCTTGGTGCGTGGCAGAAATGACTCGAAAGTCAACCGCACGCACTTCGTTGGAACCTACCGGCGAAATCTGCTTTTGTTCGACAGCTCGCAACAATTTGACCTGCAGCGGCACTGGAATCTCAGCCACCTCATCCAGAAATAGCGTCCCGCCGGCAGCTTGTTCGATTAGCCCCAACCGACTTTGGTCCGCTCCCGTATAAGCGCCTTTGACATGGCCAAAAAGTTCACTTTCAGCTAGACCGGGTGACAATGCCGCCACATTAACCACCACAAACGGCTTAAGTCCTCGCGCTGAGTGTTGATGAATTGCTTTGGCCACCAATTCTTTACCCGTACCGCTTTCGCCACCGATCAAAACGTTTGCATCGGCCGAAGCAGCCAGCGCAATATTGATAAATAGATTTTGAATTGCGGGAGACGAGCCCACGAGCTGACCTGCGACCGCCAAATTTGATGTCACTTGTTGGGGCATTGTGGACACTTCGATCGCGCGGCGCAACAGATCAACGACTCGATTCAACTCAAATGGCTTAGGCAAATAATCAAAAGCGCCTTGCCGAACCGCCTCAACCGCAGTTTGCAAATCCCCAAACGCCGTCATCACAATAATCGGACAAGATTCTTGAAGTTGTTGAAAGGTTTTCATTGCTTCTAGGCCTGTTTGGCCCGGCAGGCGAACATCCGTGACAATCGCAGCAAACGATTGACTGCGGCACAGCTCGATCGCGGATTCGGCCGATCCAGCCTCGATCACTTCACACGGGACGCGTACCGCGAGTTGACGAAACCCCCAACAAATTGACGGCTCATCGTCCACAACTAAAACTTTAGCCAATACCTTGCGATTATTCGTCAATGCTTTTTTCCTCCTGCGGGATTCGAACCTCAAAACAGGTCATACCATCCAAACGCCGCCATTGAATCGTCCCCGAATGCTGCCAAGCGATTTGTTTTGCCATCCACAATCCCAGGCCAACACCTCCTGGTTTGTCGGTGCCAAAGGGTTCAAATAGTTGTGGTACCATCTCCGGTTGAGGGCCGTTTCCATTATCCCAGACCTGAACGGCGATCCATTTTGAATCGGTCGACGTCACCACCACAACCCGCGGAGCGCTCTTTTCGACTGGCAAGCCTTCGTTATTGCCGATATTAGGTGTTGATGATCCCGCTGCATTGGAACTCGCTGCGGCCTCCATGGCATTGTTGATCAAATTCAACAACAATTGTTGCAATGACTCGATATCTCCGCAAATGAAAGCTTGAACACTCGGCATTTCAAAATCCAAACTGACTCCGCGGTGGTTGGCCAATGGCACTAACAAACGTCGACAACTTGCCATCCACTCTTGGACAGCGACACGTCTTAAATTTAAATGAGTTTCTTCGGGCGATTGCAAAAACTGTTGCAATTGATGTTCCATCATTTTGAATTGGCCCAAAGCGACATTGAGGCTCTCGCAGTTGGTGCCTAGGGAACATTCGGATTGATGAATTTCAAGCGCCATCTTCGCACCGGTGACTGCATTGCGAAGTTGATGGGCAATGCCGCCACGCAACAGTGCCCAAAGCCGTACGCGTTCGGTCGCTCGAATTTTGGATTCGTAATCGGCCAGTTTCTCAGCCATTCCATGCACTGCGACCGCCAGTTCGCGAACCTCTCGTGTTGTGGAATCAATGGGCAACGATTGGAATTGACCGTCGGCAATCGTTTCTACTTGATTTCGTAACTCACTAATGGGCCTCGTTACGCGCGTGGCTAACCAAGAAATAACAGTCGCGGTGAAGATGATACTCAATGCACCCAGCCAGATTACGGGGCGAATGGCCTGCCATTGCTGCGATGAGTATTTGGCTTGCGGAAAGAGCACGATCAAACGCCCCGAGCGCAACTCCGACAAATCGCGCCGAGCAATAGCCATCGCAAAAAAAGTTTGCCCCTCCCAAGTTATCTGCTTCTTACGTAGGTCATGCGCTGCCATTCGCAAGGGAATCGCGTCGATCCAATTGCGATCGACGATCGCGCCTGGAATGGTTGAGCCCAGATGTTCCCCGGAATCCCCTAACCACATAAACTCCGCGCCGGTTAAGCCTCGCATCTGAGACAAAACCGCGTCCGTAATTGGAAAGTTGCTGACGGCAAGCGTTTCGGTAACGCGTTCAATTCGGCCATCTATTTCTTGGGCCTGCAACTGTACGGCCAACCATCCAAAGACGGCAATCAAGGCGATTTGTGTGATTGCGATACAGGCTAATATCGGAATCAGCAACTGGTTTCGCAACGAATAAGACTTCCACATGCACCGCTGTCCGGCAGAATTGTTCAATCAATTTCGAAGGTCCCATTCTAGTCCACATCGCCCCGTCGCATAAGCCAAACCCCCCTTCGTAATTGACAAATCATTTCACCGCTGCCTCGCGTTGATCGTCAACTCAATCGACAACGTTTTCACAGCAATCGACAGACCTTTGAGTTAGACAATGACATTTCCCGTTGAAACATGCCACGACTAAATGGCACAGGAATTGCTAAAACATAAAGTTCGGCACTCAATGGCAACCGGAGTCTGCCACGTCGCCGGTTGTTATTTGAGTGCCGTTTTCCTGGCCTCTATTTTCCTGTCCTTGATTTTCCTGTCCTTGATTTTCCTGTCCTTGATTTTCCTGTCCTCTATTTTCCTGTCCTTGATTTTCCTGCCCTCTATTTTCCTGCCCTCTATTTTCCTGCCCACTATTTTCCTGCCCTCTATTTTCCTGTCCTCTGAGGAGCAAAAGAAGCTAATTGGTTTAAGGTGGCTTTTGAATATCCCTATGCCGATTACTTAAAATCGAGTCCGGTGTATCAATCCGCTTTGCCGGGCCATTGTGCCCACCAATTTTTGAAGAGAGTCCATTGCTGTACCAAATAAGAATGTTGGCTGGCACTGAGTCGATCATTGGGATTGAAGTGGCAATCGTAACCAAGATTTCCTTCGAGTGTCATTAGCGCTTTGTAATACAAAACGAGATCTGGACCTTCATCAAACGTCGCCAGCACATGCATCGCTTCATCCAGTTGTTTGGCCCAAATGCGTGATTGAGGACAGCCGCCGGCCGCTCGTTGACATAACACCATTAGCCGCAGTACTTGCTGCGGCAAGGCGTTGCCTACGCCGGTAATCGCACCAACGGCACCACAATTTACAAACCCATGGAAAACCTGGGTATCAACACCAACCATCAAACACAACTTTGGATCGCGATTGGTAATCTGCTCAGCGGCATAGCGCAATGAACTCGCACCACCAAATTCTTTGAATCCGACCAAACTAGGGTATTCCCGTTGCAAGTCAAAAAACAGATCGGCTTTGGTTTCAAAACCGTAATAGGGACTATTGTAAATCACGGCTGGCAAGTTACGGCCGGCATTTAAGATTTGTGCGAAATGATCGCGCTGGGCAGCGGATGAACTTCCGCGCGAGAGGACACGTGGAATTACCATCAGTCCGGCGGCACCGACCGATCGGGCGTGCGAAGCGTGACCGGCGGCGAGAGCCGTATTTTGCGCACCAGTGCCAACAATCACAGGAATTCCTGCTTTCACCAAGTGCCCCACACCTTCCTGACGTTGGGCATCGGTCAATAACGGCCAATCGCCCATCGAGCCGCAATAGACAACGGCTCGCATTCCATGTGTCATCAACGAGCGGCCCGTTTCGACCAAAGAATCCCATTGAGGTTTACCCTGAGAATCACAGGGGGTCATCAAGGCCGGAATACAACCGCTGAAAATCGGCGCAGAATTCATGAATGGTCTATTAATCCAAAAGCGTAGTCTGGTTTAATCGATAGCCAACTGTCGCAGTTCAGAGTTTAAATGTACTGCTCCAAAAACAGTTGCTGGACAGCAACAACCTAGCAAAAAGCCCGCTACCGGAAAAGGTAGCGGGCCGACCATGACGAGACAAGGCATGCCTGTCATTAACATCTTACAGCAGGTGCTAAATCATGATGTCCTTAACTACATTGCCGTAAACGTCAGTCAATCGAAAGTCACGTCCTGCGTAGTTGTAGGTTAGCTTTTCATGATCCAAGCCCATCAAAGCCAACATTGTCGCGTGGAGGTCATGAATCGATACGCCATTCTCAGCGACTTGATAGCCATAGTCGTCGCTTTGTCCATACTCAAAGCCACCTTTTACCCCACCACCAGCCATCCACAGCGTAAACGCTTTGTTGTTGTGGTCGCGCCCGTCTGGACCTTGCGAGTATGGCGTGCGTCCGAATTCGCCGCTCCAAACGACCAGCGTATCGTCCAACATTCCGCGTTTCTTAAGATCACCTAACAACCCTGCGATCGGCCGATCAATCTGTTCACAACTGCGGGCCAAGTTGTTGCTCAAATTATTGTGGTGGTCCCAATTGCCATGCGACACTTCGACAAAACGAACACCGTTCTCGACCAAGCGCCGAGCCAATAGGCATTTTTTGCCAAACTCATCTGTTGTCGTCTCTCCGATCCCATATTGCCCTAAAACTTGTTCGGATTCTCGCGATAGATCCATTACCTGTGGCATTGCGCTTTGCATCTTAAAAGCCAATTCAGCCGCTTCGATCGCGCCCTCGACATCTGGATTAAATCCATCCCGTTTGAGCTTGCCTTCATTGAGCGATCGCAAAAAATCCAATTCAGCCCGTTGGTCTTTAACGTTTAACGCCGATTTTAGATTGGGGATCTGTGACGAAGACACACTGCTGCCTTCACTGCCAATCCGAGTTCCCTGATAAATAGCCGGCAAAAATGCGCTTCCATAATTCTGTGTCCCGCCGGAACGCGATGGGGTGATACTGACAAAACCCGGCAAGTTTTCATTTTCGGATCCCAAGCCATATAAAGTCCAGGAACCGATCGATGGCCGAATAAATTGACTGGTTCCCGTGTGCAAGCGGACCATTGCTTGAGGGTGATTCGGTAGATCCGTGTTCATCGAACGAATCAAGCACAAGTCATCGGCCCGTTTGGATAATTCGGGAAATAAATCGGAGATCCACAAACCACCTTTGCCTTGTTGTTGAAATTTCCATTTGGTACCCAACAGCTTAGAGCCCGGTCGCGGACCGGGCTGACCGTGGTCCTTAATCAATTGTGGTTTGTAATCAAACGTATCCAAATGCGATGGCCCGCCGCGCATGCACAAAAAAATTACCCGTTTGGCTTTTGCCGGAAAATGCGGTGATTTTGGGGCCAAGGGCTGATCAGCCATCGCTGTCGCCATTGATTGTCCCCACAAACCGGAAAACGCCAACCAACCAAAACCGCAAGACGTATATTTCAATACCTCACGACGGTTTACCAGCGGTGTAACACCATTGCACATATTTGATTTCATGGAATCTTGCTTTCGAAAACTGGTCGAGTGCTCAATATTGCCTAAACCCTGCCACTAATTCGATGGGTCCAAGATTGAAACGAACACTTACGGTTCGCGTTAATCTTGGATTAGTCGCTACTGCGAAACTCAGCACTTGCCAACATCGCCCGAGCCACCGCGACATAACCTTTGGCTGGCGTATTCTTATAGCGGCCAAACAATTTTTTGGCCTGTACGACTTCGCGATCTGAGGCGGGGCGACTGTAGAGAACCCAGCTCAATTCTTGGTAAACATCTTCAAAGCGGGCATTTTGTCTTTGCCCCTTGGCCGAATTATAGGCCTGTCGAGATATGGATTCCGCCGCTTTGGTTACTAACGAACTATTCAGTAAGAACAACGCTTGGCTAGGAACATTAGTAATCTCCCTTGCACCTTGCACAACATCACCATCAGGAGCATTAAACACACCCAGCAAACTGGATTCCACATTGCGGGCCGCCGGTAAATAAATGCTGCGATGTCGGTCGTCGAACTCTGCGATCGTTACCTCGGAAATTCCCGCACGGCGACGATTGTCGATCAATCCATCTCCTGCTCGTCCAATCAAAGAACCAACAGGTGGCTTTAAATCGAGAATGCCAGCCGCCTGCAACATCGAATCTCTAATTACTTCAGCCTGCAATCTTTTTGGTTGATGACGCCACAACAACGTGTTGCTGGGGTCTACCCGAAAACTGTGTGGATCGTAAGTCGTCGACAAGCGATAAGTTCTACTGTTGACAATTTCACGGATCAATTGTTTGATCGACCAGCCATCGGCCACAAATTCTGCAGCAAGGTAGTCCAGCAATTCAGGATGGCTGGGTAGCACGCCTGAGGTCCCAAAGTTGTCGACGGACGTAACCAATCCTGCACCGAACAGCCAATGCCACACGCGATTGACAATCACTCGAGAAGTTAAAGGGTTCCGCGGATCGATAATCCATTCTGCCAATTGCAACCGCCCACTGGTTCCACTTGGAATCTTTGGCGCTGATACAGAATCGAGCAACGTCGGAAATCCACGAGGCACCGTTTCGCTGGGACGGTTTGTTTCTCCGCGAACAAATAAGGGGCTATCGCCAATTGACACAAACCCGGCCACGCGTCGCGGTCGTTCGGGCGCTCGATCGCGACGCGCCAATCCGGAACGTGGAGCCGCTGACGGTCGATCGGCAACACCCATTGCCAACCTTTTAGGGTTCCCACGTTCGTCGTAACCCTCTAGCTCGGTTCTTAGGACAGCAAGTTGAGTAGTAATTCGAGTCAGATCGATTCCTGACGGAGGATTGCCAGAATTCATTCGTTCAGCGCGGCGAGCCCGCAACGCTTCTTCTCGCTGAGCTTCCAAAGTTTCAATTCGTTGTCGTTTTTGATCGAGTTCCTTACTGGTCAACGACTGTTCTAAAACAACGACTTGATCATCTGGCAATTCCACTAACTTGCCGGCGTTGCGTCCGCCAACGGCGCCCGTTGTTCCATAATGAGTTTCAGTGGACAAAAATATTCCGGCCAGTGCGGTATATTCTTTTTGTGAGACTGGATCAAATTTATGGTCATGACAACGTGCACAGGCAAAGGTCATCCCCAAAAAGCTTTGTGAAACAGCATCGATCTGTTCGTCAGCAACATCCAGAGCAAGTTGTCGCGGATTCTGTTCGTTCAAGGATTTTGGGCCAATCGCCAAGAATCCCGAGGCGATAAGCTTTCGACTGCGCTCTTGGTCACTGCTGGAGTTTAATAAGTCACCGGCAATTTGTTCTTGAACAAATTGATCAAACGGCATGTCACGATTTAAAGCATCGATGACATAATCGCGGTAGCGCCAAGCATAGGGGTAGGTAATATTCACATCGCGACCACTGGATTCGGCAAAACGCGCGACGTCCAGCCAATGCCGTCCCCAGCGTTCGCCAAACTGGGGAGAGTCAAGCAATGAATCGACAACTTCCATCCACAGTTGATCGCGACTCGATTCGCTGTCGGCAGCTTGCCAACGCTGCAGGAATCCTTGAGTTTGTTCGGGCGTCGGCGGTAAACCAATCAAATCAAAGTAGCCGCGACGCAGTAAAGCCAACGGTTCCGCGTCCGCCACCGGCTCTAACTCGGCTTGCTGAAGTTTTTGCAATACAAAGTGATCCAAATTCGACTTGGGCCATTGTTGGCCGCGTACCGTATTCGAATTGAGTTGGGGCAGGGCAGGGACAGTTAGTGGTTGGAAAGACCACCACAGACGAGCTTGTTCGCCGGCGCCCGGATCAATGGGAACAGCCGAACTAGATCGGGGATCTGGCGCTCCCATCGCGACCCACTCTTCAAAGTCTTTAATAACCGCGTCCGATAACTTGCCTCCGTTTTTTTTGGGGGGCATCGCCGTATCAGCGTCTTCATAGCGAATCGCTTGTATCAACAGGCTATCGTCAACGTTACCCGGTTCAATGGCTGGTCCAGAATCGCCTCCAATCAACAACCCCGGCTTGCTATCGAGAGCCAGACTGCCCGCCAAAGTACTAGAATCGGCCGAATGGCAACTGTAACACTTTTCTACCAAAACCGGACGAATCTTACTTTCGAAAAACCGAATTTGGGCATCGGAAAGCGATTCCGATTCTTGGGTTCCAGCCGCAACCCAAATTGCACAGTTCCAGGCAACGAGCATGCAAAACACCTGGATTAGCCAAGTCAGTCCATTGCGAGATGACTGTGGATTGCGGGCTGCACCGTAAATTTTCATGGATTCTCTCGCTTGGCTCTTCGTGAGTCGGAAACGATTTCTCGCGACAGCCATTAAGACGCTTGGGACACGGAAATTATTTTATCCCATAACACCAGATGAGTGTCAAATGATGAATTTCGGAAAAATCCCGTTAATCCCTTGGAAAATCGGGCCAAGTTTGCCCATTAGGCGGGTTGGTTATTGATCGTTTGGACGATTCAATGCCACCGAAGAAAAGGGTGCAAAATCGGCAGGCATAAACGGAGAAGCGACCCAAGCATTTCGGTTCATGGGAATTGAGACATTGACTCGAATCGTGGGCACGTTGTTGTCGATTACCGATGGCTCGGTAGTGACAACGGCCTCGCGAATTCCCAATTGCGATAAAAAATTCTGTACTTCGGCCTTTACATCAGCAGTTGTGGCGTTCCACACAATGCCCCTGCGCACGCCTTTATACGCGGCATGTTGAGCCGTATCGCGCAGCATAAACGCTTGCGTGAAGGCCATTGCGGCTACAAAAAAGGTCAAGATGATTGGAAAGATTAGCGCAAATTCAACCGCGGTCGCACCACGACGGGTATGTCTAAGAAAACGTCGCGACCGGATTGGGCGTCTATTAGAATTTAACGATTGCCGCCACCAAATCGAATTTTGGCGTCGACTGACATGAATTAACTTCATTTTTCTTACGCCCTTACCCCAACGATCTCTTTAGAATCGCCGACAGTCGAATTGAAATCAAATTCGCGCGTCATCGCTTTCATCGCTCGAAACAGTATTCCCATAACAAGTTCATTCGATAAATACACCAGGAGGCGTATTTGCAATTTCAATAAAAATTTGCCGCAGTGTTTCGCCGTCAGCGGCATGAAAGTGCTTGCCGTTACCAGCAGCCGCTGTTGCCTGCATCGTCGCGACATCGGCATCATGACTAAAGGTTACCGTGAAAACTTCAATTCCTCGATTCGCGGCATCACGCGCTGCATCCACTGGTGATCGTCCAACGTTGTGTTGACCATCGGTCATTACGATCATGGTCTTAAAAGCAAAACTTCGCGACCGCGATCCCGTTAATACAGCGGCAGCTTGGTCAATTCCCGACGCGATATTGGTCCCACCCATAATCGGCATCACTTCGTTGTATTTATGTTCCAAAGCAGAAACGACATCTGCATAACGCAGTGTGGGTTGTGCTTCAATTGTCGATTCTAATGACGAATAGCTGCGTAGTTCCGTCGATTGATCCCAACGGTTTTCAGTTACTTGCGATGAATAGCTAACAATTGATAATAACTCTGATTGTTTTGTTTTTTCGAGTTCATCGGCCAGTGCATACACAGCCGGCATCATTTCGGCCCAACGACTGTTTTCCGGATGGGGCCAACCCCACCACCATTGGTTGGCCGCCGAGCGTTTACTTAGATTGGTACTCAACGCCAGTCTATTTTTGGGATGAGCTGACTTGTCGGCGCTCCAGGTGTGAGTTGTTAAATCAAACGTCATTGATCCCGATCGATCGATGACCAGACATAAATCGCGTTCGACATTGGCCACAGCTGCTGCTGAGTCAACTAAGATCGACCCGATGGGTTTACCGAATATCACAATACCCGCAGGAACTGCAGTTTTGACGCGCACACTATTAAGCGGTTCATCTCCCAGGCGAAACTCAGCTTGGTCGTTTACAAACCGAGTACTGCCATATTCGATTTCTACCGCTACTTGACCTTTGTCCAAATTTGAATCTTGACCATTGCCACCATGAGTCCAATTGTCGCGAGCGATCGATGTACCGCGCTCGGTAATCATGTCGATTGGCAACTCACGTGCAATCGCATTTGCGCCATATTTGGCGCTGAGATCTGCGGCAACTTGAGAAGCGGCCTCATTGCGTTGGATATTGGCCAGACTCAGGGCAAAAAACCCGACAATTGCAATTGGTACTAACATGGCCAGTATTAAGATGGCCGAAACACCCATCCTAACTCGTCGCGATTTAGTCATCGATTAACCCTCTTTCCGGTAAAACACCTGGCCACTACGCAATTGGCTACCTAAGGAAATATTAAGTGGTAAAGGCAGTCGGTTTTGCAATTGCGGTGCGACACCTCGTACCCAAAAAGCAGAGTCGGTTGGGATACTTCCCGATAAAAATGACGGATCTAACTCCAACTCCGCCCCTTCGATGCCAAACGCGGTGGCGTATTCGGCAAAGGTCGATTGAGCCCTTTCTAGCGTTCCATCGCGATGCCCTAAGACTTTGACAGCTTCAAAGGCCGCAATTTTTAACATCTTCTCGGTGTGCCAATTGTGAGTTAAGTGCAGCATCGGAAAGACCAAAGCTAACAGCAATGGCAATGTCAAGGCTGCCTCGACGGCCTCTACACCCCGACGACATATCAGTCCACGGTTTCGCGACTTCGAACGAAGTTTTCGGAAATGTTGTCTGATTGAAATTCTTGGCATGTTGGTATACCGAATGGGATGCGTTTGCTAGTTCGTTGTAAGGTGTACGGAATTGACTCAACGTGTAAGACCGTGCATTAAATCGACTATCGCATAAATTGATTTCGTGCACTTGTCTCAACGATAAGTGCCTGCCAATCGAACTTTAAGTCGGAAAGTTACAGTTAGCCAAATATTAATGCCGTAGGCAAAAACGATTCAATGGATGCATCCGCGCGCAATCGCAATATTGTGCACAAGTCATATATCCGTAATGAGGGACCCGCTTTGCTCGGCTCGACCGAAATCAAAAAGATGTTTTAACTGCCGTGCGGCGCCTTAGACTTGATCCGCACACCGTTAACGCCCAATCAATTCACACTAACCGGGGCAGTTGGGGTTTTAGAATTCCAAAGGCCGACTTACAATGTTAAGTTCGGTGGGAGGTTCCTTTGATTGCCAGCTCAGTTCATTCAAGGCGTGGGCAACTTGGCGATTGAGTTTTTCGTTTTTGTTGGTTTGGCGATAGATGGTATCGTCGCCAGGAAATTCCTCCGCCGCAACCAACCCATATTTCGAATGTTTTGAGTAAGAGGATTCTCCGCATGTCACCCTCGACCGTAAGTGGTCAGATACAAGATTTACGCACTTGGACGGAGCACCGCGAATTTCGCGATGACGAGTTTTGGCGAGAGATTCCCGGCTGGGCCCAAATTTCCCGCGAACAATTTGCCGACCATCACTGGCAGTCAAAAAATAGCATTCGCAAGTTAGAACAGGTTGCTACGATTCTGGGGAATCGGATGCGTGCGGAATGGATGTCAGATATTCAAGCGGGCCTACATCAAGCGCCCATGAATATTCGGATTACGCCTTATGTATTTTCATTGATGAACTGGAGCGATCCGGCTAATGATCCATTGCGGAAACAATTCCTGCCGTTTGGATCGCAAATGTTGCCGGACCATCCCTTCTATCTCGAGGATTCGCTCTACGAGGATGTCGATTCGCCCGTGCCGATGTTGACCCATCGTTACCCCGACAAAGTCTTGTTCTTGCCGTTGACGACATGTCCTGTCTACTGTTCTTATTGTACTCGTAGCCGCATTATTGGCGGATCGACCGACTCGGTGGAAAAGGATACCTATGGGGCCAACCCAGAGCGTTGGAATCCCGTGTTTGAATATTTGAGACAGCACGAAGAAATTGAAGATGTCGTGATTTCCGGCGGCGACGCCTTTAACCTGACGGCCAAACACATTCGTCTGATTGGGCAGACGTTACTTGAAATCCCGCACATTCGCCGACTGCGGTATGCCACCAAGGGTATTGCGATTTTGCCACAAAAGATTCTGACCGACAATGAATGGATGGATGCATTTCTTGAAGTTCATCAACAGGGTCGTTCGCTGCAAAAACAAGTCGTCATTCATACACATTTCTCTTCACCCAACGAAATCACGCAGTGGAGTCGCTTGGCAATGAACCGACTATTTGCAGCGGGCGTGGTGGTTCGCAATCAAGCCGTCATGCAGGAGGGAGTTAACAGTGATGCGCAGACTATGATTTTATTGACTCGCAAACTCGCTTACATGAATATCCGACCGTACTATGTTTATTTGCACGACATGGTTCCTGGCTGCGAACATTTGCGAACAACTTTAGCCGAAGCGGTGGAATTGTCCAAAGTGGTCCGCGGTTCTACCGCCGGTTTCAATATTCCCACTTTCCTGTGTGATGCCCCGGGCGGTGGTGGTAAACGTTCGATTTCATCTTATGAGCACTACGATCAAGAAAATGGGATTTCGGTTTGGCGGGCTCCCGTTGTTAAGCCCAACGAATTGTTCTTGTATTTTGATCCATTGCATAAACTATCAGATGCCGCCCGCAACCGCTGGGCCGACCACGATACACGCCTTGCCATGGTTGAGGCGGCTCTACGGCAAGTCGATCCAACGATGGCCAGATACGATATGGAAAAAATTCGCCAGCGACTCAATCCGGTACGACGCCAAAAAGCAGGGGCTATCTAGTGGACTCGACTACAAAAATATTGGCCGGACCATGGACAACAGCCGACATGGCCGATCAGGTGATTGCCAGATTAAACCCCGGTTCCAGTCTCAATTTAGGGATTGGCCTGCCGACGTTAATTGCTGAACGCATGCCCGTCTCAATGGCGATTATGATTCAGTCGGAAAACGGTGTCTTGGGCGTTAGCGGACGCCCACTTCGCGAAACCGTTTCCGCCACGCTGATCAACGCTGGTAAAGAGACAATTGCCGTAGGACCAGGTTGTAGCTATTTCGATAGCGCTTTGAGTTTTGGAATGATTCGCGGTGGTCATATTGATGCATGTGTCTTGGGCGGAATGGAAGTCGATGTCCAAGGAAATTTGGCGAACTGGATGGTACCTGGAAAAAAAGTGACAGGTATGGGTGGTGCCATGGATTTGGTCCACGGCGCTAAATGCGTGATCGTGATGATGACGCATTTCTCTAAATCCGGCTCGCCCAAGCTGTTGCAACGTTGCGCCTTACCACTTACCGGCGTTGGCGTTGTGAATCTGGTGGTCACCGATTTTGGAATTTTCCGCCCCACTGGAAATCATTTTGTCATCGAAGAGTTAGCGCCAGGAATCACAGCCAATCAATTGGGAATTGATGCCCTAATCGCCCCCCCCGAAATGAGACAATTATGAAAGAACGTCCTGTTTTTTGTGCCGGATTGCGTACTCCGTTTGGTCGCGCAGGAAAAGGAGCCTATGCCGCAGTTCGACCTGATGATTTGGCAGTGGAGTTGATTCGCGGGCACCAACAGCGTTATCCGACATTTTGGCAATCAGCGCCCGATGACTTCGTGCTGGGCTGCGCCTATCCCGAAGGTGAACAGGGCTATAATGTGGCGCGGCCAATTGCACTTGGCGCCGGCATCCAAGTCCCCGCAATGACTGTCAATCGGTTGTGTGCCAGTTCTCTAGAAGCAGCCGCAATCGCTGCTGCTCGGGTTCAATCCGGTTTTGCCGATCGCATTTTGGTCGGTGGTTTGGAATCGATGTCGCGAATTCCTCGACGCGGGGCTAACTTTTCTGAATCTCCGACGATTCGGCTTGCTTCAGAACACGCCTACATTCCCAATGGCGATACGGCCGAGGAAGTTGCCAAACGATACCCTAACGTAACCCGATCGAGACAAGAAGACCTAGCCGCTCGCAGTCACGAATTGACACATGCCGCCTATCAAGCCGGATGGTACCAACAACAAATTCACCCCTATCTGATTTCTCAAGACGAGTTTGTTCGTGTGCCAGTTGATCGCGCGAAAATGAGCAGCTTGGCTCCAGTGTTTTCAACCACGGGTGTGGTCACGGCAGCAACAAGTTCGCCTTTAACCGACGGCGCCACACTTGGTTGGGTGATGTCTCAGGCTGCCGCGCGGCAAACGGATATCGATTTCGGATTGGAGATTATCGATGTAGCAACCGCATCCACGCCGCCCGAGGTAATGGGAATGGGTCCGGTTCCCGCCACGCAGTTACTTCTCAACAGAAACCACTTGTCTGTTGACAATCTCGCTGCGATTGAAATCAACGAAGCGTTTGCCGTTCAAGTTCTTGCCTCGCTCGATGAATTATCAATTCCTTTAGAACGCGTCAACTCCTGGGGCGGCGCCATGGCGATCGGACATCCTTTGGGTGCCAGCGGCCTGAGACTATTGATGACTCTGAGCAATCGACTGCAGGCACTATCGGAACCAGACGCCTTGGGACTAGCCACTTTGTGTGTCGGTGGCGGTCAAGGGGTTAGTGTGCTCGTCAAAGCTAAATGGCTGAAGTAGCAAATCCCAACCAACTTCGCAAACGAATCGTTACACTTCCGTCAACGCATAAAAAATGGATGATGCCATTCGGCTCATCCATTTTATTTTCAAATAGGAATTTTCCCCAGCAAACCAATCGCCTAAACGCGACTGCTGAGGTCACGCCTTGCAATCGACTCAGTTACAACAAACATTAGTTCGTTTGGCTCGACATTTTGCCAATAGATTTTGGAACAGTCGAGGTCGTGCTGGGCGCGAGCTCGTTGCACAACAATTGGTGGCACAATTTTGAACCGGCGCACAAACCGTATGACAAGTCGTCACTGGAACTCGACAACAAGTTCGAACATAGGCCGTGTACGCACAGCATTTAGTGCGACAGCAACCACATGCATCGACGTATCGAACCGTTCGGTACCGTGTAACCGGTGTACATCGAACCACGGTTCGGTAACTCGTCGTGCAACATGTTGTCGGGCAACACTGCGGTGCACAAGGACCACAACATGGGTCGCCAGCAAAAACTTGGGACGGAGCTCCCCATTGAGCTACACCCAATACAGCGAACATCACTGCTGATAACAAAACTCGATTCATCGTGGGTCTCCTAAAAACAAAAACTACCATGCCGACTGTTTTCCAAATCACAGACCGGCGCCTCAGTCCATCGCTCGCAGATTGAACTGCGGAACTGTTAATCAAGCTGTCGATCCCAGCGCGGACATCCATTTTTCCAACCAAACGGGCAATCCGCCCTAATCCAAGTCAAATTGCAAGTTCTGTGCCATTTCGCCAATACAACGCAAATTGCTCAAGCCACAAAACTAAGCAACTTTTCCTCTCGTAGCGGCAATTAGACCTTAGCTTGGTTGTCCTGCCGCATTATATTCTAGAGAAACACAGACGTTCAAGCGTATATCTGTTTGGCAATCGATCTCGACAATAAGACTGTCGTGCACGGGGAGACTGTCGTGCACGGGGAGACTGTCGTGCACGGGGAGACTGTCGTGCACGGGGAGACTGTCGTGCACGGGGAGACTGTCGTGCATGGGGAGACTGTCGTGCATGGGGAGACTGTCGTGCATGGGCCATTTCGTCGTGTGGTTCATGCGGGATCCATGGGATCTCTCGATTTAGAATTTTGCCCAGAGTGCAATTTGTGACACGGACGCCCCCCAGCCCGACACAGTCTGGCAGATAACGCACGCAAGTCAACCAAAAAAATGAAACTATGATCGTCACCAAGCCAGAATTGATGAGCCCCGCCGGACACTGGCCACAATTGCACGCCGCGATCGAAGCGGGTGCGGACGCCGTCTACTTTGGCCTTAATCATTTCTCTGCTCGAGCTAAAGTTGGCTTTGACTTGGATGAATTGCCGCAAGTTATGCGGACGTTGCACCAACGGGGCGTCAAAGGTTTTGTGACCTTTAATACTTTAGTCTTCGATCATGAATTAGAGTTGGCCCAACAAACACTGGCTGAAATCGCGAGGGCGGGCGCCGACGCAGTTATCGTCCAAGACATTGGCATGGCTCAATTTGTACAAAAGAATTTGCCAGATCTCCCCGTTCATGGCAGTACGCAAATGTCGATCACCAGCGCTGAAGGCTGTGCATTGGCGAAACAGTGGGGTTGCCAACGAGTTGTCTTGGGTCGCGAACTGAGTATTCGCGATATACGCCAAATTGCAGCGGCAACCGACTTAGAACTCGAAGTCTTCGTGCACGGTGCATTGTGTGTTTCTTATTCCGGTCAATGTTTCAGTAGTGAGGCGTGGGGTGGCCGCAGTGCCAATCGCGGTCAATGTGCCCAAGCCTGCCGTTTGCCCTACGATTTGATCGTGGACGGTAAAAAGCAGGACCTCGGTGCTCACCGCTATTTGTTGTCCCCAGGTGACTTGTACGCTCTGGACTTTGTCTCGCAATTGTGTGAACTGGGAATCAGCTGTTTTAAGATTGAAGGTCGATACAAAGATGCTGACTATGTCGCATTGACGACCCAAGCCTATCGTCGAGCGATCGATGCTGCTTGTAAACATGAAACTTATGCATTAAGTGCAGATGAACTTCGCGATCTCGAACAAGTTTACTCGCGTGGATTGGGCCCTCATTTTGTCCGTGGCGTTGATCACCAACAAGTGGTTATTGGTCGAGCGCCTCGACATCGTGGAGTCCGTGCCGGTGAGGTGACTCGTGTGACTGACCGCAGTATCTGGATAATGCCGCAAATACGACTGCATCGCGGAGACGGCGTTGTATTTGATGCGGCTCACCGTCGCAGCCCCCAACAACGCGAGCCCGGTGGTTTTTTGTTCGAAGTGACTGAGCGAGCTCAAGGCCAACTCGAACTTGAATTCGATCGCGACAAAATTGACCTAAGACTTATTGCTCCCGGAGATTGGGTCTGGCGAACTCACGACCCGCAATTGGCCAAAAAAGTTCGGCCGCTGACAAATGCCTCAGAACCAGTTCATACGCGCGCGCTCGACATGCAAGTTGCGATTCGGGTGGGCGAGCCACTGCGGATCACGGCCTCCTGTGACCAAATTCATCGTTGTGTTTGGACCTCGAACCTGCCGTTAACCGCTGCCCAAAATCGCCCGCCGACCTTGGAAAGCCTGACATTGCAATTAGGCCGTTTGGGTGGATCGCCTTTTCATTTGGGACAGCTCGACTGTCTAATTTTGGAGCCCGCTTTTATCCCGACCAGTCTACTGAACCAAGCCCGCCGGGAAATCGTTGCTGCACTTTTAGAGTTGCGCAGCGCACCTTTAAGACCGCTGCAAAACAATGCGGTCGCCGCTGCCACTGCTTTGCCAAACCGCGAAACACCCCAGGCACTGGGTACCCGACAGCAGTCTCTGACGCCAATGGTCCACGTGTTGGTCCGCAATCCTCAACAACTCGCCGCAGCCATCGATTGCAGGCCTCAAAGCATCACTTTGGATTATCTGGAACTCTACGGCTTAAAATCCTCAGTCGATCAAGTCCGCTCGGCGGGGATTGAAGTTCGAGTGGCTAGTCCGCGAGTGCTTAAACCGGCCGAGGAAAAAATCGTTCATTTCTTGCAATCCTTGGAGTGCAGCATCTTAATTCGTAGTACCGGATTACTTTTTTCCTTACAACAACAACCGCCGGCGTCAAAAACTCGATTACTCGGCGACTTTAGTTTGAATGCAGCCAATATTCGGGCCGCTCAATCGCTGTTTGATTTGGGCCTGGAACGACTCACTCTGAGTTACGACCTCAACGCTGAACAAATTTCTTCGCTGGCAACTCAAATTGGACCGAGTCAAATTGAAGTTGTTGCTTACCACCATTTGCCCGTGTTCCATACGGAACATTGCGTCTTTTGTCGATTTTTGAGTAGTGGTACTGACAACACCAATTGTGGTCATCCTTGTGAAACACATCGAGTTGGCCTGCGCGACGAACAAGGCCGTGTGCATCCATTGATGGCCGACGTCGGTTGTCGCAACACTGTATTTGGCGCCGAAGTTCAATCAGCGACCAAATATCTCGGGCAGTGGTTGTCGGCTGGAATCGTTCATTTTCGCCTTGAATTTGTGCACCAAGAAGCCATTCACGTTCGGCAAGCCACCGCAGGCCTCCAACGATTCCTTAGTCGACAAATCGACGCCGCGGAACTTGAGCAGCTTTGGCAGGAGACGGCTCCGCATCGCACCACCAGTGGCAGCTATTTTGTGCCCAAAGAATTTCGTTCACTGGTTCAATTGGGGACCAAACGACTGATATCGCCCAATCAATAAACGGCGTTACAGTTAAACGTCCTGTTTTTTCATAATATTTTTGATCGATTCTAACAACAACTGCTGCTTAAACGGTTTGTAAAGCACTGCGCCGGCGCGCAAGCCGCGCTCCCGCGATTTAACAATCGCGTGATCCTTGTCATATCCAAAGCCCGTCAACAATATCAATGGTGGTTGATCCATCAATTCCTGCAATCGAGTCAACAAATCGTACGAACGAATATCGGGCAAACGAATATCCGCCAGAATTGCATCATAGGGATAGTCGGGTAAACCAAAGCGAACCATGTTGATCGCCTCCATACCTAGAGGCGAAGTCTCTACAAAACATCCATAACGTTCTAACAATTGATGAGCACTGGCACGAACGGCTTCATCCGCGTCGACCACCAAGATCCGTTTGTTTTTCAGAATCGCATCTGCAGGGGTTTTTTGCCCGTCCTGGCCGGCTTCTCCCTCCGCCACGGAGTCAGCGACCGTTTGGATCGCTTGTTTGATCTTGCGAGCATTTTTTAGAATCGCTCGCAACCGCTGGGCCGTATCAGTATCAATGGGGGCCGCCGACTCAATCATATGTGCAGCGTCGACGAGGATCTGATCGATTGGATTGGCCACGGCGCCACAAATGGTTTCAACGCTTTCTTGAGCCGTATTAGCGCGTTGAGCCACCAACAATTCCAGAGTATTAAGTGCGGCCGCTACACCGCGGGCAAAACTCTCCAAGAAAAATTGGTCATCTTCGTCAAAACCATTAGTGTCCGGACTTTCAACATTGAACGACCCGATCACTTGATCGTGGACCTTCAGCGGAACCGTCAACGAACTGCGCGCCCCAATCATACCATCTAGATATAAAGCATCATTGGTTGTGTCTTCACACAAATAACTGTGACCGGTGGCCACGACAAAACCAGTGACCCCGTTTCCCTCGGCTTTGGCATAAAGCGGCTTTTTGCTGGCCTCCGAGTCGATGCCCACCGACAACAACGGTTCCAATCGTCCCGTCTTTTGGTCGTGCAAGCGAATTTCAATCACGTCAAAATCGAGCAAGTCTTTGGTGTAGTGCAGAATGTTCTCTTTTAATAACCCAATGCGTTCCTCAACGCCCATGTTCCCCACGTCGTTGGCCGTTAAATCGATCAATCCCAATTCCGCTTGATGCAACGCATTAAGCTTTTGACGTTGTAATGCAGACTCCGTGTCATCGATCATCAAAACCAATGCTTTGTCGATTTCACCATGCAAATTTCGCAGTGGTGTCACGTACAGGCGAAAGTAACGATCTGTAGCGTGAACCCAGGCCCGCGTTGATTTACCCGAACGCATGCTCGATGTAATTGGGTGCGGATCGACGCCAAATACTTGAAGTGTCCCCAAAGCCGAATAAAAACTCTTGTCTTCCCACTGCGGTTCGATAAACCACTGGGTCATCGGCGGGTTCGCCCAAATCAAACGATGATCGGTCTTCAGCAAAGCCATTCCTAGGGGCGATTGATTGAGGGCCTGCAGCGCAATCGACCAATCCATTGCAGTCTGTCGCGGTGTCGACGTGATGTCTCCTCCGACAAAGTCGAGAAACAAACCTGAGAATTCAGTTGTTTGCAGCGACTCGACGACTTGGGCCAACGAACCAGCACTTATAACGTCCTCGCCCGGAAATCGTTCAGTGCTAGAACCCGTACGTTGCGAATCATTCGTCAACACTAACACTTTGGATTGTATTGTCTGCTGTCCACGCATGGCGGTTCACTCAAGGGGCTAGAGTTTTTCTCGCGTCGAAGTTCCACTCCCTCATTCGACGCTGTTCCATTGTTTGACGAATCGGCGAACTATTCAAGAACAACTTGACAAAATTTCACGTTCGATCGTTCGATTTCACTTGATCTTTATGACGTGTCAGCGCCTTCCATCCACCATGAATTGCCTTGACTTAGCCAACGCCAGAGCAGACAATCCACTGACAACCCCTGTGGCCACCGAGGAGCAAGCCAATTCGGGAATCCTAAGACACCGCAACTCGTTTCCCACAACTATGTCAATTCCAACGCCATTGGAATCAACTAGCGGGACTAGATTTGCCAGTAACGGGTTTGCTGGCGTTTTCCCTGACTCCAGCCATCCTCCTGGAAGTATCATAAATTTGTGGATAGAAGTTTTCGAATGCACCGAGCATGAACCAAGAACGCGACGACCCATCGAAGATTCGAGCGGAATTTCGCAAACGCTACGACTCCCGAAATCGAAAAAACGACTTCACCCGAGAATTTCGCGATCAGCGCGAAAATTTGGATGAATTAGCGCAAGGTGAGCGTTCTGGGAAAGGCCGCTGGACCCGCAAACGGACCGTCAGTGGCCAGCGAGATAATTTGGAGTCGTCAGGTTTTCAAATCGAATTGTCGGTTGACGCGCAAACGGGATTACGCGGACGCGTGCTCAAAGTTCATGGACTCAATTCGTTTGTTCGTACGGAGCAAGGCGACTTTCAATGCTCGATACGCGGCTTACTCAAGTCACTAGCAACTGACTTACAGAACGTCGTGGTCGCCGGTGACTGGGTCGTGATCGAACCACAAGCCAATCAACAAGCCGTAATCATGCGCGTCGAACCCCGGCGGAATTTCTTAGATCGTACTAGCCGTGGTCGCCAACAAATTTTGGCGACTAATATCGATCAAGCTTTGATTGTGACCAGTTTTGTAGAACCCGAAATCAAACCTAACTTGATTGATCGGTTCTTGGTGGTTTTGGAAAAAGCCAATATTCAGCCGATTATCGTATTCAATAAAGCAGATCTGGTAAGTCTGGCTGATTATCAATCGCTGGTTGGTGTCTGGGGGCAATTGGGTTATCCGGTGCTTTTTGTATCGGCAACGACAGGGCAGGGCACGCGCCAGTTGCAACAAATCACGGCTAATCGCGTTAGTGTTGTTGTCGGCCAGAGTGGTGTCGGCAAGTCGTCACTTTTAAACGCCATTGAACCGGGCTTGAATCGCCGCGTTGCAACCGTGAGCGAAGAGAACAACAAAGGGCGACACACCACAACCAACGCAGAATTCATTGTACTGGCCAATGGCGGACACATCGTTGATACGCCCGGCATTCGCCAATTCCAACTATGGGACGTTATCCCAGAAGAGGTCGAAGGCTATTTTCGCGACTTGCGCTGTTACACTCATCTCTGCCGATATCCTAATTGCACTCATACCCACGAAAGTGATTGTGCTGTAAAAAACGGTGTCGCTGAAGGCCAACTCGACCTCCGCCGTTATGAAAGCTATTGTCAGATTCGCGCTGGCGAATAATTCATATACTTGACAATAGCTATCGTGTTGCGAAAATTCGAAACTATTAACTGACGAGCGGAGCGGGTCGTCACTCTTTAAATCGCAAAGTACCATTGGCTTGCCTCGGGGATCTTGTTGGTTTTCACTTCACCCGTGCGACATCCCAGAAGAAATTTGGTCACGCAATTATTTTAATTGGGCCGCAGTGAACGCGGCGTTTGTCCCACCATGATTAATTGCCAAAATCGATTTTTGTCATTCGCATCGCCCAACAACAAAAGACAAGACTTTGGATAATCGGACCTCAACACACGGATTGAAACTAACACTATCGCCTGCGGAACCGGAAAGGCAATTCCAAACTTTTTGATCGCCAACTGTTGTTGAACAAACTCAAGCAATCGAGGGCGCTCAATCGGCCAATCGGTCGCCCATTTTTTGACGGTTTTCAACATCGCCTTTGAGGGCGGGCGGCCTTCGGAACCAATGACAATATCCACGAATCCTTCGCCGAAATCGATGAATTTCCGCCATCCCAAGCCAACCTCAAATTGAAACGTGCCTAACACCGGTTCGTCAAACGTCAAGGAAATCGGGCCCGTGCGATGGCGCCTCCTCACGACATTTATCGCATTGAATCGGAACGAATAAACCAAAGAACCTGCCAACAGGGGTGGTATCAAAATGACAGCCATTTGGATGGAAAACAATGATTCTTGACGGGCCAAATAATATCCCGCTGCACACACTGCAACCGTCGACAACATAACCAAGAAATGCACCACCAATGTTATTGAATTTTTAGGGAAAGCCAAATTTGCCAAGGCCGGGGCGACGAAAAATGCATTAAGCGGCACGATAAATATTGCGCACAAAAAACTGAAACCAAGGTGGATCGTTACAATATCGGAATCTTCAAATAATTTGTTTCTCTCGGCAATCATGGCCAGAATCACAAACCAAATTGGTATCAAACAAATGGTTACAATTGCGGCTAACAACCATGGCGATCGCGTTTTGTCGGTTCGCCGAACTACGACCAGTTTCGGTGGTTCGAAAGGGTTTGACATGGAATGGGTAATTCGTTCCCTTTGAGTGACTCGATTGCAAATTGCTGCGACGAACTTCTTCCCAATTTTTTTGGCCAGCCGGCTTGCGAAAAGTGAACCTCTCCCCACCCACCTTCTGGAGATCAATCGGTAGTAATTTCTACAAACTTTCGCGATCGGGCTGAAGCCGCTTCGGCATCACAGACACGAATGGCCTGGGCAGCCGTTTGGCCGTCGAGTACCGGCGATGACCTTTTGCTTTCCAAGGCTTGGCACCATTCACTAATTTCGCCGGCAAATCCGGCAATCGGATCGCTGGTTAAATGGTCGGGACGCAGCACCTCGCCGTCATCGGTCATGAGTTTCACTCCAATCGTTTCAACTTGGTCGCTGTAAGCGGCCAGTTCAAATTGAGCAACGGCATGTTCCAAGTGTATTTCAAAGCCATGCGTAAACGGGCGCCCTTGCGGTTCGATCACCCCCGTATCACTGCTAACCAGCAACTCCGAGTCGGCAAAGTCAAAAAGTGTGCGGACGTATTTAGCCGTTTTGCCTTCCCAGTGTGCTCGACTGAATACGCCTCGCGGCATACCAAATAGCCAGCAAATCAAGTGTGCATCGTGCACATGCAAATCGACCAACGGCCCACCGACTTTTTGCAAATTGAAAAATTCTGGGATCCACGTCGGTCGCGAAATGACTCGCTTGAAATGTCCACCGCGCAGTCGCCCCCATCGACCCGATTGGATTTGCTGTAACACCCATTGGTACTCAGGAAAAAAAGGCAACACGTGCCCCACAAATAATCGCCTGTCGGCTGCCGTTGCCGCGGACACCAATTGTTCACAACCGGCCACATCGAGTGCGAGGGGTTTTTCACAAAACAAGTGCTTGCCCGCGCTCAGGGCTGCTACTCCTGCGGCAACGTGTTGATCGGGCGGCAAACAAATATCAACCACGTCAATTGCATCGCTGTGAATCATTTCTTCGAATTTGGAAAAACAAGTCACGCGACTCAAATCAACTTGTTCGCCTGGAGGTCCGAAATTACCCTGAATTCCACGCCAATCGCCGGCTCGTTTTTTTTCGTTGGCAGAACAAATTGCGGTCACCTCCACGCCCGGCACGCGTTGATAGGCCAACCAGTGGATCCAACCCATGAATCCAATTCCACTTATTCCTACTCTGATCATGTTCACCATTCAGAAAGTAAGGTTATTTGTCAAAATATGACATGAAAACATCGAGGTGAATATACCTTAATTTGCGTCGATTCTGGAGATCCCCACCCAGCCCAGGAATGATGCTATTGAAAGGGTTGATAGTTTTGGCGTTGGACCTCCCGGCCCTTGATCCGGTAATCGATCTGCCGCCATTGAACATTGCCAATCATTGCCGCACTGATGGCACAATACGCGTGTAGTACTTGTGCCAGTGGAATCGCCACCAGCACTCGGCACCATAACCCAATACCGCTTGCCGCACGAAACGGCACCAGCGACTCGACTTTTCGTTCGTTCTGGCGACACACCAACCACATCAACCAAGCACTTATGACCAGATAAAAGAAATAGGTCAAGGTTACGCCAACAACGGCGTTCCACGCCTCAAAAGTCAGCGCAACGATCGACAATAATAATACCGCCAGTGTCATTAATAAACCATTCACAGCGTGACCAAAAATGGCCGGCCACGCCCAATGGTGCAACCGCGCACACAATAATTGCCGCGTCCAAAAATTAAACAGGCTGCGCCAACGAGTTGGTTCCCGATTGATCAAAACAACGCGTGCCGGCCGCGCGAATCGATAACCGCGTTTTTTAAACCACGGCACCAGGGAGACGTCTTCGCAAAACGATTTAGACCAAATCTGTTGCAGCTCGGCGTCGTTCAGTAAATCACGGCGCCACATCCAGGTGCCGGCCCAGGGCACCCCATAACCATCCATTTGCACGACAGCTGCGGCGTTCCAAATACTCCGAACTAGGCTCGGCCAATTTCCCTGCACTTCATACCATCGACCACCTCCCGCACACCCGACTTGCGGATCAACGAACGATTCTAATAATTGCCCCAACAGGCTCGGGTAAACAGAGACATCGGCGTCCACCAATAACACATGTGAGTATTCATCGCTGAGCTGTGGTATCAACCACAACAATCGGTCGCACTTCAGCGCTCCCGGATAACAGGGCAGGGGACTGGTGTGCAAGAAAACCGCATGGACCGCCCGGCTAGCAAATTGTTGGCAAGGTACAACGGCAGAATCGTCAGCGTGGTCCAGTACCAAATGTATCTGGTAGTCCGGGTAATCCATGCCATCGAGTGCCGCTAATCCGTCGGCTAATCCTTCATCGGCGCCGCGAATGGCCAGTACGACAGCCACGCGTTGCGGAGTCGCGAGAGCCGCTGTATTGTGCCGCACAACGGCCCGGTTTGTAAATCGCCGTAAATAACAATAACATCCCGTAAACAACGCTTGTCCCAAGGTTGTCACTGCCAACCACAACATGACGACCCACGAAAAGAATGCCATCAACGTCACAACGGCTCTCGTTTCGAGGGAGTGGGATCAGAAAAAATCCAACCGCGCCGCCAAAAAAACCACAAAAAAGCAACTGCCGTGGCGACCATCAAAAACAATGCAAATGGGTAGCCCCAGGGCCATTTCAACTCTGGCATGTTCCAAGGATGTGCGGTATCAAAATTCATTCCGTACAAACTGGCGATAAAACTCAATGGCATAAAAATCGTGGCGATGACCGTAAGTACTTTCATCACTTCGTTCATGCGAAAACTAATCATCGACAGGTGATATTCGCGCAGATCGGCGCATAACTCGCGATACGTCTCTAATAACTCGAGCAATTGAATGGCATGATCGTAGCAATCTCGCAAAAACAATTTGGTTTCTTCGGTCATTAAATGAGATGGCGCACGCATTAACTGCCCCAACGCATCGCGTAACGGACGAATAGCGCGACGCAATACCATCAACTGATTGCGAACTTCGTGAATGCTTTCAATTGTGCGAGCCGTGCTGCCCTCCGCGACTTGATCTTCGATCGAATCCAAAAAATCCGCGACCCGATCTAAAAATGGAAAATAACTGTCGATCAACGAATCGAGCAGCGAATAAGCCAAAAAATCAGGCGCCGACTGGGCCAATTTGCCCTTGCCACTGCGGAGTCGCTTTCTCACCGAATCAAAGCAATCTCCGGGGATCTCTTGTAAGGTAATAATATAATTTGCACCGATGAACATACTGAGTTGTTCGTGTTCCCAGTGTGGTTCGAGATTGAGCATTCGCGATACGAAAAAAATGTTCTGGTCATAATCTTCGCATTTGGCCAATTGATGCTGATTAACTACATCCTCTAGCGCCAACGGATGTAATTGAAATCGCCGACCCAATTCTTCGATCAACTGCACGTCTTTGAGTCCGTTAACATTGATCCAGAGGTAGGGATGGCTGCGCTGAATTTCGTCAATTTGATCGTATCGATCCAACGGAATTTCAGTGCATTGGCCGTTGCCAAAGCCAATAATCTGAGCTTGTGAGGCAGCGGCATCTAACGCTGGTGACAATTGCCCGGGCGGCAACATGCGATTTTGAATGTTGGGGCGAGGTTGCCTGCGCCGATGTCGACTTTTCTTGCTCATGGTTAAGTTTCAAATCTCTTGGTCGAATCTTTCGTTTCCCCGGCAACTCCATTTAACGCGGCGCGGATATTGTAAGGACCCCAGGACCCTTGCGAGGTGGTTTCAATGACAATCTCACGCGAATGCTCCGACCGTGTTGCCATGCGAATACGTGCGGCAATCGGCGGCAACCAATCTGCGATTCGGTCTCCCCATTCCATGAACACCACGCCGCCATCTTCTAACAACTCTTCGATTCCCAATTCGAACACTTCATCTGCCGTTCGCAAACGATACGCATCGCCATGGTATACATTAATTCGCCCACGATAAGGAATTAATAATGTATAGGTGGGACTGATCGCCAATTCGTTGACGCCCAAACCGATCATGAGACCTTGAACTAGCTGGGTCTTTCCGGCGCCCAATTCGCCATTGAGCGACCACAACATTCCTGGTTCAATGAGCTGAGCCAAGCGCTTCCCCAAAGCCTGCGTTTCGGCCGCAGATTGGGTAATTCCTGACCAAGCGACTTCGGTTTTATGATCATTCACTTTACTTCTCAGTGTTCATATCCTTGGACAATGAGCGGTATTCTGTTTCCCGCCTGGTCGACCGCCCACAATTGTTTTTCAGGAATAAATGTTCCAACGGCCGTCAACAAATTGGAGACACTGCGATCGCGCTGTATTCGTTGCCAGTGCTCAAGTGGAATAGCCAACAACAATTCAAAATCTTCCCCATCATAGAGTGCATGATCCAATGCAGCACGACCAGTTTTCCGGGATCGTTCCGCGGCAGCATCTGCCAAAGGTATTTTTGACAACTCGACGACCACACCACAACCACTGGCATGGCAAATGAGCGACAAATCAAGTGTAAATGAATCGGAAATATCCGTAGCGGCGTGTATTTGGAAATTTTGAGCTAAATATTTTGCCAATTCGCAACGCGGCTGAAATTGCAAATGTCGACCCAAGAGACTTCCCCCCAGATTGCCGGAGACGACCAACACGTCACCGGACTTGGCACCCGTCAGTGGCCAATGGTTATCCGTCAAGGCAATGCCGATCACGGTCGTCGATACGACCAATTTTCCCGGCCAACGATTGGTGTCGCCACCTACAATCGTGACCCCGAAGGCCAACGCACATTGGGCGATACCGGCATACAATTCTTGAGCTTGAGTGGTCGTCCATTTCGTCGGCAACAGCAGATTGACCAAAGCCCAACGAGGTACCCCGCCCATCGCCGCGATATCACTCAAGCTTACCGCCAAAGCCTTCCAGCCGACTTGTTCGTAACTTGCGGTGGGGAAGACAAAATGGGTACCTTCGGCAATGGTATCCGTTGTTACTAATAATGGCTTTAAACCGCTGACTAGAACAGCGGCATCATCGCCAATCCCAATGGGCGTTTGCGGGTCCGCGACTGCTGTTAGCTGCAACCATTGTAAGAATTCACGTTCCAAACGACCGCTCCCACTAAGGGTAACACCGCCAAACCGCACCAAAATTGAGTGGGTAATATTCGACGCTGACTTGTAGGGGCACTCGAACAAAATAAGTCAACAGAGTCGAGACTCGCGGTCGGCGTTTGTCGCTAAATCATGCATCCAATTGAGCGCGAATTTCCGGAGTGATATCCAAATTGGACGAAACACTTTGCACATCGTCATGGTCGTCGAGTGCTTCCAAGAATTTCAACACTGCTTTTGTTTCTTCGAGACTCAGTTGAACTGAGTTTTGCGGGATTCGCGTTACTTGCCGAGATTCACAATTGATATTGGCATTGTCGAGTGATTCGCCAACGACCGAAAAGAGCTCGGGACTTGTCAAAACTTCGAAATACTCGTCGATGGCCTGAATATCCTCAGCCCCGGCCTCCATGGCGATCTCAAAAATACGTTCCTCGGAAACGCTGGCCACAGGGACCAAGAACAGGCCTTTGCGATCAAACAAATAAGCGACGCAGCCTGTACCACCTAAATTACCGCCGTGTGTTTCAAATAACTTACGTAGCTCGGGAGCCGTGCGATTGCGATTGTCGGTCATAATATCGCACAACACCGCTACGCCGAATGGTCCATAGCCTTCATATACGGCTTCATCGACACTATTGCCGTCCAATTCACCGGTGCCACGTTTGATCGCGCGTTCGATATTGTCCTTGGGCATGCTCAAGGCCCGCGCTTCGATGATGGCATTTCTCAGTCGAGAATTTCCGCCCGGGTCACCGCCACCCAACTTGGCGGCAATGATAATGGCTTTGGATAGTTTGGTCCAAAGCTTTCCCCGTTTGGCATCGACAGCTGCTTTCTTATGCTTAATATTGGCTGCGTGAGAGTGACCTGCCACAACAACGATCCCTTAGACTGCGATAAAAGACAATGATGCAATTCTGATTCGAACGACTTTATATGAGCGAACAAACTACCGCGGCTTCTTTTTTGATAACTTTGAAGTAGACGTTTTTTTCGCGGCCGGTTTGTTTCCGCTGGTCGCCTTACCGCCCGCGTTGCTTTTCGATTTTTTACCGTCACTAGATTTATTGGCCAGCGGTTTGGCGGGTGCGTTTTTTGGTTTCTTTCCCACGGGTTTGGTTGGTTTCGCAGGCTTAGCTGGCGGCGTAGGTGCCGGATCAGACTTTTTCTTTTTAGCAGACTTTGACGCAACGGGTTCGATATTCTTGCCGCCTGGTTTGCTGGGCACCGTGGGAGCTGGAGCTGGTGCATGTTCAACAACGACGACTTCTGCTGCGCCGGGTTTGCGGCCACCACCTCGTTTTGGAAATCGATCGCCCGCGTCGGGGGCAATTTGCAATAGTAGGGCGCGAAAGTCTTTGTTATGTGGCGACTGGTAAAACTCGACTGCTAACGGATGCACACAACCGGCGAATTCAACACCTTTGTTCTTTGGAATAATGCGCTCTAACCCGGGTACTTTTTTCTGCTGAAATTCGGCTTCGGTAATGATTCCCAGCGTGTAGCACAACATAAGCATGGATTCGTCAATCGGGATTGAGTGTCCACCTAGCGCATGTTGGGTGACGTAAGCAATGCTAAATGGTGAGATGCCCCGATACTTGGAGAGCATTTCTTGGGCTTTGCCCAAATTTTCTTTTTTCAGTACTTCAATATCAAAATTGTAATGCGCTTCAAATACGCCATGCAGCGCTTTTCTAACCCGAGCCGCCGCCGACTGTGGATCGCTAAGTCGTTTCATTAACTCAGCCAACTCCGCGGTGGTGGTTACGCGGACTTCATTGAGGTCGTAATACTCGACTTGCAAACGAGCAAAGACTTCATCGGCCGCTTCCACGGTCGAGTCTTCCAAACAGCAAGAAAACAACAAATGGTCGAGAACCGACCGATTGGCTGGCGGGGCCACTGGGTTGTGGCGTTTGCGTGCCAGCTTAAATAATTTATTGACTCGATCAGTACGATTGGCTGCAGCAGACATAATATCAATTCAATCCAAAACCAGTAGTTTGGGTCATTCGACTAGATTTTAGGGTCGATTTGGCAACGGGCCAGAATCGACGGTTGCGGCTCACAACCGCTCTTCCTCACCTGCATCGGACGAATCGTCATCTCCATCCAAGCTTGCTGAATCGCGCGGTAGGACTTCATTCAAGATGCGAGTTACGATCATGGCATTCTTGACACCCTTATCCAACACAAACATTAGTTTGGGTGTATATCGGGTATCAAGACGTTCGCCGATTTTCTTTTGCAAATAGCCCGCTGAGTTTTGTAACCCGCGCAAGCTTAGCTGCTGTTTGGTTTCATCCCCCATCACCGACACATGCACTTTTGCCAAACGCATATCAGGCGAGACCTCGACAAAGGTCACCGTAACATCGCGAATACGTGGATCCTTCAGATCGACCAATACAGCCATTCCTACGACTTCGCGAATCGCTTCAGCGGCTTTTAACACTCGGCGTGAACTCATGGACGTATTGTTCCTCGAACAAAGACAAACATAATGGGTGTTGCGTTATAGCGATCGGGCGACTTGCTCGATCTTAAACGCTTCCAGCGTGTCGCCTTCTTTGATGTCGTTAAAGTTCGCCAGCTTGATGCCGCATTCCATTCCGCGTTGAACTTCTTTGGCGTCGTCTTTTTCGCGTTTCAACGACTCGATTTCATATTCGCCAATCACACGGCTATCGCGAACCAATCGCATGCGACAATCGCGATGAACCGTACCACGCATTACGCGGCAACCGGCCACCATTCCTGTTCGGCTGATGGAAAAAGTTTGCAATACCATGGCCATGCCCATTTCCACGACTTGTTCTTCGGGTTTGAGACGACCTTCCAAAGTAGCTTTAATATCATCAGCCACTTTGTAGATAATATCGTAGCGACGAATTTGCACTTGTAATTCTTCGGCCAATGAACGTGCCGCTTCGTCAGGCACCACATTGAATCCAATGATTACCGCTTGTGACGCTTGAGCCAATCGCACGTCGGCAATAGTAACGCCACCTACCAACGCTTGCAGGATGTTAATTCGGACTTCGGGATGTTCGATTTTCCCCAGCTCTTTTTGAATGGCTTCAATCGAACCGCGAACATCGGCGCGAATAATCAAATTGAGCGTGATCAATTCGGCGGACTTACCCAACGTGCCGGATTCAACCAATTGTTGGAATTGCTCCAACGAAACTCGGGTCGATGTCCCACCCAAACTGGTCTGTCGAATTTTGTCTTCGCGACTGATGGCCAGTTGTCGTGCTGTGGGGATGTCTTTGAGCACATGGAACTTGTCACCGGCCTGAGGCACGGTTTCCAAGCCGGTCAGATTGACTGGCGTGCTCGGGCCCGCAGTCTCGATCCGCTTGCTAGTTTTCAGCGTATCGTACATGGCTTTGACTCGACCAAACGTACTACCGCACAAGATAACATCGCCGACTGACAACGTTCCACCTTGAACCATGACCTTGGCAATGACGCCGCGGCCCGATTCTTGTTCAGCTTCCAAACATGTCCCGAACGCCGGTCGATGTGGATCCGCCTGCAGTTCGTGTAATTCAGCGGTTACCAAGATCGTTTCCAACAGTTCGTTGATGCCTGTCTTCTTAAGGGCGCTGGTTGGGATTACTTCAACTTCACCACCCCACGCACTTGGCAACAGGTCATTTGCCGCCAAATCCTGATACACCTTGTCGACATTAGCACCTGGCAAATCAACTTTGTTCATCGCCACGATGATTGGGACTTTCGCAGCTTTGGCGTGACTGATGGCTTCTTCGGTTTGAGGCATGACGCCGTCATCCGCAGCGATTACCAGCACCGCGATATCGGTGACATTGGCACCACGTGCTCGCATTTCTGTAAATGCTTCGTGACCTGGCGTGTCGACAAACGCAATTTTCTTGCCGTCTTTATTGACTTGGTAAGCGCGAATATGCTGTGTGATTCCACCCGCTTCTCCAGAGACAACGTCCGTTCCAATGATTGCATCGAGCAACGATGTTTTGCCGTGATCGACGTGACCCAGAAATGTAACAATCGGTGGTCGTGGTTCCAAACGGTCTGATTCGCCAGCATCTGCCTGTAATTGCAATTCAAACAGATCTTCTAGACTTTCAGCCGCTTTGATTTCAACATGGTGGATTTTGAAATGATCCAATAACAATTCGACTGAGTCTTGACTCAATTCGGAATTGATATTTTTTCCGAGTGGTTCGCCAATTTTCGGCAGCGTCAACAGAACTTGAACGGCCGACACACCGGCGACTTCCGAGAACGAACGGACCGTACAGGGCAAATTAAGGACCACTTTTTCCTTTCGAGGAGCCGCGGTATTGGAGACCTTGGATGGTTTTTTCCGCGGACCACGACGGCGACCGAGCCGTTCGTCCTCGCGCTCCAACATATTGACGTCTTTTTCTCGCTTTTTCCCGCGAGTTTGACGGGTCGATCCCAATTCGACATCGGGGGTTCCATCACCTTTTTCACGCTTAGGACGTGATTTGTGCGCTAAAATGCCGGCTCCGCCTGCATCGGCAACCACGGGAGGCGTTAATTCTCCAGGTTTACCTTTCGGTTTTTTTGGTTTTTCGAGTTCGCGCTTTTGTTTGGTGTATTGTGTTAATGGCGATTCGCCGGGCCCGGCAACACGATGTTTACGCAATACGTCTTGCGGCAACGCGATGTCTGGCTTTTGCACCTTTTCTTGGACGGTGGGAACCGTCAAACTCGGTTGCTTAACGTTGGGCATATCGGCTAGTGCCACATTGATAGCCGGTCGTTTCCGCGGGTCCTTCCGAGGTTCCTTTCGACCGTCTTTGTCTTTGTCGCGTCGCGTCAACGACTGCAATTCTTTGGGTGGATCGAACCGACGTTCCGACCGGATTTCGCGCCGCGGTTCATTCGTAGCAATTGGACCGGCTACGGGCCTAGTCGGAGTGCCCGGTGCCGTTCCAGGAGTACCCGAGGCGGCCGCCGGCTCAAGCGATACTGGCTCGGCAATCTTCTCCGGCTCTTCAATCTGTCGTTTCTTTTGCAGGTCGGTGAGTTCGCGCAGCGGAGGAACACGTACTGGGCGCATGTCGCCGCGCGAAGTTTCATCGCGTCGCAGTTCTTCGCGCCGGGGCTCGTCGCGCCGTGAGTCATCGCGCCGAGGCTCTTCACGTCGAGAATCGTCACGTCGAGAATCGTCGCGTCGAGAATCGTCGCGTCGAGGATCCAAAATCGGCGGTCGCTCAGGTACTACGTTACCGCCAACGGGTTGGGTGCGAATAGGTGCCGCTACGGCAGGTGAGGACTCCGTTTGACTGGTTGCAATTTGCTTCTTAATGCGCGCAATCTCATCGTCATCCAGGCTCGCCAAGGCAGAGCCTTTACCTTTGATACCAAGCTTCTCGCAGATATCCAACAAATCTTTGTTGTCGATTCCGAGTTCTTTCGCGAACGCGTAAATGCGTACCGCCACGTGCTGTTACCCTTTCCGTGCCAAGCCAAAACTTGGCGATCCAACGTACTTGGCCGCTCATCAATAGTCCGTCGAACAGTCTCTATCGAACACGATAGGTTCCCGTCGACGGCGCTCTCGCAGCCCTGAGAGCTTCCGTCACCTACACCGCCAAAGTCAATCATTCGGGACTACTCGGCGTCGAATTAGATTCTAATCCGGAATCGGGCGAATCTGGAAGCGTTGACGCCGATGCACTTGGCTGTTTTTCAGCACTTGGCTGTTTTTCAGCACTTGGCTGATTTTCAGCACTTGGCTGATTTTCAGGACCAGGTGACATCGTTCGATTTCCGCCTCCGCGCGTCCGATTCTTGCGATCTCCGTCTCCCCCACCCGAGCGGGCTTTTTCTGCATCCTGCTCGCGTTTGGTTCGTTCCGCTTGTTCGGCCAATTGTTCCGCTTGATCCACAATGGACGCGACCTGTTCGTCCGTCAGACCACCCATTTCGGCTAAATCTTCCGGTTCAATCACCGACAGATCGTCATATGACAAATAGCCGTTTTCCACCAAACGATTGGCAAGTTCGTCGTTAACTCCAGCAATGGCACTGAAGCCCGCTACCGCTTTTTCGATCTGTTTCTCAAGTTCTTCTTGAGTCATGATCTCGATATCCCAGCCACATAACTTGCTGGCTAAGCGAACATTTTGCCCCCATTTGCCGATGGCCAACGACAATTGATCTTCTTTGACCAAGACAATCGCGCGACCTAACAATTGACACAAAATTACTTCTTCGATTTCGGCTGGCATGAGGGAATTTCGAATTAGCACTTGCGGATCTTCATCATATCGCACGATGTCAATTCGCTCGCCCCCCAACTCATCAATGATCGATTTAATTCTTGTGCCGCGAACACCCACACAAGCACCTACACAATCGACGTGAGCGTCGACGCTATGTACGGCTACTTTGCTTCGATGTCCCGGTTCCCGCGAAATTGCTTTAATCGAAATCACACCTTCGGCAATTTCCGGAATTTCCTGTTCAAACAATCGCTGCACCATTTTCGGTCGCGTGCGACTCAATACAACTTTAACGCGATTGCCGCTAGGCTTCACTTCAGTCACCAGGGCTCGAATGCGTTCGTTGGGCTGTTGGTGTTCGCCAGGAATTTGTTCGCTTCGCGGCAAAATCGCTTCAATTGACCCCAACGTGACCGTGGTCACTCGTCCCTCATTGCGGTGCACTACACCAGTTACGATTTCGTCGACTAAAGTATTAAATTCGCTGACTTGTGCATCTCGTTCAGCTTCGCGAACTTTTTGGATAATTACTTGTTTGGCGGTCTGGGCACCAATTCGTCCAATTACTTCTTCATAGTCCATTTGGACTTCGCCGCAACTACCTAGAATTTGTCCCGACTCGCGGTCAATGTTAAATTCTATCGCCGCTTCTTCGCCAAAATGCTTCCGCGCCGCTGAGACTAACGCCGATTCAATTGCGCGAAATACGACCTCTTTCGCGATACTTTTATCGCGATGCAATGAATCCACAATGCGTAATACCTCGTTGGCGTTCATGATTCCACTTTCACTAAGTTTTCACTCGAGTCCGTTGCAAACCACATCATTCGGTCTGCATTGACTTGCAATCGAACTTTTTCACCCACTCCGACATTCCGCCGAGCGAACCACCAACCGCACCAACGCGATGGCTTGTTATCGCACGTTGCGAATCGAACCAAGTTTCCGATTCCCGGATGTCCCAAATCTAATCCGCCCCAACCCTGGCAGCTTATCAACTCCTTGGTTGACTCGGGTTTTACGTCGTCGCCGCCAATTCGTTGAGGCCGGTTCAGTTTGGCACTCAATTCTTTACACAATTCATCCTGTTTTTCAGCAGCATGAACTTGGACAATTTCCACCAAACCCAAATCGACCGACAAACCCAAATCGAATTGCCGTTTGCAATCTCCCGAATGTTCATCAATCCATTCGGGACGAATTGCTAATTCGATTTGCCGGCTCGGCAAATTTGAATCGTTACGATCACCCCGGACTGTTATGCCCAAGCGACTGGGAGCAAAAACGTCGCCGGCCGATAACCAGCGAACATCCCAATCCCATCGCGATTCATGATCGACAAATCGCCCTTCAAATCGCGAACTTTGTTTGGCAAACCAAGACCCCCGAATCCAATTCACGGGAAATGGACCAAAAAAATCCGCCACACTCTTGGTGCTCGGACGCTCGTATACACAAGCGGGCTTTGCACACTGAACTAACTGTCCCGAAATCAAAACTGCGACTCGATCTGCTAACAAATGCGCGTCCGTTTGATCGTGGGTCACCCAGATCGAGGTTGCACGCGAAAGCTGTAACTGATGTGGCAGATCGCTTAACAATTGTTGCCGCGTTCGCAAATCGAGCCCAGCCAAAGGTTCATCAAACAAAAATGCCGCCGGATCCCGCACAATCGCGCGCCCTAAAGCAACGCGTTGACGTTCCCCGCCGGACAACTGTTCAGGAAAACGATCGAGCAATTTTTCCAGCCCTAAACGTTTTGCAACCTGATGAATCCGACCTGAAATGTCCAGTGCACTCCGGTTCGATGCTCGATCATCTCCAGCACTAAAAACCTTTACTGCACCAGCACGGCTCAACCAACCACTCAGGAAACTCGCACGCCAGCCCCTTTCGTTTCGAAATCGTATACCAAATGCTAAATTCTCCCACACCGTCAAATGCGCGACCAAAGCCGCGCCTTGAAACACCATCGCCAAACGACGCTGATGAGGTGCCAAGTCATTTACCACCATTCCACCCAAGCTAATAAGCCCAGATGTCGGTTTCTCCAGTCCTGCCGCAATCCGTAAAAGCGTACTCTTACCTGAACCGCTGGGACCAACCACGACAACCGTTTCACCCTCATCAACTCGCAAATTAATTCCCGCAAGCGCTACACAAGTTCGATTGAGATGGTCTCGAAATGTCTTCGACACATCTTCGAACTCAATGGTAGTCACACTCGTGGAAATCCCAGTTAATGATGGCCTCAGCAATACCGAATTCTTGGTTTCAAGAATTCCAGTTACCGAGCACGTCAGGTTAAACGCAATCCGTCCAAAACAAACACGCCGGTAACGACTTGCTCATAGCCCTGGCTGCGACAGCTCAATGCTTGCGCAATGACCAATGTATGCGCACCGACCAAGCTGCGCGCAGGATTGCCGCAGAGAAACTCTAATTTCTCGCCTTTTAGGATAACCGTTCGACCTAAATTGTCAACCGGAGAGCATTGCCGACCCGTTGTAAGGAAGTTCAATGGAAAACGGACAATCAAGCCTCCGCCCAGAAAAAGCATGCTCTCCCTCGCCATTTACAGCAAGTCACAAAGCCTACGCCGCCTTTTAGCCGAGTGATTGCGGGGCCGCAACACCTCCAAACACCCTCGCGTCACTCGGAAAATTTCTGCGTAAACTTGCCATTGTTGCTGTCGGCAATATTCCGCAAATAGAACCCACCCAAAGAAAAATCGAGTGCAATCGTATGAATAGGGATCTTGCTCGGTGACCGGTCCGGTCGCTCTTGAGGCTTGTTGTAGTTCAACAAAAATTCATAAGTATCATCTTGAATTTCACCATCCGATAACAAATAAATAGCGTCTGGATTGAGGTCAATTGCCATTTTCATCGCCGATCGGGGCAAAGTACTTCCTAACGGAAATCGAGTTTCCATCCATTGATAAAGTTTGTTGTAGTTATCCGGAGTCGCCGCGTGTAATTTGATGTCGCGAGGTTTCATGTCAAACATTGGCGACGTACCACTGCTATACAGGAATACGAAAAATTCTTGGTCTTCCTCCAACGCCTCGACAGCCTTAAGCAATTCGCGCACCGCCATTTGCCAGCGGTTTCCTTCGACCATACTGCCCGAGGCGTCAATCACAAACACAAATCGATTGCCTTCGGCACCAACGTTGAAAAATTTGGCCTTACTCTTGTAAGCTTCATGTTCACGCAGCGCTCTGGCAGCCGAAGGCTTCATATCAACTCCCGAATCGCTAATTCCAGAGAACCCTTCGCGAAGCGCTAATCCCTCTCCCGATACATAACGCGTCGGCAAGAGTGATGTTGGCAAGGCTGTTGCGGCCGATAACGGGGCTGAATCCGGCTGGGGTACTAATTCCGATTGCTGGCTCTCCGAAACCGGATCACTTGATAACAACGAGAAATCAACCTCCAATGGAGTGGTCGCGGTTTCCCCCGAATCGGCCGAGGCAACCAACAATACACCCAACGGAGTTTCACTTCGCCAAACCACCAAAGCCAACAGAATCAATAAAACTAAATGCACGAAAAAACTGGTCAAGTACACCGGTGTTTCGCGCACTACCTCTTGCTGAAGCGTCGGTTCCAAGCGTTCGTCCGCTTCCACATTTACCAAACGCGGATCAACGGGCAAGAAATGTGTTGATCGGTAAACACGCCCCCGAGGATTGCGACTTGCTACCGAAGGCAGATTTGGGTTCCCAGTTAATGTTGTCGGCGATTGGGTCCCACTCGAATTCGCTTTGACGCCTAGCGATGAAGCTGACAGTTTACCGAATGAACTGGGCAGCGGAGGTGGTAAAGAATTGACGTCGCCACTTGAGTTGCCCGACACCGGTCGTGATGACTGACCAATGTTGGAACTGATCGAAGTTCCACCAGAGATCGGCTGATTTGACCGCTGTCCCTGAACTTTGCCATTTACGGCTGGCTTTTGGTTACCCGCTGGCTTTTGGCATTCAGCGTCTAACCATAGGTCTCGAATATCGCTGCCCATCTCGCACCCCTGTTCTGCTAGGCCGACTTAATGCAATTGCATTATTTTTCCTAACGCCTAATCAGATCGACGCGACATCGGCTAGACCTTTTTGTGCTGCCGATGCAATCATCCCTCTGTTCCCACAGTTATTATCCGACGCAACTTGGCAAAATACAATAACTAGTCGTCGAATTGGTACTTATGTCACTAGAAAATCCTTACGATTGCGCCTTCTGGAACGTTACATTCCAGAAATCCCCCCAGCTCGAGGGAGCCTCGTCGGCCAAATTAATCTCCTCACCATTCATCCGCGCTTCTAACAATCGCATCTCTTCATCGAGGGTTTGCATGAATTTCTTGTATGCCGGATCGCCTAAAAGCGTTGGATTTCCCCGCGATTCGATCGAATACATTTGCTTAATCTGGGCCAATTGACGTTTGGCCAACGATGCCAAATGTTCTCGATCACGTTGGCCGTGGGCAATTGACCAAAATCCTTCACGGCCCAGCATAATGACCAAAGAGGCGGCCGCTCGAATTTGATTGGGATATTTCCGCGGATCACTTTCCAAAGTGGCGCAGACATATTGCAATAGTCGTTGCCAAGCCTCTTGTTTTCCCAACCATTCGCTAGCCGTGGAGTCTTTCCAGGGAACCAAGGATTGTGTTTCCATATTCATCCGCCGCTTCAAATGCTGATCAGTACCAAAAACGTTCCCACGCGCGCGGCTGCTGCAAACGATTGACCTTTTTCGACAATCCAATGCGCCGCCTCAATGATTCCAGTTCAATTTCATAGTTTTCATTAAATGCCAAGCGTTTTCGATGTTCGGCCATCGTAACTGGGCGGGAAACGTCTCCGGTTCCCAACCGGCGGTTTCGTAATAACCCAATCACAATTTTTTGAAAGGTCGCGTTTTGATTGGATGGCCAAATTCCGGGTCGTCCCAAAATCATGCACAACGACGCCACCAATCGTTGTTGCGGCAACGTCAATGGATCGTGCGGCGAGTCAACCGCCGCGGCCAACATTTCGATCAAACCTGATCGCTCAAACACCATCTCAAACCAAGCTTGCGACTTGGGGTGCGCCCAAGGCGAAAACTCACCATTACTTATTGTTTCTGCCATCACTTAACGCCAGTTCTCGTGACATTTGTTACAGCTTTGTTCCAGTCGATTGACAGTGCTGCGAACGAGTTCTAAATCTGAATTTTGCCCTGCTTGCGAGATGCTAATCGCGGCTGCAGTCATCTTTTCCGACAACTTGGAATAATCATCATCATCCGCATCGTCCATATTGGGTTGAACCATCACTCGTCCCATAACCGCCACCAGACTTGCCTGATGCAAGATACGGTCCGAGTTTTCGCGAATTGCCGAATCGTTGGCGGTGTTCTGTTTCAATTCTGTCAACAGCTCGTCTAATCTAACCATCATCGACGTTCGATCTACAACCGCTGACCAGTCCAATTCTTCCGAGGCAGATTCAGGAAACGGGACACTTCCGCCGCGCACCAACTGGGTCAGATCGTCCATTCTCGCTTTGGCATACTGAAACGCTTGATCACTGGCTACGCGGGCATTCGCGGCGGCCCGTGCAAAAGAAGCTTGAGCCGCCCCGGCCTGTTCCTGCCAACGAATCTCTTCCGGATAGTTTGCCACAATCGCAAACCATAACGACAACATCGACAACGATTGTCGCACGGTGCCATATTCCGTCTTAAATTTTGTTGCGGTCGTTACTTGCCCTGCCAACAGTTGCTGCAAACGCTTGATTTCATCTTCAACGGATTCTCGCGAGATTAATTGGTTCCATGCCAAAGCCGAACCATTGGCGACTTCGTTATCACTGTTCGGATTGGCAACGGATGAGGAATTATTGAGGGGCTGTACAACACCAGCTTGCAGGGCAGGGCCAGCTTGAAGGGCAGGGCGAGGTCCAACCAACCCGTCGGTAAAGAGATTGGAAAAGTAAATACCATCCCAATCGCGTTCTTGAAACTGCGGACGTTGTGCTCGTTTGACTATTGGAGGATTTTCATTTCGCCCAACTTGCGCCGGAAGTTCAATACTGATTAGCAAACAAACCACCGCACCAAAATATGTTAATTCCCGCTGTGAAATTCGTGTCATCCTGCACCAACCCTTAATTGTTCAGCGGTCGGGCTTGAGCCACGCGGCCCAATCCACCCCATCATCGGTCGATCTTTCCAGTATGATACGTTGGGCAGCAAAGTCTCGTTTATTTCCCAAACGTTACGACCAATTTCCATTGCTCCAGATCCATAGTATGAGCGAAGCAGACCAAAATTCAACTAACCCCAATCGTAGACAATGGTTTCTCGCTTGGCGCCGGCCAGAACCTACCGTCGCAGCCGACGTTTCGCCCAACACGGTTCAAAATGAATCGCACCGCCAACCCGGGCCATCCACAGACGACGGCCATCCACTGCAATAC